>JAKAWN010000231.1 GCA_021827245.1 Acidobacteriota bacterium | reverse complement strand
GATTGGTTCCTCGAAAAGGCGGAGGAATCCTTCGCGGGGTCAACATTTAGCTACGGGAAGCTTTCCCGCGCGTCGATGGACGGCCCGATCATCGCGGAGTTGGGTGGCGAAACCAAAGCTGAAACGACCCTCGCCGAGCTCTTCGCACTAATGGAGCAGCAACCCAGCGGCGAAACGGGGCCACTGCTCACCAACGGTTACGCGAATGTCTTCTATATTCGCGATATCAAAGGTATGCTCCGCGCGGTGAGCGTCCGCTGGTACAGCCACGGCTGGAATAACGGCTGGAATATGGATGCAATCTCCCCCAAGCGCCCTGGTGAGTGGGACGACGGCAGTAAGGTCTTCTCCCGCAATTCTTGAAACTGAGTCCCTTCGTCCTATGACCCTCGACTGCTTTTCCGGAAGCGTTCGGGGGTCTTTTTTGATTTGCCGGGAACGGCAAGCTTCTGGTCCGTCCGGGAGGGGCGGTTGTGTTCTTACGCTCGAACTTACATCAACGACCCACAGGAGTTCCTCTGCGTGTATGATAAAAGGCTGTTGAATACATCAACAAGGAGGAGTTCTTCTATGCCGCTCATCAAAGGGATCAGCCGGATGGAGATCGTCAAGGATATAGTCAGTGGGCTCTCGAAAGCAGCAATCGCCAAGAAGAGGAAAATCTCTGCCTCCACCGTGGACTATCATCTGACGATGGCCAAGAAAGAAGGACTTTTCGAGAAGGTCAGGCAGCAATCGGGTTTGAGCAGTCGGCCAGCCGAAGCACTGAAACCGGAGAGTGTTCAGAAGCCAATCGCGGCAAAGCCGGCACCCTCTCTTCCCCAAACGGTCGAGGAAACAACCACGAAGTGGTGGAACAGCCTGAGCATCGGACAGAAGCTCGATCTCATGATGAGTGCGGGAGCTGTACCTGGAGGACAATTCAGAGAAATGAAGACAAGAGGGTTCCGGTAAACTTCGAGGGAGATCCGTGCCTGCGACCTCAAACATCACTTTTCGCGTAAGCTGATCTCTTGCCGAGCGCAGCACTTTGATTCAGATTTGGGTCATTCATCTGAAAATCTTTGAATCGCCTCTCAAGCAGCCAACTCTTTCTCCTCGCCTCGGAGAATCCCCGCCAAGTGTGTTATTTCTTGCATCATCTGGTTCAAACATTCGCTTGCGAGGGGAACCAACAAAAGTACTTGGAATTGAACCGGGTAATTGATGGTTCTAAGAAGACAGACTGGCGGGATCGGGCAAGCTCCGCCGACCAGGACAAACAGAAGCAAAATAAAACGGCCAGGCACAAATGCACGCCTGACCGTCGCGATCCAAGGCAACTGGAATCACTAATGAACCACGAAGGGGATCAGTTTCCCCTCCCCCCAATGCCCCGCGTATGCAGCAGCGCAATCGCCACATCTGGAGTGTACATACTCCCCGTCCCGACGTCCTGAAACCTCGATAGGGTCACCGGGAAAGATCGGCCGATTGCACAGACCGCACAAGGTGCTATAGCGGTTGAGATAGGTCGCCGTACAGGTCTGGCAGTAAGGTGATTTGGCAAACCGGCACTCAACGCCGAGGACGATGACGGTGAGAGGTTCTTCGGATGGACCGTGTGGGCAGACGAATTTCTCCCCATCCCCTTCTGCAAATTCACTGCGATGCTCGTTGAGTAGACCACAGAGCTCCAAAAAGTCTTGCTTCAACCGTTGATCCCAGGTAGGAATTTCGGGGTGAAACGCCTGCAAAGACTCTTTCAGCGACAAAACCAAACCCTTGATTTCCTCGGGTGTCTGCATAAGACATGCCTTTCTTTTGAAGTATTGGGATTCCCCGCTGGTTTACTTATATAGCAACATTGGAAGGGTAGCAAGGCAGCCTTTCTTGCATTGACACATCGCCAGGCGCGGAAATAGTACAGTCGGATAGCGTTCCTGCGCCTGACGCGCATTGCGAGTGCGTTTCGCCTTCCTTGAGAACATGACCGCCCAAAGGTCGGATATCGGAAACCCAAAGCAACACGGCTAGCATGCTGAACTCAGCACGGATAACTGACTGCTGCAAACGCAGTCATTCGAAGCGCAATGCTCAAAAGATCATGAATCGCCGCAGAGAGGACGGCACCCTTCTTCGGATTTACCGTTGTCCGCACTGCAACTGGTGGCACCTTACCCATCGCCTTTAGCTGGTCTGAGCCGCTTCGTTAAGAATTCACAAGCTCCGTGAGCCGTCGGAGGGCGGCCATGGTTCCAAGAAACTCCTGATCGTGGGCCTGCCAGAGAGTTCGAACGTCATCCAGCATGCTGCTCATTGCAGGAATTTTGGCCATTTCGAACAAGCGTTGGAACGGTTTTCGCGCGTCAATATTGAGCTGCCGGTCGATGAGCGTCGGGTTCAAACCTGCGACCGTGAGAATGAGACGTTTTATTTCCAGATCCCCCTCTTTGAACCAGGAAACCGCTCTACGACTGAACAAAACGAGCAACCGCGCCGGTTCAAACCATGCATCGGTCGCTTCGTGGTTTTCGAGCCGCTGGGCGAGCTTTCGCTTCTCGGCCTGGAGCGCTTCCCGGTCCTTGATGAACTCTTCGTCTGAGATGAGATCACGAACGCGGAGTTCCCTCACGGTCTCCAGTTGCTTCGTCACGGAGTCGAACGCGGCCTGAAGGGACTCATGGCTTGATAGGTTGCACTTCGCTTCCTCCTGTCCCCAGCGGTCCAACCGCCGAAGGACCCACTGATGGATCTCCTCCGGAATGGATGGAAGTCCAGACTACGGGGCAGCGCAAATGGCATGCACAGGCGATGTTCAAGTCCTCGCATCCATGTGCCGGCTCGACAAGCAAGTTAGGCTGCAGAAGCCCTCGTCGGGCATTCAGACCGCAGCGCCATGTCACTAGTCTGGTGCGACAGGCAAATCTCAGCGCTTTCTGGCCTGATTCTTACGCCCACGATCGAACTTTCAATGTGAACTATGATTGCGCTTGACAACGCTCGGATTCAGGCATATAGGTAGAACATCGAGGTATGAGTATGGCCCAGCCCAAAGCGGAACTTCTCAAGGGGACACTCGACATGCTGATTCTTAAGATCGTGGCCCTTGGACCAATTCATGGCTATGGCATTGCTCAACGTATTCAGCAGATCTCCCGCGATTTCTTCCAGCTCCAACAGGGTTCACTTTATCCCGCGCTCCATCGCCTGGAGGATCGCGGCCTGCTGAAAGCGCAGTGGAAGATGACGGATACAGGCCGCGAGGGGAAATTTTATGCGCTTTCCGCCAAGGGCAGAAAGAAGCTGGACACCGAAGTTCAAAACTGGGAACGGCTAACGACGGCCGTATCCCTCATCCTTCGGACAGCAGAGTAGGACTGAAACCGTGCGCTGGTATCGCCGCCTATTTCGCCGACAGCTTGAGGAGAAGCAACTCGATGCCGAATTGCGGTTCCATTTGGAACAGCAGACCGCCGATTACATTGCGGCCGGCATGATCCCCTCGGAAGCGCGCCGCCGGGCGCGGGTGGAATTCGGAGGTCTGGAAAGAGTCAAGGAAGAATGCCGTGATGTGGGGACCGGGCGTTTTATAGAAACCGTTCTTCAGGATTTGCGATACGGCCTCCGCCAGCTCCGCCGCAACCCCGGCTTCACGATTGTCGCAATTCTGACTCTGGCGCTTGGCATCGGAGTCAATACGGGGATTTTCAGTCTGGCTGAGGCGGTTCTGTTCCCACCATTCGTGGGGGCTAAGCCTTCGCGACTTGCCGCCATTTACACGAGTGGCGCGCATCGATCGGGCTACGCGTCGTCCTCCTATCCTGAATACCTCTACTATCGTGAGCACAGTCAGGCATTCTCAGGCATCGCCGCCTTTGCCCGTATCGAGGTGGCTTGGACACATGGCAACTCGACCGGCCTTCCATGGGCCGAGCTGGTTTCAAGCAATTACTTCCATGTGCTGGGGGTCAAACCTCTCCGCGGCCGTTTTTTTCTTCCTTCAGAGAACCACAGCGCCGGGCCGGCGCACGCTGCAGTGGTGAGCTACCGCTTCTGGCGCGCGCACATGGGCTCCACTCTGGGCCCGGTCGGTCGCGTGCTTACCCTCAACGGCCAGCTCTTCACGGTGGTCGGCGTTGCGCCCAAGGGATTCAAGGGAGTTCAACTCAACTGGGGTGAACCGCCAGACTTCTGGGTTCCCATGAGCGCGCAAGCGACATTTCTTCGCGAGCCTGACCTCCTCAACAAACCCCAGGCGCGTTTCTGCCTGATGGTCGGAAGACTGCGTCCCAGCGTTACAATGTCCGGGGCGGCAAGTGAAATCAAGCTGCTCGCCGACCAGATTGAACATACCTACCCCGACGCGGACGGGGGCCGGACCGCCTTTGTGATTCCCTTCAGCCAGGGCCGCATCTGGCCCACCTGGCGCGAGAAGATCACCAACCTGCTCTGGCTGCTGGAAATATTTGCTGGACTGGTTCTGGCGGTAGCTTGCGCCGACGTCGCCAACCTGCTGCTCGCCCGGGGTACCCTGCGGCAAAAGGAGATTGGAATGCGCCTTGCGCTCGGCGCCGGACGCATGCGCATCGTCCGCCAGTTGCTGACGGAGAGCCTGATCATTTCGCTGGCGGGTGCAGGGCTCGGCTTGCTATTGGCGCGATGGATGACGAAGTGGATTGCCACCTTCGGGCAGCTCTTCACAATTCACCTTGCGCTGCAGCCAGCCACACTGGATGCGCGCGTACTGACCTTCGCGGTGGCTCTAGCTATCTTAACCGTACTCTTGTCTGGGTTGCTTCCTGCCTTTCAGGTTTCGCATCTGGACCTGAATGCGGTGATGAAGCACGCAAGCTCGCAAACTTCGCCTGGCCGGCAGCATCAGCGCTTGCGCCACTCCTTGACCATCTTTGAAATTTCGGTTGCGTTCGTTGCGATAGCCGGGGCGGCGATACTCTTGCGCACTCTTTACGCACTCGATTCAACAAACCTGGGTTTCAATTCCCACGACGTCCTATCCGTAAGCACGGAAGTTTACACGCGCCAGTACAAGCCAGACCAGGGGCTACGGTTTTATTCGGGTCTGCTGGATCGCGTGCGTGCCCTGCCGGGTGTGCAGTCTGCTGCGCTGGTATTTGATTCGCCACTGACGACGCTTCGTTGGTCGAAGCCGGTCGAAAAGCTTGGCAGCGAGGGGAAGAATCGGAAATCGTGGGAGGCGATTGAAGACAACGTTGTTTCACAGGGCTATTTCGGGACATTGGGTATCCCCTTGCTTCGCGGGCGGGACTTTCGCCCCGAGGGTGACCAGCAGGCGCCCGCAGTCGTCATTGTCAACCAGGCGATGGCGCGAACTTTCTGGCCAGGTAAGGACCCAATCGGAAGGTACCTTCGGATCAAAGGCGCGAAAGGCGACGCCGAAGTGATAGGTGTTGCGGCAGACATAAAGCAGCATGAGGTGTGGCAAACCAGCGGACCCATGTTCTACCAGCCCTTCTCGCAGGAGTTCCTCCCCAGCTATCACCTGCTGGTTCGGACACATGGGAACCCGATGCATTTGCTGCCCGCGATCAGGCGACAAGTGGCTGCAATCGACCCTCTCGTTCCAGTCTCTGGCGCGAAGACGCTGGACCAGGTGGTTGCGAATTCCATGGCGGAGCCACGCATGGCTACCTCGCTGGTGAGTTTGTTCGGGGGGCTTGTCCTGTTTCTAGCCATCACTGGAATCTACAGCGTCATCGCGTACTGGGTGGCGCAGCGCACGCACGAAATTGGAATCCGCATGGCGCTGGGTGCACAAAAGAGCGACGTTCTCAGAATTGTCGTTGTGCAGGGACTCAAGATGGCGATAATCGGTGTAGCCATTGGCATTGGCGGGGCGCTGGCCCTCACGCGCTTCCTGTCGAGCTTGCTCTATGGCGTGCAGCCCATCGACCCGCTCACATTTGTTACCGTCTCGCTAATCCTGATCGCCGTGGCGTTGCTGGCGTGTTACATCCCGGCGCACCGCGCGGCTAAGATCGATCCGATGGTAGCCTTGAGGTACGAGTAGATCTTGCCAATGTGCGAACATAGTTGGCAGGACTTGCCGATGCGACGGATATGTAAGCCCGAAAACGCTGGCAAGCACGGCAAAAGGCCTCCGCGGACGCGCCGCATATAGTCCACATAGCTCACCAAATTCCGTCTCAAAAACTCTTCTTCCAACTGTGCTCGCCGCACAATGACAAACCAAAAACCTACTGCGGGAATCAATGCCAGCCATGAACCGATGGCCAAGGCGCTGGAGAGAATGGCAACTATCATTGCGAGGTAGCCGGGATGGCGAAGCCTGCGGTAAGGGCCAGCGGTAACGACACGGTGGTCGCGCTCCCTTTGAATTCGAAGTTCTGGGGAGAAAAATGGATTCACTATCATTGCCCAGGCCTGGAATACCAAAGCCGCCGCAAGCACGAGCAGCGCAATTAGGCTCAGTGCCGTAGGCACACTGTCAGACTCGTGCAAACGACCCACATCGAGGGCTGCGAAGCCGACAGTAACGAGAAATAGAAATCCACTAGCCTGGATTTCCACGGAAAACCTTTCGCCTAAGAATTTAGTCGCCCAGCACCAGGGGATCGTCAGTTTCTGAAGCAATATCCTTTGTCGTAAAGCATCCGCCTGACGATATTCGTTAATCCACTTAGCAATATGGTGCGCTGATTAGCAGCCTCGTAGCGTTGCACTGACTGGCCGTGTGATATGGCTGCCTGTCCCCAGAACAGCCCGCGAAAGCGCGGAATGCCTTAACTGGGGAGGCTAAACCGAGACCCAATAGGTGGTTGTCTGCAAAGGTGCTTGACCCCAACTGCTGTGCAATGATACGGTCATTTCATGACATACGGCGCACCTAAAGACATAAGCACGTGTCGGACGTTCTTCCTCGACCCCGCTAACCCCAAACAGCGGATCTACGAAGCCCTCCGGGCCTACTTTGTCGATGGCCGTCCGCCCCAAGAGGTGGCCCGCGACTTTGGTTATACGGTCGGCACTTTTCACGTCATGTGTCATCACTTCCGCCGGGATCCGGATCCTGTTTTTTTCGTTTCCCCCCGCCATGGGCCCCAATCGCAGCCCAAGAAATCCGCGGCCCGGGATCTGATCGTCATCCTACGCAAGCAGAACCACTCGGTTTACGAGATCAGTCACCTGCTGAAGGAGCGCAACTGCCCGCTGAGTCCAACGGCTGTCCGCGAGGTGTTGAAGGCAGAAGGATTCGCCCCCCTTCCCCGGCGCCTGGACGAGGAACGTCCGGATTACCCGCGCCCCACCGCCGAACCGATCTCAGACGTTCGGGAGTTTTCCCTGGAGCCGCGGTCGTTCACCACTCGTTGTGGTGGGCTTTTCCTGTTCATCGCGGATCTTGTCCGGCTTGACGCAGCGAAGCTGGCGGTGGCCGCCCAACTGCCGGGATCGAAGATGATTCCGGCCGAACACGCGCTTCGTGCCTGCCTGGCTCTGAAACTCTGGTCGATCGAACACAAAAACCACATCATGCCGCTGGCAGCCGACGAGGGACTGGCGCTGTTTGCCGGACTCAACGCCATACCGAAGAAGAGCTACCTGTCGGAGTATTCTTCGAGGGTCACTCCCGCCAACACGACGCGACTTCTGGCGCAGTGGCATGAACAGGTCTCGGGTTCTGATTTGTTTGCCGGCGAGTCGTTCAACCTGGACTTCCACTCGGTGCCCTATTACGGCGAAGATTCCACGATCGAGCGCCACTACGTGTCGGCCCGCAGCCGGCGGCAACCCAGCATCCTGGTGTTTCTGGCGCAGGATGCCGAGGACCGGGCGTTCTGCTACTCGAATGCCGATCTCCGTAAGGGCGAGGAAGCGGAAGAGATTTTCCGGTTCATCTCTTTCTGGAAGCAAACGCACGGCAAAATCCCTCGCCATCTGGTTTTCGATTCGCGGCTTACGACGTATGCGCAACTGGCGCGGCTGGATGAAATGCAGATTGACTTCATCACCCTCCGACGAAGATCGCCGAATATCTTGAAGGAGATCGTAAACCTGCCGCGTTCCGCTTGGCGAGTGGTCGAGCTGGATGTGGCGACACGGAAGTATCGTTTCCCGCGTGTCTATGAGCAGAAGATCACTCTGGCAGGTCACGAATTCCGGCAACTCTATATCCGGGATCTCGGGCACGATGACCCCACGGTTCTGCTGACGAACCAGAAAAGAACGTCAGCCAAGCAACTTATTACGCGGTACGCACAGCGCATGCTCATCGAGAACGCCTTGTCGGATGCAGTCCGGTTCTTTCATATGGACGCACTCTCTTCGGCGGTGGGCTTGAAGATCGACTTCGACATGGCGCTGCTTGTCGTCGCCAGCGGACTCTATCGGCTGCTCGCACGCCGGATGCGCGGATACTCCGACGCGCAGGCTCGCCATATTTTCCGGGACCTGATCGACATGCCAGCCGACCTCAACATCACCGATGGGCAAGTCTCTGTCAGTTTTCACCGACGCTCACACCTACCCATCCTCCTTGCCTCAGGCCTGTTCAATCAGCCTGTATCCGTCCCTTGGTGGAACGGTTACCGTCTCCGACTTACAACGTACAAAGGCCCCCAAAACACCACCAACTCTTAGGCAAACCGTTTTCCGTGGAAATCCAGGCTAGTGCCATGCTCGACCGCCTGCTGCACCATGGACATCTGCTGAAGTGCGGCCCCAGAAGCTGGCGAACCAAAACGGGCTTGCCGGAAACCGGGTCGGCAGGTTAAAAACAACTTAGTCCCGGACGCCGTCCATTGGCCGGTTTTGACCCGTCCACCGATGGCCGGTTTTGAAGTGATCACTGAGGATTAGGAAGTATTATCTAGGTGCGGTTGAGGTTGAGAACAAGGCTGACGGCAGCCCGGTAACGCGTGCAGATCGTGAGGTAGAACTTTTTTTGCGAGACGCGCTAGAACGGAGATTCCCTAGCTATTCCATTATGGGAGAGGAATTCGGAGAGACAAGGAAATCGAGTTCCTTTCGCTGGATTATCGATCCGATCGATGGGACACAATCGTTCATCCTCCGGACTCCTCTTTTCGGAACATTGCTGGCGCTGGAGCGGGATGGGGTGCCGATCCTTGGGTCGATCTACCTGCCAATCCAAGATCAATTAATGATTGGCTCGCCTCAAACTGGGACCTTTTTTGAGGGTGAAGAATGTTTCGTCTCACATACCGCAGTACTAGGGAACGCCACGCTCCTCATTTCGAATCCTGCAGACGTGGTAAGCAAAGAGTATGGATCGGGAATGACCGACCTGTACAGGAGTGTGCGGCTCGTGCGCAGCTTCGGTGATTGTTACGGCTATTATCTGGTGGCTCGTGGTATTGCCGACATTATGGTCGATCTATCGGAAATTGAATATTATGACGTTGCGCCTATGCTTCCGATCTTAGCGGGATCTGGAGGCATGCATTCGACTGTCGAAGGCTTCACTGATTTTAGAACCCCTACCAGCCTTGCTTCCAATGGCCTATTGCATAATGACGTCAGACGCATTCTGACCGACCCTCTTCTGTAATCTACCTATACGACCCCTTGGGAGTAAAGAGCGTAAGGCAAGCGTCAGCCGAGGGCGGATTGACGGATAAGGGTTGGTAAGTGCCGTGCTCTTTCTGCGGGAGAGCTGGAAGCCGGTCGCTGACCACCACCTGGCCCCCACCGACTGAAAGTATATGATCGGCAAGTTCCCAAACGAGTGGCGTGTGGCAAATGAAGATTACTTGGTGAAATCCACCTAGGTCCATGGCCCGCCGCAGCATGCCCACGTACTCCTTGGCGTTGGTTGAATCAAGAGCGCCAACTGTTTCGTCCCGGAATAAGGTTTCGTACCGGATGCCCTCGCCCTGTCGCATATTGTAAATGGCGATGCCCAAGTTCACGGCTTCGTTGACCAGAACGAACTGGCCGCCTGAGAGCTCGTCAACGAGGCAGGTCCGATCCAGGTTCTTATTCCGAACTTCGATATCGAAGTCGTCCACCATGCCGCGGCCGTCGGCTTTGGGGCGCTGGGTCCGGAAGCGGATTTCGAACTTATTGTCGAAGCAGCCTTCCAGAAGGGCATTGACCAAGGAGGAGACTTCCGGTCCTGCTGCCTGGATTTCGCAGAGCTGGATCTCGTCCGGGCCGAAGACCTTGGCGAGGTAGCTGTAATCCCCAAGTTCAACTTTTTGCTTGCTGAGTTGGTCTTCGACTTGGGCCAAGCGAACGCGCGCAGCGTCTTGCTGCTCCAGGCGCTGCATGACTTGCGCTTGGCGCGCAACAAGGTTGTCGCGCTCCCCGCGGACCGAAATGATCGTCGTATCAATATTTCCAATTTCCGTCCGCGCGGCATTCAATTTGGTATCAAGATCAGCAAAACCGTTCAGTGCCGATTCCTTCTTGGCCAATTCCTCCGCCAATTCAAGCCGGCCCTGAGACAGACGTTGCAGCGCTTTAAGCCGCTCATCACGTCGTGCTTCAACGGCCTGCA
>JAKAWN010000230.1 GCA_021827245.1 Acidobacteriota bacterium | reverse complement strand
CCTCCGCTTCACCAGCCGGGGACCATCTTGCAGGAAAAGCCGTTTGCAGTACAATCGAATTCCAGCGAACGGCAGGCAGTGTCTTAACTGTTTGTCTCAGCCCAGGGGACAACCCCAGAATCACACCCGGCGCAGAAACCGAACCAAAGGTAGTGTAGAGTGGCGCCTTGATTCCCGACTCCTCTGCAATCTTCTTGAGCTCTTCAATGTGTGCTGCCCCCGCCTCGGGACCGTGCAGCCTGTACTCATTCTCAATCTGAATATCTATCACAGGTCCACCGTCGTTCCAATACAGTCCGGAGAGTTGCTTGCCTATCTGGCCGTAGTAGGCACGCACGTAACCGAGTTAACAAGGATCATTTTTCCGCAGTTCCTTGCATGATTGAAGAAGCCAGTCTGGGAATCCCCCATTGCGAACCTCTCCGCTGCACCAGGGGCCGATGCGCTTGAACACGTATAGCCGGTGCTTGCCACAGAGTTGGACAAATCGGCCAAGGTCGCGCCGCCCCGACCAGTCAAACTGCCCTTTGACCTCTTCCTGATAGATCCAAAAAACGTAGCTCTCCACAATTTGAATCCCCCCAGTTTTCACCTTGAGGAGTTCCTCTTCCCAGAACTGCTCTGGCCACCGCTCTTAGCAGGTTGCTGAAAAAAGCTGTAGCGGCGGCTTTACGCCGCCAGCCCGTGCTGAAAGCAATAGGCTTATGGCGGGATGAACCCGCCGCTACACCCCCTCTAGTGTGTTTTTCAGCAACCTGTTAGGGGAACTGTCCCATCACGGGAAGCTAGGGCTTCCCATCGAGGGTAAGATACCGGTTGTTGAGCGCAATCTTGCGACCACTCGGTGCTCGGTTGAATTGGGGTACGAACGAAGCTGGTTGCGGGGACACCGCAGGCTTGCTGGCGTCAATGATAAGGGGCGGCTGCCACTTTCTGGCGACGCCAAGTTACGTCTGCGGGGAGGATTCGGTTTTATCTCTCCCTGCTGCACGAACTTGTCGTCGGCGGCAAGGAGTCGCCCCGGCCGGAACTCCGAAAAGGCTGCTGCGACTTCTGAGCTCAAAGCAAGCTGCAAAAACTTGCGGCGCGGATGTTTCATCAGAACTCCCTTCTCCCTTCTCTTACCTCGTTGACAAATAATGAGGTAACGATCATACTTCGGCCCCCGCAATTCCCAAGCTCGCTGAGGGTGGCTTTATTTTCGACTGGTAATGAGTTTTTGTCGGAGCAGATGTCCATAATGGGAGCGGCTCCGATCTGACCACAAAGATTCATTCTCCGGACAATGCAGATGTGTACTTTACTGTCCCAGCCACACAATTGCAACAGCTTAAAACTGGGTGAAGCGATCACACGACTTCCCACAGCGTGCGGAAGCGCCCGATTTGTCCCTGACTTCTACTGCCGGGTTCCTGTGGGCTCTGGCGTAGGAAAAATCAGACCGACTGATGATAACGTAGGTTATTGGGGCAGTGGCCGCAGGGTTTCTAAGAACTTTTTTGCTGGCAGAGTGTTGAGCACGTCTTTCTTTTCCAACCAGCCGCGCCGCGCGGTAATCACACCGTAGCGCATCAGCTGAAGGTGGTCAGGATGGTGGGCATCGGTAGAGATAATCACCTTCATCCCGCGCTCCTTCGCGAGCTTGACGTGCCGGTCAGAGAGATCGAGCCGCTCGGGGTTGCCGTTCAATTCCAGAATGACGCCGTGTTTCTTGGCGGCCGCAAAGATCTTTTCCATATCAAACTGGAACGGATCGCGCCGCAGGATTTGCCGACCGGTGGGGTGTCCCATGATTCTCACGTAAGGATTTTCGAGAGCCTTTAGCAGGCGCCGGGTCATTTCTTCAGCCGGCATATTCATGCGCGAATGGACGCTGACGAGAACGATGTCGAACTGCTTCAGCAGGGAATCGGGATAATCGAGTCTGCCGTCGCCCATGATGTCCACTTCCGCGCCTGCCCAGATCTCGATCCCTTTTACCCTCTTGCGCGCGGCATGGATGCGCTTGATGTTTTCCTCGGCACGTTTCTCATCCAGGCCGTTGGCGATGGTCACGGCCTTTGAATGGTCAGTAATCAGGATGTATTGGTAGCCAAGATTCTTGGCGGCTACAGCCAACTCTTCTGCGCTCGTCTTGCCGTCGGAAGCTGTGGTGTGCATTTGCAGATCGCCCTTGATGTCCTCCAGTTCGACTAGTTTCGGCAATTTGTTCTCTTCAGCCGCTTCGATCTCCCCTTGGTTTTCACGCAACTCGGGCGGAATCCACTCGAGTCCGAATTTCTTGTAGACCTCTTCCTCAGTCCGGCTTGCCAGAACTTTGTCACCCTCAAAAAGTCCGTACTCGCTGAGTTTCCAGCCGTGTTTCCTTGCGCGCTCTCGTAACGCGATGTTGTGCTCCTTGGAGCCGGTAAAGTACATCAGCGCGGCTCCGTACTGTTCACGCTCAAGCAGGCGGATGTCAACCTGCATGCCATTCTTCAGTGTGACGCTGACTTTATCTTCGCCCTTGCCGAGAATCTGATCGACTCCTGGATATTTCGTGAAATGGTCCGCGATCTTCGCATGGTCTTGTCCGGTGACAAGGAGGTCGAGATCGCCCACAGTCTCACGCCCACGCCGAAGCGAGCCGGCGGGCGTCACCTGTTCAACTTCGGTACGTTCTTTCAGATATTCGATCAACTTTTCAGCGGTTTCGTATGCGGTATCCAGACGGTATCGTCCGGCAGACTGCTGGAACGTCTCGATCGCTTTCAGAATGTTTTCTTCCGTCTTGGAGCTCATGCCGGGCAGCCCGTGAAGGCGTCCCGCTTTGACGGCTTTTTCGAGATCCTCGACGCTGTTGACTCCCAGCTCCTTGTGAAACAGGCGGACTTTCTGCGGGCCCACTCCCTGCAATTCAAGAAGCTGCAATAGGCTTCGCGGAACTTTCTTAAGCAGGTCCTGGTGATACTGGCATCTGCCGGTTTCCACCATTTCCTTGATTTTGGCCGCCAAGTCCTCGCCGACACCAGGGATTTCCGTCAGTTTGCGTTTGGGATCCCGCGCCAGAGCTTCAGCGCGTTCGTGGAAGCCCTCGATTGAGCGGCGTGCGCGATCGTAAGCTGCGGCTTTGAAAGACCATTTGGGGTCCTCCTGGATAATCTTCATCAAGTTTGAAATTTCTTCAAAAATGGCTGCGATTTCGCGATTTTCCATATGGGCCTCTTTCGAGTTGAAGTTCCCTGGGAGTTCTAAACGGCTGAAAGCACCTGCCTTTCCGTTGCCCCGGCCAATCCATCGGTCGGCGTTCACATGATCGTTAGATCCGCCGGTAACTCTTCCGCTTACTTTATGTTACCAGTTCTTTTCAGCAGATGTTTCCTTGGGGGGGCGCTCGGTGTTAGAATCGGCAAGCGTAAAGTCATGACGCTTCGCCGGCTTGGGCTTCAGGGCAAGATCGTCCTCATCATTGCGGTGGCGGTTATATCCGTTGTCGGGGTCTCAACCTATATTGCCATGCTCCTCACCCGCCAGTTGGTGGAGGAGGATACCTATCGCAAGGCACTAGCCCAGGCCCGATCGATCGCGCAACAGTTGGTGGATGAGCATGCTCTCGACAATCCTCCCATACTCATTCGCGCTCTTCGCCAGTTGGAGCATGATTTTCCCAGTATTACCCAGGCCGATGTTTTCACCCATGTACCCACACATCAGTTGATCGTTACCACCGACCCGAAGGGGCAAGTCCTTGAGCTCGACAACATCCCTGACATTCAAAAGTACAGCGACTACAGGCAAGCTGATCCTGACCAGATTACGATTGACACTCCGGATGGCAATTATTGGATCATGGGGACAACCATCCACGATAACGGGCGATCCATTGCCTGCCTCAACCTCAAGGTTTCGAAGTTGCACCTGAGTATCATCACCGAACGTCTTGTCCTCCGGAATCTGTTGGTGACCCTGGCAGGGCTGGGATTCCTGATCCTTGTGATTCACGTTTTCTTCCTACGGAGCATTCGTGGTCCCGTCAAGGAGATGATTCGGGTGATGGATTCGGCGGAAGGAAAATCGTTGCAGGCACGCGCCCGCGTCCGGAGCCATGATGAAATCGGTCAACTGGCCGAACGATTGAATCGCATGCTGGCGCGCATCGAGAATTTTAACAGTGAACTTGGGCAAAAGATTCAAGATGCCACGGCGGAGCTTGCGCGGCGCAATGAGGAACTAAAGGGGATCAACGAAGAGCTTTTTGAGACGCAGAAAACCCTGGCGCGCTCCGAGCGGCTGGCCATTGCCGGGCAACTGGCGGCTGGCCTGGCTCACGAGATCGGCACTCCCCTGAATTCAATTTCCGGCCATGTGCAATTGCTGGCAAGGCAGGGTGTGGGAGGCGCTTCGGGCGCACGACGGCTGGAGATTATTGAGCGGCAGATTGACAGTATCGTTCGCACTGTCAAGCAACTGCTTTCCTGGACCCGCCAGTTCGATTTACGGCTGGAGAAGGTGGACGTTGCCAACCTTCTGGAAGACTCGTTGACGCTCTCCTCACCCGCCCTTCAGCATAGGCACATCAATGTTGTGATGGGCTGGGCGCGCGACTGCCCGCCGGTCTATGCAGATCCGGGTTACCTCCAGCAGGTTTTTCTCAATCTCATCAACAACAGTATGGATGCAATGCCGGCCGGCGGAACGTTGACAACACGGACGCGTTTTTTGGCCTCTGAGACGGAGAAAACTGTCATTATTGAAGTGGAGGATACTGGTGCGGGAATTGCGCAGGAGACTTTGCAGCACATTTTTGAGCCGATGTTCACGACCAAAAGGTTGGGAACAGGAGCCGGATTGGGCCTTGCAATCTCCGACGAGATCATTCGCCAGCACAGAGGAAGCATCCGGGCGGAAAGCCAGCCCGGGCATGGCACGCGATTCACGATCTCTCTTCCGTTGGATTGCCGAAACGAGGTTCGGCAGAACGTGGCCGGTGTGACGCAAAGTTCCAAGGTTGGATCTCCGGCTTAGCATAGCCGTAGCGTGCATCTAAGGATTTTGAGTGTTATGAACAATCGATACTCAAGAATTCTAGTGGTCGATGACGATCCCGACACGCGCGACCTGCTGTTGGAGGTTCTCGATGCGGAGGGTTATCAGGTGATGGTGACCGCCGGTGCGCAGGAGGCTCTTGCGGCCGGCAAGTCCGCGCATTTTGACGTTATCCTTAGTGACATCCGGCTAGGCCCGGAGCTGAACGGCCTGGACGTGCTGCGGGCCTTTAAGTCGATTCAGCCGGACTCTGAAGTGATTCTGATTACGGCCTTCGGATCTATGGAGACTGCAATCGAAGCGGTCAAGGCGGGTGCGTTTGATTATCTCTCGAAACCTTTCAAGATCGATGATGTGTTGAGCCGAGTTCGCAGGGCACTCGAAAATCGTAACCTGGTGCGTGAGACTCGGAATCTGGGTCCTCCGGCCACGGTCCCGGCACCGCTTTCTTCGCTGGTGGGACGCAGTCCAACCATGCTGGAAGTTTACAAGAAGATCGGGATGGTCGCGGATTCCCGGGCTACGGTGTTGATCACTGGAGAAAGTGGGACAGGGAAAGAACTTGTGGCAAGTGCCATTCATGCCAACGGGCCTCGGTCCGCGCAGCGTTTTCTGGCCGTGAACTGCGGGGCGTTTACAGAATCGCTGCTGGAGTCCGAATTGTTCGGGCACGTGCGTGGCTCTTTTACCGGCGCTAGTGCGAACAAGTGCGGGATATTTGAAGACGCAAATGGCGGAACGGTGTTCCTGGATGAAGTCTCGGAGATGAGTCCGGCTCTTCAGGTCAAGTTGCTGCGCACACTCGAACAGCAGGAAGTGCGGCCCGTGGGATCCAATCAATCTGTCCGAATCGATGTTCGGATGATTGCAGCTTCAAACCGCAATCTGGCGCATCTTGTAGCGGAAGGCAAGTTCCGCGAAGACCTTTTCTATCGTCTGCGGGTCATTGAGATTGACCTTCCTCCTTTGCGGGAGCGCAATGAGGATATTCCGCTCCTGGTCGCGCATTTCCTTCAAAAGCTTGGTGCCGAGGCTCGCCGAACGCTCACGATTTCTCCCGATGCACTTTCTGCCTTGATTGCTTATTCCTGGCCTGGCAACGTGCGCGAACTCCTCAATACTTTGGAATCCATTGCCGCACTGAGCCGCTCCGGCGTCATTACGCTCCGGGATCTGCCGGCCAAGTTATGCGTTGGACGTGATGATGGTAATAGTGTAAAGGACCTTTTCGCAGGTCTGCCCTCGCTCGAAGAACTCGGCAGACGCTATCTTGCTTATGTGCTGAAGGTGACCGACAACAACAAATCGCAGGCTGCCGATATCCTTGGAATCAGCCGGAACACTCTCTACCGCATGGCCGGCCGCCAAAACCTCAAGAGTGCCAAATCCTGAAAGGAGTTTGTTCCCGTAATGGGCGCGCGTCGTTTCAACGGCCCGGGAAGCGCCTGCGCTCGCTAAAGAGCGGCATGACGTCATGAAGTATGCCTACATTGCAAAATGTGCGTTGAAGCAGGTGTGCTCAGGCATCAAGCTTCCCTTCATGGCGAAGCTGGAGACGACTTTGATGTGCAACATGTTCTGCGATCCTTGTGTTTTTGGGGAAGAAGGCAAGTTCAATGACCTCGATACGCGCGCGTAACGCAATCGCATTTTCGGTCGCATTGACGAACTTTGCGAAATGGGGGTCTTCGCGCCCAGCTTTTCCGCTGGCGAGCCCCTCCTTAATCCGAATACGGTTGATTATATTGCCTACGCGGCCAGCAAGGGCTTGTGGACATCCATGCCGACCAACAGCCTGCTGATACGGAAATACGCTCACGGGTTGACATGGCTGGACATGCTGGAGGTCTCTATCGATTCACTTAACCCCCAGCGTTTTGCCAAGCGTCGGGGTGTGAACGCACTGTCCAGAGTCCTTGACAACCTCGAATTCGTTCTTGCGAAGCGTAAACCCTTCACCACGCAGATCAACGCTGCTGTCAACCTGGAAAACCTTGACGATTTGCCGGAACTGGCGGAACTTGCTCTGCAGCGTGATCTTCTCCTTGCTCCTGAAGCGGTCCATAACGTCATGAGAGCAGGCGAGTTGATTCCTGACGCAGAATTGCATGGCGATGAAATCAACAAGGTTGAAGCATCTCTGCGCGAGTTGCGCGCTCGCTATCCAAAGAGCGTGCGTTTCTACACGCACTACTACGAGTTCTACTGCAAAGTCGGATTCGGCTCGGATTTCCCCTGCCGTCACCCTTCCCGACTGATCTCCATCAAAGCCGACGGGTCCGTGCATCTTCCTTGCGCCTTTAGGACCCTTTTTGAGTCGCAGGCGCCACTACATGAAATCTTCGGTATGGAAGCTGCCAAGCACATCATTGCCCAGGAAGACACACTTTGGGATTTCTGCAACTGATGCAAGATCGGTTGCCCATATGAGGTGAGCGCCTTCAGAAACAGTCCCAGGCTGGCCATGCAGTCAGCTTTGGATTTCCTGCGTATCGTGTAGCCGGATTTGGCGCTCTGGTCTTCCCGTACTCCGCAAGCGCCGGTGGGGTGTCGCCGGCACTTTTTGTCGCGTGGAGTGCGCTTGAATTAAGCTTGATTGTTCGACAGCAGCACTTGAGGAGGTTTGTGGTGATTCGACATTGGCGTCATTTTTCGATGGTTCTCGTTTACATATTTGCTTTGTTACCTGCAAGTCTTGCCCAGACGCAACAATTTCCTGAAAGTATGTACGAGGGGATGCGCTGGCGTATGATTGGCCCGTTTCGTGGCGGGCGAACCCGTGCAGCGTGCGGCGTCCCGAGCGAGCCAAACGTCTTCTACGTCGGTGCTGTGGACGGTGGGGTCTGGAAATCGACAGACTATGGGCGCACTTGGCATCCCATCTTTGACAAAGAACCAACGCAATCCATTGGAGCCATCGCGGTCGCCCCGTCCGACCCGAAGATCATCTATGTGGCGAGCGGCGAGGGTTTGCAGCGCCCTGACCTTTCCGTTGGCGACGGGATTTACAAATCCACCGACGCCGGCAAAACCTGGACACATCTTGGCCTGCGCGACAGCCAGCAGATTCCCGCGATTGCCGTCGATCCTCACAATCCGAACATTGTATTTGCTGCCGCGCTCGGACATCCTTACGGTCCCAGCACCGAGCGCGGCATCTTTCGTTCCACCGACGGCGGCCAAACTTGGAGGAAGGTTCTTTATATCAACGGGAACACGGGTGGCGACGATGTGGAAATCGATTCCCAAAATCCGGACGTCGTGTACGCGACGCTCTGGGAGGCGCGCCAGGGGCCGTGGGAGGACAACAATGCCTATGGAGGAACCGACGGAGGCATTTTCAAGTCCACTGACGGTGGCAACACCTGGCACAAGCTGACCAAAGGCCTGCCGAAAGGTCTTGTTCAGGCCTACGTGGCAATTGCTCCGAGCGAACCCAGCCGTCTTTACGCAACCACAGCCACCAATTTGGAAGGCGGCTACCAGACCGGCCACGACCTGGGCATCTATCGCTCCGATAATGCCGGGGAGACATGGTATCGCGTCACCAAGGATCCGCGTCCCACTTTCCGCATCGGCGGAGGCGACCTGCCCATGCCCAAGGTAGATCCCAAGAATCCCAATGTGGTCTATTCCGACAGCATTGAGACCTGGAAATCGACGGATGGCGGCCATACATGGACGGCAATCCGGGGCGCACCGGGCGGTGACGATTACCAGAATATGTGGATCAATCCGATCAATCCCCGCATCATGCTGCTGGTTGCGGACCAAGGCGCTATCGTCACGGTCAATGGCGGCAAGACCTGGAGTTCGTGGTACAACCAGCCGACAGCGCAGCTTTACCACGTGATCACCACCAACACGTTTCCGTATAAGGTTTGCGGCGCGCAGCAGGAAAGCGGTTCGGTCTGTATCGAGAGCCGTGGCAACGACGGCGAAATCACTTTCCGCGACTGGCATCCCGTGGGCGTCATCGAATACGGTTACGTAGCACCGGACCCGCTCAATCCTAACATCATTTACGGAGCAGGCCGTAATAACGTCTCCAAGTTCCACTGGGACACCGGACAGGTGCAGGACGTGACGCCCATCCCCATCATGAGCGGAAAATATCGCACCGATCGTACTGAGCCTATCATCTTTTCGCCAGCCGATCCTCACGTTCTCTATTACGCTGCCAACGTGCTTTTCGAGACCACCGACGGCGGCCATTCCTGGCAGATCATCAGTCCCGACCTCACGCGCAAGCATCCGGGAATTCCCTCCAGCCTCGGAACGCTTGCCAACAAAAGCGCGTACGCCCACAAGGTGCGCGGCGCCATTTATTCGGTTGCGCCCTCGTTCAAGAACGTGAACACCATCTGGGCGGGAACGGACGACGGCCTGATCTGGGTGACGCACGACGGCGGAAAAAACTGGAAGAACGTGACACCGCCGGGCATCGCGCCCTGGAGCAAAGTGACGCAACTGGTCGCCTCGCATTTTGATGACGAAACGGCTTACGCTTCGGTCAGCGG
This sequence comes from Acidobacteriota bacterium, assembly GCA_021827245.1. Next base: position 960 of record JAKAWN010000230.1, on the reverse strand, counting down.
TTTCCGCATCAACGACATGCACCCTTACATTTACCGCACGCACGACGGCGGCAAGACCTGGAAGCTCATCACAAATGGCCTTCCGGACAACCAGCCCGTCAACACTGTGCGCGAGGATCCTGTGCGCAAAGGGCTGCTCTTTGCCGGTACGGAGACGGCGGTGTGGGTTTCCTTTGACGACGGCGACCACTGGGAGAGCCTGCAACAGAACCTGCCTTACTCCTCGATGCGCGATCTGTGGATTCATGACAATGACCTGATCGTCGCCACGCACGGACGCTCGTTCTGGATTCTCGATGACATCACGCCACTGCAACAGATCACCGCGGCGGTTGAGCATTCAGACTCCTACCTTTTCAAACCCGAGTCGGCCTACCGCATCCGTCGCGACACCAACACCGACACGCCGCTGCCGCCGGATACGCCGGCCGGGAAGAATCCGCCGAATGGCGCGATCATTGATTATTACCTCGGGCAGCCGGCGCGCGGCCCCGTGACGCTTGAGATCCTGGATGCCAACGGCAAGCTTGTGCGTCGCTATTCGAGCACAGACAAGCCGGCCATGACCGAAGCGCAGCTTGAGAAGGTTTTCATTCCTCTTTTCTGGCTTCGGAAGCCCAGGATTCTTTCCACCGCCGCGGGCATGCACCGCTGGGTCTGGGACCTGCGTTACGCGCCGCCGGAGTCCGAACACTTTTCCTATCCGATTTCGGCCATCGTCCACGACACGCCGCGAACGCCGCAGGGGCCGCTGGTTCTGCCGGGGCATTACACGGTGCGGCTGATCGCGGATGGCCACACCTATGCCGAGCCTCTCACGGTGAAAATGGACCCGCGCGTCAAGACGCCTTTCTCGGGCCTTGTACAGGCATTCCAGATGGAGATGCGTCTGGTGTCGATAATGAACAGCAGCTACACGGCAACTGGCGAGGCACGCGCTCTCAACGAAGATCTTGAGAA
>JAKAWN010000229.1 GCA_021827245.1 Acidobacteriota bacterium | reverse complement strand
CATGTCGTGCCGGTCACTTTCAGAGACGCGATTGAAACAGCCGGGATCGTCAGCACCGGCGGAACGCTCGGGAGGCGCAGCTTTGTTCCGCAGGATGATGCCGTCGTGGTTAGGCGCCTGCGCGAGGCCGGGGCCATTGTGCTGGGAAAAACGAACTGCCCGGAACTCGGCTGGGCATGGGAAAGCGACAACCTGATTTACGGCCGTACAAACAATCCTTACAATCTGGCGCTCTCGCCCGGAGGATCGAGCGGTGGTGAATCCGCCATCATCGCTTGCGGGGGCTCGCCCCTCGGATTCGGCAGCGATGCCGGCGGCAGTGTCCGCTTTCCGGCAAATTGCTGCGGGCTTGTAAGCATCAAGCCGACTTCCGGCCGTGTTCCTCGCACCGGCCATTTCCCTGGGCCTGGCGGCACGCTGGATTCTCTCTGGCAGATCGGGCCGCTGGCGAGGAAGGTGGAGGATCTGGAACTCGCGCTCAAAATCGTCTCTGGAGTTGACTGGCACGATCCGGCAATTGTTCCCGCACCACTTAGCGAGACAAATTCAGCGGACTTGAGAAATCTTCGAGTGGCTTTCCACACCGACAACGGAATAGTGGCGCCAGCTCCTGAAATCGCCGAGGCGGTCCACAGCGCCGCTGCCGCGCTCTCCGAAGCCGGAGCAAAGGTGGAAGAAGCATGTCCGCCGGCAATCAGCGAGACGTTTGAAATTTATCGCGGGCTGTTTTGCGCCGATGGCGGCTCAGGACTCAGGGATCTGCTGAATGCTGCGGGAACAAAGCAGATTCACCCGCTGATGGAGCAAGCGCTCGAGCTCCAGCAGCGCCACAGAATTTCAATGGCCGATTACGCCGCTCTGGCAGTGCGTTGGGACGCCTTCCGCAGCACGATGCTGGGGTTTATTGAGCATTACGATGCCATTTTATCTCCTGTGTGCAGCTTTGTGGGGATGGTCCACGGCTTAACTTATGACCGGCTGCCGTGCTTCAGCTACCTCATGACTTACAACCTCACGGGCTGGCCGGCAGCCGTGGTTCCTGCGGGAGCTTCTGCCGATGCATTGCCCTTCGGGGTCCAGATTGCCGCGCACCCCTGGCATGAGCACGTGGCGCTCGCCATCGCCCGCCAGCTCGAAGCAGCCTTGGGAGGCTGGCAGGCCCCACCCATCTAATCCGCTCGTCAATCGACGAACCGTTACACGACGGCCATGCCAGACGTTTCAACCCAGGTGGCTTTCTTACCGGCAATATAAGAAAGGTTCACCATATGGCCGGCCGCTGCCGCCCGGTGTCCGACTTCGGCATTCTCTCCACACTCTTTCCGGGAGCGCACGCTCTCAAAGAACTCGGCCATATGGAGAGTTGTGGGGTCTGCGTCGTCCTTGGCTTGAACCTCTTCGGGTGGAGGAGCCTTTCTTGCCGCTTCCTCTCGATGGTCACCCATGTCCATGAACCTTTCCTGAAGAGCCTTGGGCCAGCTATCAATGGAATAGCTGTAGCCTTCGCGATGCGACTCGATTCCATAAGTCATCGATGACCCGCCGAGCGGCAACCAAAGTGACCCGTTGGTGCCCAGGAAGTGGATTCCGTTGCCGCCTCCGCTTTCGCAGTTGAAGGTGGAACCCATGTTCACATGGAATCCTTCCGGATATTCGAAAAGAGCGTCAATCGTGTCAGGAACCTGGCGGCCGTCGTGGCGGAAGAGGATTCCGCCCGTCGCCACAACACTTCTGGGCATCGAGGCGCCCATGATGTAATGGATGGAGGTGATCAGGTGGACGAACAGGTCGGTGGTTATCCCTCCCGAATAATCCCAGTACTTGCGGTACTGGAAAACGCGTTCAGCTTCAAACGGGCGCTGCGGCGCCGGGCCCAGCCATTCTTCCCAGTTGAAATTCACTCCATTTTCCAGGTCTGGAGGTATGGGATAGTTCCAGGAACCCGTCGAGCTGTTTCGATTGTAAGCAGCAACGATCTTTGTGACTTTTCCCAGCTTGCCTCGGGCAACCATCTCCTTCGCGACCCGGTTCTGGCTGGATGAAATCCACTGGCTGCCTACCTGCACAATGCGCTTCGCGTTCCGCGCGGCATCGATCATCTTCTGCCCGTCCTCGATCCGATGCGTCATGGGCTTCTCGATATAGATGTCTTTGCCGGCTGCCACTGCGTCCAGAAACACTGGAGCATGCCAATGGTCAGGCGTGGCGATCACTACCGCATCGATATCCTTGCGGTCCAACAGCTTCTTGTACTGTGCGAAGTTAGTGTCGATTTTCCCGCCGCTTCTTTCTTTCGCGCGATCCAGATGTCCCTGGTAGCAATCACAGACTTCCACCAGGTTGGCCTGTCCCGTCTTTCTGGCTGACTCAAACAGGATATTCCCGCGAATACCGAAGCCGATGAATCCCACACTCACGCGGTCGCTGGGCGCGGCCGGCCTCGGCAGGCGTGCGGCCGCTATGCCGTCTACCCGCCTGCCGTCTAAGAACAAACCGAGACCCGCAGCGCCGGTCGCACCGCGGACGATAAACTCGCGACGATTGAAACGAGGCATGACCTGACCTCCTTGGATCCGACAATTGTTATTTTCAACTCTGCGTTCGAGGCTGCCGGCAATAGCTCACATCCGCCTGAACGGGGGTTTGAGAGCTGCGCCGGTGCATACAAGAATCAAATGATATTTCTTCATATGATGCTGTGATGCCGGTCACTCCACAATGCAGGAAAATGGCGAGTTTGCTATGCTGAGAGTTCCAGTCATTGCGTAATTTGCATTGTGAGGCATCATGAGTCAGGTTAAGAATCGAATCCCACTGCACCTTCCCAAGCTTGCTTACCGGAACGAGCGCTTTATGGACAGCGCGGACGCGCGGACGTTGCGCATTGTCGCCGAGTATATGGAACCCCAGGTACGTCTTCGCCGCGCAGGCGTGCAGAACACTGTGGTCTTTTTCGGATCATCGCGAGTTCTGCCTCACGACGATGCGCGGGAAAATCTGCGCGAGGTTCTGACACGCGCCAAGTGCGGGGGGCCAGCGCCTACTCACGAGGAGCTGCGCTCCGCGCGGATGGCGCTGAAGATGTCAAAGTACTATGAGCAGGCTCGCGAGCTGTCCCGCATGATTACCACCTGGTCGCTGTCGCTGAAGAATGGCAAGCACTTCCTCGTGGTCTGTTCGGGGGGCGGGCCGGGCATTATGGAAGCCGCCAACCGCGGCGCCACTGAAGCCGGAGGCGTTTCCATCGGCTTCAACATCAGGCTGCCGGAGGACCAGGGCTCAAATCCCTATATCACTCCGGAATTAAGCTTCCTTTTCCGCTACTTTTTTATGCGCAAATTATGGTTCGCGCAGCCCTCGCGAGCCGTCATCGTCTTCCCCGGGGGCTTTGGCACCATGGATGAACTGTGGGAATTTCTGACGCTGGTGCAAACCCACAAGATGGGCCACCGTTCCACCATCCTCCTTTACGGCTCCAGGTTCTGGAAGAAAGCCGTCAATTTTGATTGGCTGCGGGAGGCAGGAACAGTCAGTGCCGAGGAATCAAGACTGATCCGCTTTGTGGACAGTCCTCGCGAAGCCTTTGAAACCTTAAAAGCCCAGCTGACGAAACAGCTTCGGCTGCAGCCAGTGCAACGCCACCCGTTTTACTAGGAGGAATGGCGCCTCAATCCTTTGCGCCTTCCACCTTGAGGTGAAACGGCCTTCCATGGAACTGCCGTCTCGCCGGCGACCATCAGCCGTTTCGACCCGGCGCTTTTTCCAGCCGTCGCAGGAACACTTCAATCTCACGCTGGGTTTGAAGGTCGCCCTTCTCACAGGCCACCTCGGAGCCTTTTGTATAAATCTCCCGCGCCTCATCCAAACGTTCCAACGCCACCAGCGATTTCCCCAACTCGCGGTAGGCAGCCGAATAATCCGGCTTCAGCCGCAGCGCCTCGCGCAGCTCGCGTTCCGCCTCCGCAAACCGCCTGGCCTTCAGATATTCGCGCCCCAGGCTGTAGCGAACCATTACGTTTTCGGGAGCCTTGGCGGCCAGCTCCTCAAACGTTTCAAGGGGCGATTTGGCGGTCTCGTCTTCACCCACAGGCTGCACCCGTCTCCGCTATTTCATGTTTTCGGGAATCAGATATTCCACCAGCACCAGGTCATGCCACTCGTTGCCCAGCCGGCCATGCTTTTGATAGACGCCTGCTTCCCTCCAGCCTGCCAGTTCGCAGATTTTGCGCGCAGGCTGGTTCTCGGCAATAATGCGTCCCACCAATTTGTAGAAGCCTTTTTCGCGCGCCGCGTTCTGCATGGCCTTGATGAGTTCCTGGGCCACGCCGTGCCCGCGCAGGCTGCGCTCGATAAAAATGGACAGTTCCGCCACGCCGTCAAAGCACCTTCGCGGGCTGTAAGGATTGAGAGCCGCCCAGCCCATCAGCGTGTGCTTCACCTCCGCCACCAGCACCGGATATCGCTCCGGCCGCGCGGCCAGCCACAGGTAGCGCTCCTCCGGAGTGACATAGGCGTTTTCAAACGTTGCAGCGCGGTCCTGCACGCCCTGGTTGTAAATTCTGGCGATTTCTTTTGCGTCATCCACGCGCGCCGGCCGAATCTTCAGCGGCTCGCTCCATTCTGTCATCATTGCCTTACTGTCCTTTCAGTAGTGCGGATTCAGCCCAAGCCTCCCTTGCCCTGTCGCTGGCCTCCCAGCGGGGCTCGACTGGCAAAGCCCAATTTAAGTGGAAACCTGAGCGGATTGCAAGGCTCGCGATCACGATTCTCGCCGGTGATTAGTTTATGGACAATCCCGCGGCGGACAAAGCACCGTCGCGGCTACCCAATCACCGCTTCCCCCAGGCGATCGAGAAGCGCGTAGAGCACAGGCCGGAGGGTTTGCGAAAGCTGCGCCGAGGCACGCATCTCTTCGGCACTCTGCACCGCCAGTCCCGGCTCAAGATCCGAAGCCGAGTCCTCGATCAATTTTTCCAGTCCTTCCGGCAGCACCTCCAGGTGGAATTGCAGCCCCAGCACTCTTCCATCGAATTCGAACGCCTGGTTGCGGCAAACGTCGCTTTCCGCCAGGAGCACTGCACCCGGCGGCAGGTCAAACGTCTCACCGTGCCAGTGGAGAACCGTCATCGTCGCCGGCAATGCGGAGAACAATTTGCTGCCGGCCGCTTCCGGCGTCAGCCGCACCGGAAACCATCCAATCTCTTTTTCCCGATTCCGGTAGACCCGCGCGCCCAGGACCGCCGCTACAAGCTGCGCGCCCAGGCACACGCCCAGAATCGCTTTCTGCCGCTGCAGCGCATCCGCGATCAATTGCTTTTCCGCGGCGAGCCACGGAATCGCAGCATCGTCGTTTGCGCTCATCGGCCCGCCCATGATCACCAGGAAATCGAAGTCGGCAATTCCTGGCAGCTTCGCGGATTTGAACTGCTCGGTGACCGCAACCGAATGCCCGCGCTCCCGCGCCCACTCGGCAATCATCCCCGGACCTTCAAAAGCTACGTGCTGGATGACTTGAATCCGCATCGGAAGATTTCTCCCACAGTGCCCACGCTACGATCTTTACATTTGAGCTGGCCGGTTTCGGTCCGCAAAAGGCTCACGGCACGGAACACGTGCTGTCGGTGACGGCCTTTCCGTAGCCTCAATATCCCTATCATGTTATGCCATCAAGGCGGCCATTAGAAAGGTGAAATGGCCGCTCCGGAGGTCAAGAGAATCAAGCGGTGATTGGCGAGGGGCTTCAAGTTCGTATTCGTTTCAATTCCCAGCCTATCCCTTATTTTCAACAAGATCGGTAGCTTCGTTTTTCGGTTCGTTCCGGTTCGTTTTTTATGCACTCTAATGTTTTCAACAACTTCTCCGCTTCGTTTTTAGGTTCGTTCCGGTTCGTTTTTGGACCTCGACCCTTTGTTTTCAACAACTTCTCCGGTTCGTTTTGCAAAAACAGATATTTCTTGTCCCATTTGTCTCACTTTTCAGGGCGCAGGTAGTGACTGAATTTCACTTGTGGCATGGGCGTCCTCGCCCGTGCTGCGCTCCAAACACACGGCCAAGATGGCCGTGCCACAAAATAGGAAACGAACAGAGTCACCACCAAGACGCACAGGTGGAGAATTACCGTCTGCGGACCATAATTCAGGCAGTTTCCGGGTCCAATTTTCGGCCATTCTTTTCACTCTGCAACCGTTGCCATCGGGCAGGAGGCAACCCGCCAAAGCGATGGTAAGACTATCATACTAGCCGACATTTGTCAAGCAAATTCCGCTTCCGGGCGATCGTACACATCGCAAAAACCGCCCCACCCGCGATGAAGGTTTTCGGTTTTTTCTGCGCTCTCCGCGGCCTGAAAAGATTCAACAAAGAGGCCACAGAGAGGCTCCGTGAGCTCTGTGTGAAAATTTGCAAGCCACGGAGGCCACAGAGAAGACCGCCCGGTTAAGTCAAGCCAATATTGAGGCGGTCCCTGATGGGGGTTGGCCCGAAGCGACGTTCAGGGTTGCGCCGATGGTTTGCGTCGAGCTTGACCCCACGCGGAGTTCGACCGTGCCGGGCCGCACAACACGGCGCATGTCAAGATCATAAATGGCCAGCGAACCCGGCAAGCACGCTTTGCAGCATCTGCCGGCGGGTTGGTGATGACATACAAACCTCCTCGATGAAGGTGTCAGGGCACTGCGGGCCGGGAAAAGCGCCCTTACTGCGACACGCTGATCGCACTCCCACCGTATTGAACGGTTTTGTCGGGGAATTGAACGGGACTCACTCCTACGCCGTGCCCGGAAGATACCCAGATGATATTGAACGTCCGCTGTTTGTCCATGCCGGGATAGCTTCCCTGCCGTGCGCCGATGGTCAGCGTGTGGGTGGAATCATCCCACTGGATCGGGATGGTTGCGTACTGCCCTTTCTCGTAGTCGTAAGTCGTCCCATCGTCGTCGTAAAGGGTGAAGCTGCCGTTGGCTCCCGGATAGACGCGGAGGTTGATCGGTGCATCCGGCTTTTCTCCCGCGTACTGGATGACCGGCCCCATGGGAACAATCGATCCCGCGCGGACATAAAGCGGCATGGTTCCGAGGGGCGCCGGCGCCGTTATCCATCTGCTTCCGGTGAACTGTTGGCCTGTCCAGAAGTCGTACCACGTTCCCGCAGGCAGATAGAGCCGGCGGGTTTCCGCGCCGGGATGGGTGACGGGATTCACGAGGAGGGCAGGTCCGAACATGAATTGGTTTCCGATCTGGCGCGCCTCGGCATCGTTGGGAAAATCCATGACCAGGGGGCGCATCATCGTGTAGCCGTCGTGCGTCACGCGCCACGCCACCGAATAGATGTAAGGCATCAGCCGGTAGCGGAGCACGTCGTATTTGGTCAGGATCGATTGCGCCTCCTTCCCGTAAGACCAGATGGCGTTGTCACCGCTGGCCCTGGTGCCATGAACGCGGAAAATGGGGCAGAAAGCGCCGTACTCAAACCAGCGGACGAACAGCTCGCGGTATGCCGGGTCTTTGGGGTTTGCCCACACAAACCCGCCGATGTCGGTGGTCCAGTAAGGAAGGCCTGAAAGCATGTAGTTCAAGCCGGCCGTCACCTGCCGCCTGAGAACGGTCCACGTGCAAAAAATGTCGCCCGACCAGGCCGTGGCCGCGTTGCGCTGCATGCCGGGCGCTGCCGATCGGGTGAGGATGAACACGCGTTTTTGGGATGTCGCCGCACGCTGGCCCTCGTATACGCCGGTAGTCGTCATCAAGGGAAAAATGTTGGCGTATCGCGCCCCGTTGCCCATCGCCGTGTGAGCGTGTTCCATCAGGTTCGTTTCGGTGAAACTCTCGGGCTCGGTGGTGTCCAGCCACCAGGCGTCAAATCCAAGACGAAACAGGTTGTCATCAATCAGTTTCCAGTAGTAGGCGCGGGCCTTGGCGCTGAAAGCGTCATAAAGCCCTGCACCGGGAAGCCATTGCGCGTCCGGGCTGTTCATGTGGATAAACCAGCCGTTGCGCTTCATGGTTTCAAAAGGAACCGTGCCGGGCTGGAACGTGGGCCAGACAGAAATCATGATGTGAAAGTGGTCCTGGTGAAGGTCGCTGACCATGGCCCTGGGATCGGGGTAGTTCTTATTGAAAATGAACGAGCCCATCCTGGTCCACCAGAACCAGTCCTGAACGATGTTGTCCGCCGGAATTCCGAGTTTCCTGTATTCCCCCGCCACTCGCAGCACTTCATCCTGCGACTCGTACCGGTTTTTGCACTGCCAGAATCCATAGGCCCATTTGCCGAACAGCGGAGCCTGCCCCGTCAGATCCCGGTACTCGCTGATGACCTTGTCCATTGAAGGGCCGTACATAAAGTAGTAGTCCACCGTGTCGGCGACGTTGCCATCAATGAAAAGGTGTTGAACGAAGCGGTCGTTGAAGCGTGAAAACGATGCATTGTTCCAGAAAAAGCCGTAGCCATGCGAAGAGATAAAAAACGGAATGGAAATATTGGTGTTGTCCTGCGAAAGAGGAACGTCTTCGCCGGCATAATTCCAGACGCCCGCCTGATGCTGGCCCAGGCCGTAAAAGGCTTCGTGAGTCGTGGGGAAAAACTCGAGATTGGCGTGATAGGTGTGCAGGCCATTCACCGTCGCCGGAGTCATGATGACCCCGCCATAGTCGCCGCCCGAGTGCAACAGTTGTTTTCCATGGGAGTCGTCGAAACTGATGCTTCCGCGCTTGCGCGCAATAGACACCTTCAGCTCGGAAGTTGCGATGGAGACCGATTTGTCCGACTGGTCGAGCGTGAATGGCGATGCCGGCCAGCTTGTGCGCACCACCATGGGGTCAGGATGTTGCGGGAAGTTACCGTCTGGCGAGTAAAGCACATGGATGATCGACGGCGTGCAAACCTCAAGCCGGTATACGCCATGCTGCATGGTGATGAGAACTCCATTGCTTTCCTGCTTCACAGAGGCCACGTCTCCCGGCGTGATCTGCGCGTAGGCAACTCCGCCGAGCAGCACTGCCGCAACTGCAACGAAAGCACAAACAGAACGTTTTATCATTAGTGCACCTCACAAAATCCACTTGAGCCGGAATCGCGCTCAGGAAGGACTGGGTTGTTGTGCTGGAATTGTTTTCCTGCCGGTGAACGCGGCCTTGGCGGTTGGCTCGCCGCATTGAAGACGCGCGCGAGGCCCGGGAATTGGATGGATTCAACCGGCACTGCGGGCCTCCCCCCTTGGTCAGGACAGATGCTTGGACTTTCGGCATTCCAGAAATAAAGAAGGCCCATTGTACAACTTGCTCCGGCCACGTCAAGCGAGCCCTGCAAGAATGGCGTCGCTGGAACTTGCAGCCCTCGGCTAAGATGAATCCATGGACTACGATGCAATCCTGTGGGTTTCTTTCGGTGGCCCGGAAAAAGAAGAGGATATCATCCCTTTTCTGCAGAACGTCCTCCGCGGCAAGGATGTTCCCCGCGAACGCATGCTGATGGTCGCCGAGCATTATCACCACTTCGGCGGAAGGAGCCCCATCAATCAGCAGAACCGGAAGTTGATTGCGGCGCTCGAAGCCGAGCTGGCGGCCAATGGCCCGCATCTTCCCATTTACTGGTGACACCGAAACTGGCATCCCATGATGGCCGCTACTGTGATCAAAATGAAAGCCGACGGGGTGCGACGCGCGCTGGCCTTTGTCACCTCGGCATACAGCTCTTATTCGAGTTGCCGGCAGTATCTGGAGGATATTGCCGCAGCGCGAACCGCCGCGGGCGAAGGCGCCCCAGCAATCGACAAGGTCCGGGCCTTTTACAACCATCCCGGCTACGTCGCGGCCATGATCGAACAAGTCCAGGAAGCGCTGTCCAGCATACCGGCTGAAAGAAGGAGCGCGGCCCATGTCGTTTACACAGCGCACAGCATTCCGCTTTCGATGGCGAAGAACTGCCAATACCCGGAACAGTTGCTGGAGGCTTGCCATCTTGTTTCATCAGGCTTGGGGAGACGGGGAGACCCGCTCGTTTATCAGAGCCGCAGCGGTCCGCCTTCGCAACGCTGGCTCGGTCCCGATATCCTGGAACACCTGAGGGAGGTTGGTCATGGCGGGAAAGTCAGGGATGTGGTCATCGTTCCGATTGGCTTTGTCTCAGACCACATGGAAGTGCTCTACGACCTTGACACCGAAGCTCGCCAGCTCTGCGTGGAGCTCGGCCTGAACATGGTTCGCGCCGCGACCGTCGGCAACAACCCCATGTTTGCAGGCATGGTTCGGGAACTGATTCTGGAAAGGATCAACGAAAGACCGGAGCGCCCAAGTCTGGGGATTCTCGGCCCGTGCCCGGACGTCTGTCCGCCAGGTTGCTGCCTGCCACGCTCCTGACCCGCGGCTTCTCCGCCTGAACGCAGTTCACCGTTTCGAAAACAAATGATGGGCTTGACATTCGCAGCCGTCAAGTATATGAGTCTATTTCTAATACGATTAAATAACTTGGAGTCATAAAAATGGCGATTTCCAGGCGTACTTTTTTGGAGCTGGCGGTAGCAACGGG
>JAKAWN010000228.1 GCA_021827245.1 Acidobacteriota bacterium | reverse complement strand
ATTGTGCGAATGCTTGAAGCAGCAGACAAATCACTTAAGCAGAAGGGCAAAGTGGTGAATCTATGAACGATCATCGATGTATTGCCAATGACGTAAAGATGGGCAGGGGCGTCCGGCTTTCCAAATTTATCAATCTCTACGGTTGTGAAATCGGAGCAAACACCAAAATCGGCGCCTTTGTTGAAATTCAAAAAAATGCAAAGGTCGGCAAAAACTGCAAAATCTCCAGTCACACGTTTATTTGCGAAGGTGTAACCATAGAGGACAACGTGTTTGTCGGGCACGGCGTGACATTTATCAATGATACCTACCCCCGTGCAACCAATGCAAATGGCCAGTTGCAGACCGAAAGCGACTGGCATGTTGAGCCGACGCTGGTGAAAAATGGAGCCTCGATTGGGTCCGGCTCAACAATTCTCTCGAAGGTTGTCATTGGCGAGAACGCACTGATTGGAGCGGGCAGTGTCGTTACCAATAATGTGGAAAGTGGAGCCATTGTCGCCGGCAACCCTGCCAAATTTCTCAGGTATATTTCTCAAGGAAAGGTGGGTGTGAAGTGAACGAATCGTTCAGCGTACCATTCGTAGACCTTGTGACGCCTCATCGTGAGCTCGAAGACTCTTTGACCGAAGTGTTTCGGACTGCCCTCCGCACTGCAGGATTTATTGGCGGACCCATGGTTGAAGATTTTGAAAAGGCATTTGGCGAATTCTGTACAACTAAGCAGTGCGTGGGAGTCAGCAGCGGTACCGATGCGCTCCGGTTTGCGCTAATGGCGGGTGGCGTTCAGCCAGGCGATATTGTGATTACCGTTCCGAACACGTTTATAGCGACCGCAGAAGCGATTTCCCAGGCTGGAGGCGCGATAGCCTTTGTCGATATTAATGAGCAGACCTACACGCTGAGTCCGGAGCGGTTACGCGAGTTTGTCGAAAGAGAATGCACGATGGACGAGCGAGCGGGGAAGCTTGTCCACAAAGCAACCGGGAGAGCCGTTACAGCTGTCGTGCCGGTTCATCTCTATGGCCAAATGGCCGACATGGACCCCATCATGGACATCGCAGATCGGTACAGTTTGAAGGTTGTTGAGGATGCATGTCAGGCTCATGGAGCGGAGTACTATTCCCGAAAAGAGAACCGGTGGCAACGTGCCGGTTCCATTGGGAGAGCGGCTGCCTTCAGCTTTTATCCCGGGAAAAACCTCGGCGCTTGCGGAGAAGGCGGGGCGGTAACGACTAACGACCACGAACTTGCGCAGAAGGTGCGGATGCTTCGCGACCACGGGCAGGCGAAAAAGTATTATCACGACCTCGAGGGCTACAACGGACGTCTCGATGCGATTCAGGCGGGCATCTTGCGAATCAAGCTTCGATATCTTGCTGAGTGGAACCGTATGCGGCGCGATTTGGCAGCTCGCTATAGTGATCTATTGACCGCTTCGGGGACGGGATGTCTTGTTCCGTTTGAACCCACATTTTCCAAGGCAGTCTACCACCTTTATGTGATTCGCGTCCCGGACCGGAATGGGCTGCGAGATGAACTTGCCAAGAGTCACATTGGAACAGGGGTTCACTACCCTGTAGCACTCCACCTTCAGAAGGCTTATGCGCACTTGGGTTATAAGGAAGGGGATTTTCCTGTTGCCGAACAAGTGGCGAAAGAAATACTTTCCCTCCCGATGTATCCGCAACTTGGCCGAGAAGAACAAGCATACGTCGTTAACCGAATACAACGCTTCTTCTCGATGGCTAAAGAAGCCGCTTCCCGGCAGCGCCAAGCTGCCGCATAACTGATTGAAGAGCATTATCCACTCCTTCGAATCTCCGCTTGCACTTGTTATCCGGTGGCAGCAGATAAGGTGCACCGCTAAGTACAAGTCTCACCAGGAAGGCTTCTTTTCATGGTGGGGGTGTTCATGAGACATCTACTTGTGGAAACTTACTTCCAAGTAAGGCCAATATTTCCCAGGAAATCGCGAATGCCGCTGCGACGCTTCCTGGCGAAGCGGTCGCTGCGTCGTTTTTCAGCCTATTGGTCCATTAACGAACTTGCGAGCAGAGTGCCAGACTGGTGGATTGGATGGCCTGGTGGGCGAAGGTTTGCTTTTGTCCTCACCCACGATGTTGAGGGAAGAAGAGGTCTAGATCGGTGCCGGGACCTCGCAGCGTTGGAGATGCGGTTAGGGTTCCGTTCATCCTTCAACTTCGTACCTGAGGGGGAATATGAAACACCCAAGGTTTTGCGAGAATTCCTTACTGGACATGGATTTGAAGTGGGCGTCCACGATCTCCGCCATGACGGCAAGCTTTTTGGGTCGCAAAAAGAATTTAGAAGGTATGCACAAAGAATCAATCATTATCTAGCAGAATGGGACTCTACCGGTTTCCGATCAGGTTTCATGCTTCACAATTTTGATTGGCTCCGGGATCTTAACATCGCATATGACGCTTCCGGTTTCGATACAGACCCGTTTGAGCCCCAACCAGATGGCACGAACACGATCTTCCCGTTCTGGGTGGGGCGAAGTGACATCTCTGGTTATGTTGAACTTCCTTACACCCTGCCACAAGATTCGACTCTCTTCCTTCTGCTGCGAGAGTCAGGGATTGACACTTGGGTTCGGAAACTTGATTGGATCGCTCGGCATGGCGGGATGGCATTAGTTAACGCTCATCCTGACTACATGGGGTTTGAGAACGTCCGGCGTTCCTCAGAATACGCAGTTCAGATTTATAGCGATTTCTTGGAATACGTTGCCAATAGATACCGGCAGGAAGCGTGGTTTGCGCTACCAAGAGAAGTTGCCGCATATGTACACCAAGTAAGGGATGGGTGGCTTAAAACAGATTCCTCGTCCTCTGCAAACGACCTCAATGCTAGGCGACTTCGCGAAACAGATGGTGAAAGACCGGTTACCCTGTCTGCACCTCAGGAGTCGTCCTTTTCGGCTTTAGCTGATTCCTGTGACTGGCGCCTCCAGGGGCAGCGTGTGGCCATGGTCATGTTCTCCTTTTTCCCAGACGACCCGCGCCCACGGCGAGCTGCCGAGACTCTTGTCAGCAAGGGGATGAAAGTCGACCTGATCTGCCTCGGAGAAAAAACTGATTGCCAGAGGCATGAGATCGTAAACGGTATTGACATCCTGCGCATTCCAATCAGTCGCCATCGGGGTTCGATCTTCAGGTATGGCTTTGAATACGGAGCATTCCTTCTGACCTCTGCCGCAATTCTCGCTGTGCGCACGCTGACCCGTGGGTACGATTTGGTGTATGTGCACAATATGCCTGACATACTGGTCCTGAGTGGAATTGTCCCACAACTCTGCGGAGCAAAAGTGATCCTCGATCTTCATGATCCGATGCCCGAGCTTATGACAACGATTTTCGGATTGCAACCTGATGCTCCGGCTGTTCGCCTTATGAAAAAGGTCGAGGAGTGGTGCATGTCCTTTTCGGATGCCGTTGTTACTGTGAATCGCACGTTCGCAAGACTGTTCACCTCGCGTGGTTGTCCTTCACAGAAGATGAATATTGTGATGAATTCACCTGACGACCGGATCTTTCTCCTGCGTCCACCCCGGATAGGCGCTACCAATGCGGGCGCTCGACGCGAACGTTTCGTCATCATGTATCACGGTTCGATGGTAGAGCGAAACGGTGTAGATCTGGCGGTCGACGCACTTGCACGGGTTCGAAAGTCGATCCCCAACGCCGAACTCAGAATGTATGGCGAGCCCACCGCCTTTTTAGGCCGTGTGATGAATTCAGTGCGCGATAAAGGATTGCAGGATGCAGTTCATTACCTGGGGTGGAAGTCGTTGGAGGACCTCATTCCGGCAATCGATGAATGCGACGTGGGTGTCATTCCGAATCATCGAAGCGTTTTTGCAGAACTGAACACTCCAACGCGCATATTCGAGTACCTCGCCCTCGGCAAGCCCGTTATTGCACCGAGATCGGCTGGCGTTTGCGACTATTTTGAGGACAACTCGCTGGTGTTTTTCCAGCTGGGGGACCCCGAAGATCTTGCACAAAAGATTGAGTATGTCTTTTTTCACACCAACGAGGTGTTAGAGATCGTCCGACGAGGACAAGATGTCTGTCGCGAACATTCTTGGGCGATAGAAAGACAGAGACTCACGTCTTGTGTAGCCAAGCTCCTGCAAGAAAGAATTGCCTCAGTCAAGAGCACGAGGCGAACATTCCCATTAGAACAAGGCCCGACGGTTTCGAACGCGTTAGTCCGACGGTGGCCATTTGACGAGTGACCGGAGCTACGACGATGTTTCAGAACTCCAACCGAGTCTTCGAGACTGTGCAAAGCAGATTCAGCAACCTGCGCGTGCTGGTAATTGGTGATCTGATGTTGGACCGGTATCTATGGGGAACGGTCGAAAGGATTTCCCCTGAAGCGCCTGTTCCGGTTATCCGACTGGATCATAAGAGCCAGGCTCCGGGCGGGGCCGCCAACGTGGCAGCTAATCTACGTGGGCTCAATTGTGCGGTAGGTCTGTTCGGCGTGGTGGGAGTGGACGACGAGGGGCGTCAACTCTTGGATCTGCTTAAGAGTGGTGCCGTTGAAACATCTACTATCCTATCAGTGCCGGCCAGGCCAACCATCTGCAAGACGCGCATTCTCGGCGGGCGACAGCAGATGCTGCGGCTCGACGTGGAGGAAGCTAGCGAATTTAATCAGGATCTGCAGCGTCAACTTCTTGCCCGAATCGAGCCGCAGATCCCGGCTTGTGCTGCCATCATCCTTTCCGACTACGGAAAGGGCGTGCTAGCCGACTTCCTTTGTCAGAACATAATCCGCCGCGCGCGTGAAGTGTCGGTCCCGGTCTTGGTCGATCCAAAGGGTTCGTGCTACCAAAAATACGCTGGCTGCAACCTGATTTCCCCTAACCGGTTGGAACTTTCCACGGCGACTAACACTGAATATAGCCAACTCCAAACGCTCTTCCAAAAAGGGCAGCTATTACGTGCTGACCTCAGCATTGATCACCTTACCGTAACTTTGGGTGAGTTGGGGATAGCATTATTGAATCGAAGTGGCATTCGGCGTTTTCCGGCTCTGGCCCGAGAAGTGTTCGATGTATCAGGTGCGGGTGATACGGTCATTGCAACCATGGCAGCGGCGATCGCAGCAGGCCTGCCTCTCGATGATGCTATCGAACTCGCCAACTTGGCGGCCGGTGTCGTAATCGGCAAGGTCGGAACGGTGCCGATTTCGGGAGCGGAATTACTTGCAGTTCTTAGACCAGACGCCGCGACCGAGCAAGACGGAAAGATCTGCTCCTTTGAACAGCTTTTGCGTCAGGTGGCGCATTGGCGCTCGGCCGGCCAGCGGGTTGTTTTTACAAACGGATGTTTTGACCTGTTTCACATTGGGCATCTGGCCTTGCTGGAACAAGCCAAGCGCGAAGGGGACAGCCTCGTGGTCGCTCTCAACACTGACCGATCAGTTCGCTCACTTAAGGGCCCGAGTCGCCCCATCATTTCCCAGGACGCTCGTGCGAAACTAGTGGCCGCGCTTCCATTTGTGGACGCAGTTGTGTTGTTTGACGAAGAGACTCCCTTGAACTTAATCCGCGCGGTGCGACCGGAGGTGCTCGTCAAGGGCGGAGATTACTCAGAAGAGCAAGTTGTGGGAGCAAGAGAAATGAAGGAATGGGGAGGGAGAGTATCCCTGATTCCCGTCATCGAGGGTTTTAGCACAACTACCATCTTGAAGAGGGCGGTGGCTTCCCTGCGCGAGGAAACGCAGAAGTTCCTTCAGTGAGGCTGCAGATCGGCATCGGCTCTGCGCAGTCGCCTCCAGAACTCGGGCCGCGGCGTGCCTTAAAGCACTTTGCGCCGATGCGCCCTAGCTTGGACATGATTTAGTGAGAATGATATGGGTCAACATGGTAAGTGCCCTCCTTACGTTCTGATCACCCCTGCTCACAACGAAGAAGCGTTCATCGAGAAGACCCTCGAGTCAATGGTCCAACAGACGGTCTTACCCCTGAAATGGGTGATCGTAGATGACGGATCGACGGATAAGACTCCTGATATTGTGAGCCCTTATGTTCTGCACTATCCCTGGATTGAAATTGTGCGGAGGCCTCGGCGCAACGACCGTAACTTCGCAGGAAAGGTGCATGCCTTTAACGCAGGATACGAAAGAGTTAAAGGCCTACGATACGAAATCCTGGGGAACTTGGATGCGGACATCTCCTTTGATAAGGATCATTTCGAGTATCTCCTCAAGAAGTTTGCGGTAGATCCTGAGCTTGGGGTGGCGGGAACCGTTTTCAGAGAAAAGGGCTACAGCTCGGACGAAAACAGTTTCGAGGGGAACAAGCATGTTGCGGGTCAATGCCAGCTGTTTCGAAGGGAATGCTGGGAGGAAATTGGTGGCTATACGCCGCACCGTACTGGTGGAATTGACTGGATGGCGGTGACCACCGCACGCATGATGGGCTGGAAAACCCGATCATTTCGAGAGAAGTCCTTCTTCCACCATCGGCACCTGGGGACGGCGGGACGGAGTGTTTTGTCCTCTTTATTTTCTTATGGCGAGAAAGACTACTACTTGGGAGGGCATCCGGTCTGGGAATTATTTCGAGTGACCTATCAGAGCATGAGGCGACCCTATGTCCTCGGAGGTGTGGCAATAGGAGCGGGCTTCTGTTGGGCGTCTCTGCGGCGCACACCACGTCCGGTTTCGCCTGCATTGTTGGCCTTTCACCGCAAGGAACAGATGGCGAAGCTCAAGGTCATCCTGAAATCCGTACTGACTTTCAAGCGGATCGATGGCTTTGAGGTGCTGGCTGATTAGCTGAGCGTTGATGCTTCACCAGTTGAGTCCCATGGACGAAGCTTTTGTTGGAAAAATCGAGAGTGCCATTGACCGATTCCTGACATGGCTTAGCCTCTACGGTGAGACATCCTGGGATCACCAGAGTTTCTTTGCTAGCAAGATCGGGCGACGGGCTAAGGCCCTGTACTATCGAAGGCCAGCGCTCGGCACTCTTGCAGTTTCTCCGATGATATTTTGCGAGGCTTTCATCCCCTCGGCCCGGAGATTCTTCTGGAAAGCGCAGCGGTTACCTATTGCCGACGCCCATTACGCGATGGGCTTTGCCTTTCTTGCGGAAATGCGGCGGAAAGAAAAATACTATCGTAGAGCAGTTCATTTCCTCGAAATCCTTGAACAGACTCGGTGCAGAGATTACAAGGATTACTGCTGGGGATATCCATTCGACTGGGAGACAAGAACGGGCACAATCAGGGAAGGGACTCCTTTGATTACCACCGTTCCCTATGTGTATGAAGCATTCTCGCAGGTTTATGCCCTCAACAAGGACTCGTCCTGGTTATCTGTGATGCAATCCATTGCCGACCATGCCTTGCGAAGTTACCGGGACTTGGAAATGGCTCCCGGGGCCGCCAGTTGTGGATATACGCCTGCGCCAGACGACCCTTGTTGGGTCATCAACGCAAGCGCCTATCGGGCTTTCCTCCTGACGAAGGCCGGAACCGAACTCGAAAGGCCGGAATGCCTGCAGGTTGCTGAAAAGAATCTTAACTTTGTCCTAGCCTCGCAAAATGCTGATGGCTCCTGGTACTATTCAACCGACGGGAAGAGGGACTTTGTCGATCACTTTCATACCTGCTTCGTTCTGAAGGCTCTGGCAAAAATCGCAGAACTTACAGGATGCCCTCGTTGTCAGGTGGCCATCGAGCAGGGAGTCCATTATTACGTGAGGAACCTATTCGACGCAGAGGGGTTGCCCATGCCGTTCGCCAAGCCACCCCGCCTCACAGTTTATCGTCGAGAGCTCTATGATTATGCGGAGTGTATGAATCTCGCTGTCCTCCTGAACGGCAGCTTTCCTGAGTTGGACAGGATCTTGGTCGGAGTGGTCGCAGACCTGCTTTCTCGATGGCAGAAGCCTGATGGTTCGTTCAGGTCTCGTGAATTGCTGGCGGGCTGGGACAATGTCCCGATGCATCGCTGGGCCCAGTCGCAGATATTTCGAAGCCTCTGCTTCTTGCTATCGCGAAACTTGCATAAGTGCAAGATTAATGCTGCTGATGACTCTTTCCAACTCTTCATCCACAAAACAGCAGTCTAGTTACTCCCTATGTGTGGTATCTGCGGACAATACAACTTCCGAAGCCTAGCGCCTGTTCAGCGCCCGGACATCGAGGCAATGACTAGGTCAATCGTCCATCGGGGCCCTGATGACGAAGGGTATTGTATCGACGGTCCGCTCGCGTTTGGTTTTCGCCGACTCTCGATCATCGACCTTGCAGGCGGCCACCAGCCGATGTCGGACCAGGAAGAATCAGTTTGGATTGTCTTCAACGGTGAGATCTATAACTTCCACGAACTCAGGAATGAACTGGTAAACTATGGGCACGTTTTCCGTACCAAATCGGACACTGAAGTCATCATCCATGGATACAAACAATGGGGCGATGAGATTCTTAACCGCCTCAATGGCATGTTTGGCTTGGCCATCTGGGATGCCCGACAAAAGCGGTTGGTCCTTGCCCGAGATCCTTTCGGGATCAAGCTGCTCTACTACAGAATCGATGGCGACGGTTTGTTTTTTGGTTCGGAGATGCGTGCTATACGAGCGACGATGCCGGAAAGGGCTGAAATCAGTCCAACTTCACTAAACCTCTTCCTTCGCTATCGCTATACTCCTTCGCCCTATACGATCCTCAAGGGTGTTCACAAACTCGCTCCCGGAACCAAGCTTGTGGTCGAAAAGAGCAAATGTGAAGTAAGCCGGTGGTACAAATTTAAGCCTACCCCCCTTGAGTCGCCAACTTCACCGGCGGAGGCTCAGGAGGAACTGCTGGCCCTCTACAAGCAGGCCGTGAAGCGACAACTCATCAGTGACGTGCCAGTGGGGCTCCTCTTGAGCGGTGGCGTAGATTCTGCCCTGCTGCTTGCCTTAATGAATCTGAATGGAAATGGCTGGCCGACTTATACAGTGGGATACGGGTTGACCTTCGCGGATGACGAGTTGGAAGATGCCGCTGCAACCGCTCGCATCCTGGGGTCCAAGCACGCCAGCGTGACGCTGACGAAGTCGATCTTCGAGGATGCACTGCCGAAGATTGTCAGTTGCTTGGAAGAACCGATTGCGACGTCCTCAATTGTTCCGATGTATTTTGTGTGCGAACGAGCTCGTCGTGATGTCAAGGTAGCATTGGTGGGACAAGGCCCGGACGAACTCTTTGGAGGCTATCGGCGTCATCTTGGTGTCCGCTACGGTGCGATTTGGGCACAATTGCCGAGTTGGATGCGTACACCACTCTCGACGGCTGTGGCTGCTCTTCCGCGAAATGAAACCCTGAAGCGGGGAGCTTACTCGTTGGCCATCCAGGATCGGATGCGCAGATATCAGCATGTTCTCTCGATTCTACCGGGAAACCATGTTGACGTATTATTCCGTGACGGATTGCTGGATTCCGGTTCGGGTGATGCGATATTGGGATGCTGGTCGGATCTCGCTGAATTGATGGCCTCGACCGACGAGCTCGGCGGACTTCAATTCATCGAGGTGCGATCTTCCTTGCCGGACGAACTCCTCATGTATGCCGACAAGCTGTCGATGACCCACAGCCTTGAGCTCCGAGTCCCCTATCTCGACAAAGAGATTGTGGAGTATGTCGAAAGATTGCCTGCAAGTTTCAAAGTGAGAAATGGGACCCGGAAATGGCTCCACCGCAAAGTGTGCGGGACATACCTTCCTGGTTCAATCTTGAAGCGGCCGAAACGCGGATTTGCTGTCAATGTCGTGGATGGCTGGTTCCGAAATGTCGTCGATAGCCGAATGGCAGAAACTCTTCTTGACAGTGACTCTAAGATTTACAAATACTTTCATCCCTTCGCTGTGCGTAACCTATTTGAGCAGCACGCTTGTGGCCGACAGGACAACCACAAAATCCTATTCAGTCTTGCTCTCTTTGAAGAATGGCTGCGTGCACACGAAGAGCCTGTAGGGATGTTGAACTAGGGCGATTTCGCGTTTGCCTCAGTCAATGGGGTGGTTCATTTGCAAACGGATTGATGCAGTGCCTCCTACGTTAGCGTTATTGACATGGTTAGTGCTTCTTTTGGCGTTACTGTATTTCGATCCTGCCAAGGAGCCAAAGACCTCGGTAGTTTTGTGGGTGCCCGCGATCTGGATGTTCATCATCGCGTCGCGTCTGCCTTCACAGTGGCTTGGTTACCAAGTGGCTGGGTTTGCGGCTCAGGCGTTTCAGGAGGGGAATCCGATGGATCGCACCGTCTGGGTGCTCCTGATACTGGCTGCAGTTGGCATCCTGATTTCGCGTTCATTT
Source organism: Acidobacteriota bacterium (assembly GCA_021827245.1). Next base: position 203 of record JAKAWN010000228.1, on the reverse strand, counting down.
CAATGGGGCAATTTCTTCATGCGTAATCTTGCGCTGATCGCATTTCTCTCTTTCGCCTTGTTGAGCGTCATGTGGTCCGACTTTCCCTACATTACCTTCAAGCACTGGTTTCGAGACCTCGGTAGTTATCTTGTTATTCTCGTTGTTCTTTCTGATCCCCGACCGTTGGAGGCGGTGCGCACGGTCTTTGGCTCCTTGGCAGG
>JAKAWN010000227.1 GCA_021827245.1 Acidobacteriota bacterium | reverse complement strand
TGTTGAAAGTTCTGCGAAGTGGCGAACCCGCCATCCTGGGTGTTTACGCAAATCTTATGACGCGTGCAAGCGTAGTCAGAATTCTTCAGGCGGCAAAAGAAGCTGGTTGGCAGATCGTTGTCGGCGGCCCGGAGCCAGCTTCCTACATTGAAGAGTACCTCACCGCCGGCGCGGACGTGGTTGTCATTGGTGAAGGAGAGGTCACCCTCGAAGAGTTAGTGCCAATCCTGAAGGGCGGGTCACTCCATCTCTTGGGCAACGTCAATGGTATCGCTTTTCGAGGACAAGATGGCAGTGTCCTCCGCACACCGCCTCGTGAGCAGATTCCCGATATCGACGCGCAACCCTGGCCCAGCCGGGAGTTGGTTCCCATCGAACGATACCTCAATTCCTGGCGCGAACATCATGGTGCGGGCTCGGTGTCCTTGATCACCGCGCGAGGATGTCCCTACGATTGCCAATGGTGCAGCCATGCCGTATATGGCCGTACTCACCGCCGGCGAAAACCTGTCTCCGTTGTCGATGAAGTTGAATGGATTCTCGATCGTTACAGTCCGGACATCGTCTGGATGGCCGACGACGTTTTCACCATCCATCACGGATGGTTGCTCCAATACGCGGTTGAGATGAAGCGTCGCGGCCTCAGGATTCCTTTCGAATGCATTTCGCGTGCCGACCGACTGAATCCCCGCATTGTTGCGCTCCTTGCAGAGTTGGGTTGCTTCCGCATCTGGATTGGTTCGGAAAGCGGCTCGCAAAGGATCCTGGACGCCATGCATCGTGGCGTTTCCGTGGAACAGGTCCAGTCTGCCGTGCAGTTGTGCAAAGCCAGTGGTATCCAGACAGGCATGTTCTTGATGTGGGGTTATGAAGGCGAGGAATTGGCTGACATTGAAGCCACCATTGATCATGTCAAATTGACCAATCCCGATGTCTTTCTCACCACCGTCGCCTACCCGATCCGTGGAACGCCGTATTTCGAAAAGGTGGCGGACCGCGTGACCGCCTTCAGGGAGTGGGCCAAAGGTTCTGACCGCGACTTCAGAATCCGGGGAAGGCATTCCCGCCGTTTTTATCGAAGCGTGGACGAGCTTTTGCGCTCTGAGGTTGAAGTCCACAAGCTGTCGTGCTCAGACGCTCCAGACGCTCGTTCCGGTTTGCCTGGCCTTCAAAAGCAAATCGAAAGAGCGCGCGCGGAGATGAAGATTTCTTTTGCAGAAGTTGAGGCGTAACGATTGATGACGGTCCTTTCCGAAAAAGCGATGACTGCAACAGAAGCCTTCAACGAGGTCGCCGGGGTTTATGATGCCAGCTTTACAGATTCCGTCATTGGTCTGGCGCAGCGCAAGTCGGTATGGAAGGAAATTGACCGGACTTTCACGCCGGGGCAGCGCGTGCTTGAAATCAATTGTGGGACCGGCGTCGACGCCTTGCACCTGGCAAAGCGAGGTGTACATGTCACAGCGTGCGATTCGGCTCAGCGCATGGTTGCCGTTGCACGGCAGCGGGCGCAGCTCGCCTCTGTATTGGCCACGGTTGATTTCAGAGTGCTGGCCAATGAGCGGATCGGAACACTATGGAACGAAGGGCCTTTTGATGGAGTTTTGTCAAACTTCGCGGGGCTTAACTGCAATCCTGATCTTTCTTTGCTGGCGTATGACTTGGCTCATTTGGTAAAAGAACGGAGCAAAATGCTCTTGTGCCTGTTCGGGCGCCTCTGCCTCTGGGAAACCTTCTGGTATCTTTCGCGAGGTGACGTCCCCAAGGCAGTGCGGCGGTTCAGGTGCGGAGGCCGCTCAGCCGTTTTAAGTGCCCGCTCCGAAACCACTGTCTGGTATCACCCGTTACGACACTTGAGAAAAGTGTTTTCCCCATACTTCAGACTGGTGGACTGGAAAGGTGTGGGCGTCCTGGTCCCGCCATCGTATCTGGAATCTGTCGCGACGAAATACCCGAACTTGTTTTGTTTTGCGTCTGAAATCGATCCCTGGCTCGGCGGATGCCCGGGGTTGCGGGCGACGGCGGACCACATGCTTCTTACCTTTGAGAGGACTGTAAGATGAAAGATAATCCTGTGCAAATAGCCGAGGCAGCATATGAATCTGCGAAGGTCGAGACTGAAACTGAACCATCCGTACGTCTTCGTTGTCCTGTCTGCGGCCACTCGGAACGATCGATGGTGCTCGCACAACCTGTTTTGCGGAAACCATCCTGTCCTTACTGCGGATTCACGTTTGTCCAGGACGGCAGTATCTGGAAGGCGCTTACGCCAACACGCGAGGACCGCTTTCAGCGGTTCATGATCGAGTACGAAACGATCAGGCTCCGTGAAGGACGGGGAGCACCGGGCGCACGCTTTTACCTGGAGCTTCCCTACAGGGACGTAACCGGACGCAATAACTGGCAATGGAAGATTCGCTCACGAAGTTTTCGTTTCTTCTATCAGCGTATCCTGCCGTGGCTTGAGTACCGGTATAAAGATGGTTTGGACATATTGGATGTCGGAGCCGGAAACTGCTGGTTGAGCTACCGACTTGCACTTCGAGGGCACCGCCCCGTCGCGGTAGATTTGCTCGCAAACAATCTGGACGGACTGGGCGCAGCGCACCACTACTTCGACTTTTTGAAACACCCCTTTGAATTGTTTCAGGCAGAAATGGATCGGTTACCTTTTGACGGCGGGCAATTTGACGTTGCCGTCTTCAATTCCTCGTTCCATTATTCGGAGAACTACGCTCAGACCCTGCAGGAGACCCTGCGCTGTTTGCGCCGACCTGGGCACGTGCTGATTATCGATTCTCCTTTTTACCGGAACGAGGAAAGTGGACAAAAAATGCTTGAAGAAAAACACCTGTCATTCCAATGCGAGTATGGCTTCCGGTCAGATAGTGTACGAAGCCGGGAATATCTGACGCCAGACGCTCTTATTGAAATGGCCAGTGCATGTGGCATCGAGTGGAAGCAGTTGAAACCATGGTATGGCATGGGCTGGGCCTTGCGCCCCCTTAAAGCTCGCTTGCTGCGAAGACGCGAACCTGCAGAGTTTTACATATTGTGGGCCATGCTGGGTGACTCATGATTGTCTTTTACAATCCTCGGGCTACGAAGCCGAAAAACCGGCGGTTTCCGCTTTCAATTCTGGCGCTGGCGGCCGTTCTCGAAGGCCGGGAAGAGTATGCCATCGTGGACGGCAACCTTGACCCCTACCCGGTCCAGACGCTGCTCGATGTTCTGACTGGAAACGGCGTTGACCTACTGGCAGTCACCGTGATGCCGGGGCCTCAGTTGGGTCCCGCTGTCGCGGCGTGTCGCGAGACTCGCAGCGCCTTTCCACGTGTTCCGATCGTCTGGGGCGGCTATTTCCCATCAATCTACACCGAAGCAGCCTTGAATGCGGACTATGTTGATTTCGCGGTTCGGGGACAGGGTGAGGAAACTCTCCTTGAACTCCTGGAAGCGATACGGGGACAACGGTCGATAGAAAGCATTCCCGGACTCTCTTATAAAGATATTGCCGGCAACCATCGATACAACCCTGAGCGGCGGATGAAAGGTCCGGATGCGTTTCCGTGGTACCCCTACCATCGGCTTCCAGTCGAGGAATACGTTCGGCCATCGTTTTTCGGCCGTAGAACAGTCGCGCACCACGCGAGTATCGGCTGTCCATTTAATTGTAGCTTTTGCGGCGTCGTTCCTGCATACGGAACCATCGAGAAGATGGAATCTCCGGCGAGAACCGAAGCCATCCTCCGTCACCTCGCACGAACGTACGCTGTCGATTCGGTACAGTTCTACGATATGAATTTCTTTCTGCGAGAAGATCATGCCAGGGAGCTAGCGGACCGCCTTGCGCCGCTCCGCCTTGGCTGGTGGTGTGAAGCGCGAATCGACATCATGCTTCGCTACTCCGATGCGACGTTTGAGGCCATCCGTAGGTCCGGTTGCCGGATGATCTTCTTTGGAGCTGAGTCCGGTTCCGACTGGGTGCTGAAAGAGATGAACAAGAAATTAAAGACGGAGCAGACACTTGAACTTGCGCGACGCATCCGACAATTCGACATTATTCCAGAATTCTCATTTGTTGTAGGCAATCCGAAGGATCCGGAGCGCGACACCCGCGAATGCCTGCAGTTCATCCGGACGGTGAAACACTTGAACCCTACCTCAGAAATTATCATCTACCACTACACACCTGTCCCCCAGCGCGAGCGGATGTACGGCAACGTCGAAGGGCAGGTTTCTTTCCCCGCTACACCCGACGAGTGGACAACTGAGCGCTGGTATAACTTCACCATTAGGAAAGACCCCGCTACGCCGTGGCTTAAGCGGACCATCAAGCGGAGAATTGATAATTTTCGATTGGTAGTAAGTTCTTACTGGCCAACAGTCCAGGACGTGAGGCTCCCGGGCTGGGGACGTCACATGTTACGGATCCTGAGCGCATGGCGGTATCGCCTAGGCTTCTACTCTTTCCCGTGGGAATTGCGGGTGATGCAGCGTTTGATCAATCTGCGAAAACCAGAGGCGGAGAGTCTTTAGGGCGTGCCTTGGGGCAGCAAATGAGAATGACACAAGACGATACGGTCGTAGATCGCCAACTGCTAAGGCTGCCGCCTGTGGAGGCCTATTCGCTCTGGGCGGAAAACTACGACAGCGCCCCCAATCCGTTCCTGTCCCTGGAGGAAAGGGTGCTGGTCCCAATACTTCCAGATCCCAAGGGGACCTTTGTCCTGGACCTTGCATGTGGAACTGGCCGATGGCTCAAAACTCTCCTTGCACGAGGAGCTCGCCAAGGGGTGGGGCTCGATTTGTCTTCCCAGATGCTCGGGCAGGCGCGACGTACGCAAGTGCTTCGCGAATGTCTTGTCCGTGCTGACTGCACGGCAAATCCAATCTCGTCACGGATTGTTGACATAGCCATTTGCTCCTTTGCAATAGGCTACGTGGCGGATCTCGGAGCTCTTGCCTCTGAGCTTTCACGCATAATGAAAATGCGAGGGCATTTGATAGTCACAGACCTTCACCCTTCCGGTTCGGACAGGGGCTGGCGTCGCACTTTTCGTCACTCCGGACATGTTGTTGAAATCCTGAACTTCCAGCGTTCGATCGGACACATTTGTAATGTATTCCAAAAGTACGGATTCATGCTCGAACGTATCATCACCCCATGTTTTGGTGAACCAGAAAGACCGATTTTTGTGAGATGTGGAAAAGAAGGTCTCTTTGAGCGAGCACAGGTGGGACCTGCAATCTGTATTTGCTCTTTTCGCTTGCGCGGTTCTTACCATATGGCCTACAGATGATTTGTACTCCCAAGAGTTTCGTTCAACCTTTCCCGAGGCGAAGCCAGCATGACACACCTTCTTTGGTGCTTTCAGGCGGTTGGGTTGCACTGGATGCTTCAACGAGCGTAAGAGCTGACCTGGAGATTGTGAACGGGCAAGTGTCGCGGCTGATTAAGGAAAATAGGAGCGACATTGCCCGGATTAACTCCACCTCATCAAGAGCGACCGCGGAAATCTCGGTAGAAGGCTGCCTGATATTACCCGGCCTTATCAACTCCCATGATCATCTGGAATTTAACCTTTTCCCAAGGCTAGGTCACGGCCCATACCCGAATTTTGAGAAATGGGCGTTCGATATATATCATCCGGAACGCTCGCCCATCCGTGAGCAACTTGCCATCCCCAAGGCCACAAGACTTTGGTGGGGGGGCCTTAAGAATCTGCTTTCAGGAGTCACGACGGTCTGCCATCACAATAGGTTCGAAAAGGACATCTTTGGCCCTGCCTTTCCCGTCCATGTCGTCAGGCAGTACGGCTGGGCTCACTCCCTGCGGTTTGGAAAAGATGTCAGAGGGGCTTTTCTCTCCACACCGCCTCGTGTCCCTTTCGTTATTCACCTCGCAGAAGGTTCGGATCGGAAAAGTGGACACGAAATCTTTGACCTAGAAGGGCTGGGGATTCTCGACTCTCGAACGGTCGTCGTACATGGAGTTGGTTTAACGGGAGACGGGCGCGATCTCGTTCGGCGGCGCGGGGCTGGGCTGGTTTGGTGTCCAACCTCAAATCGATTCACCCTTGGGACGACACTTGATCCTGATTTTCTCGAATCGTATCGACGTATTTCATTGGGGAACGACTCGGCGCTCACCGCGGAAGGAGATTTGCTCGACGAAATCAGGGCAGCTCGCCGCGAAGGGGTGTGTTCCGAACGGATCTATTCCATGGTTACTGAAGCCGCATGCGACGTTTTAAAGCTTCGCAAAAGCCATGGGAAACTGCGTCCAGGAGAGAGGGCTGATTTGGTCATTGTCCAACGGAAGGATATTCCACCGGCTGAAGAGTTGATCGAGACACGTCTCAAAAACATCGAAATGGTCATGGTTTCCGGCGAGCCGCGCTTGTTCTCCACCAAAATGGCCCACAGATGCCCTGCTGGATTTACTGAGAAGTTCGAAGGAATAGAAGTTGGGGGGACCCGTTGTTTCGTCCGTGCCCCTGTTAAAGAACTGCTGAAGGACACTCAGCTTTTTCTTGGCTCCGATGTACGACTAGCAGGGAAGCGAGTGACCTTGTGAACGAACTTGTCAAAACCTCGAGTGCCGACCGGGCGCTGGTTGATGACCAATTTGACCATCGCCTCCATGAACTGCCAATTCTGATTCTATTTCCGCACAACCGCTGCAATTGTCGCTGCCTGATGTGCGATATTTGGAAGATCCGTCAGGTACGTGAAATCACCGTAGAGGATCTCAAGCCGCACATGGAAAGCCTTCGGGCGTCCAAGGTACGCTGGATTGTCTTTTCTGGCGGAGAACCCCTGATGCATTCGAACTTGATTTCGCTCGCCCGTATTTGTCGGGAACAAGGGATCCGATTGACTCTTCTCACTACCGGGTTGCTGCTGGAAAGGTATGCGGAAATGGTTACTCGCTGGATTGATGACGTCATCGTGTCAATCGACGGCCCGCCGGAAGTGCACGATGCAATTCGGTCTATCCCCGGAGCATTTGCTCGTCTCTCGGCAGGGGTTAGCGAAGTCAGACGGCTGCGCCCTCAGATGCCGGTCTGTGGCCGTTGCACTGTTCAAAAGAGTAACTTTCGCAGCCTTCGCTCCACTGTCCGCGTAGCTCACTTACTGAGACTGAACTCAATTTCGTTTCTGGCTGCAGATATTAGTTCCGAGGCCTTCAATCGCCCCCTCGGCTGGTCAGTGGCACGGCAAGCCAGCGTCGCCCTGGACACCTCCGAAGTTGACGCCCTCGAGCTAGAGATGCAAGCGCTTATTGTTGATTGCCACCGCGAGATCGAGTCAGGATTCATTTCGGAATCGCCTGAAAAATTGCACAGGATCGTTCGACACTATAGAGTGATCCTGGGTCAGGAAAACCCTGTTGCACCTCACTGCAATGCCCCTTGGGTGTCTGCTGTTATAGAGTCTGACGGCACGGTCCGTCCTTGCTTCTTTCATCGTCCGATTGGCAACATCCATCACGGAGCCTTAGATCAGGTTCTAAATAGCCAAACGGGCTTGGACTTTCGCCGGCAACTTGATGTGGCCAAGAACCCCGTTTGTCAGAAATGCGTCTGCTCTCTTTACCTGCCGAGGAAAGGCTAGGGGACCGACAATTTATTCGAAAATTCTTCTGAATGGCAGGTTGAAATCGATGGAAAGGAGAGAAACCAGTCGCATCTTCCATCCTCTCAATCAATGTGCCGCCGCTCTCAATACAGAACGGCGGACAAAAGCGTACGGAGGGGGGTCTTATGATTTCGCGCATAGTACAGACTTGCGGGATTGCTGGGGTCGCAGTCCTTGCCTTATTCTTGACACGGGTCCCAGCTGCTGCACAGGTGGAAGTTCCCCGCGCGAGGGAAGAACGATCCACAACTCTTGAGCAGTCTGTACTGGATCTGATCCAACAGGTCCAGCAACTTAACGCCAAAGTCTCAATGTTGCAAACTGAGGTCTCTCGCTCCCACCAGGAAACGCGGGAACTCCGCCAAGAGCTTGAGGGGGCCCTCGATAAGTTGGCTTTGGCCAACGGATCAGCCCCAAAAGGTGGCTCGTCCCCAGTATCGGTCATGAATGTGCAGGGACTGGTACAGCCGCCGGCTTCAGTTCGGACCTTTAAGAGACCCGAATTGAACGAGCGCTTGTCAAAGGTGGAGGAAAATCAGGAGCTTCTTAAATCGAAGATTGATGACCAATATCAAACCAAAATAGAGAGTGCATCGAAGTATCGTATGAGGCTTTCAGGGATCGCATTGTTGAATGTGTATGAAGACAGTGGGCGGGTCGATAATCAGGACGTTCCAAACCTCGCCCTAGGCCGCGGGACGTTCGATACGGGAGGCAGCTTTGGTGCAACAGCCCGCCAATCAGAATTGGGGTTTGAAGTCTACGGCCCAACCTTTGCTGGCGCCAGGACGAGCGCCGACTTGCACATGGATCTCTTCGGAGGATTTCCGAATACAATAAACGGAGTGACGGAAGGTCTGATGCGGCTGCGAACCGCGACGGTACGTATGGACTGGGACTGCACATCTATCGTCGTAGGCCAAGACGCTCCCTTCTTTTCTCCCTTATCCCCAACTTCGATTGCCTCTTTGGGCTATCCTGCGTTCTCTTACGCTGGGAACCTCTGGACATGGATTCCGCAGGTGCGGGTTGAGCATCGGGCGAATCTATGGGGCACAAACAGTATTATCCTTCAAGGAGGCTTCCTTGATCCCCTCTCGGGCGAGCCCCCAACATCGGAAGCCTATCGAGTGCCACAGGCGGGAGAAAGGTCGCGCCAGCCGGCATATGCATCGCGAATCGCGTGGACTCACGGCCCTGACGATCGTTCGTTAACCCTTGGGGTAGGCGGCTACTATAGCCGCCAGAATTACGGAATTGGACGGACCGTGGATGCCTGGGCGGGAACGGCGGATTGGAGTGTCCCCCTGAGCAATCGGTTCGGCCTTACAGGAGAGTTTTACCGCGGTAGGGCGCTTGGTGGGTTAGGTGGGGCAACTGGACGCAGCGTGTTGTTCAGCGGGTCTGTTACGGATCCCAATTCATCGTTGACTGGCTTGAATACCGTTGGCGGATGGACCCAGTTGAAGTTCAAAGCCACCGAGGCGGTGGAGTTCAATGCGGCCTATGGAGAAGATAATCCGTTCGCCAGCGATCTACGTCGTTTCCCTTCATCCTATGGCTATACTTACACTCACATATCGAGAAACCGGAGCGAGTTATTCAATGTGATTTTCCGGCCCCGAACAGATCTGATTTTCTCGCTGGAATATCGCCACATCAACACTCGAGAAATCGATGGCGAGAAATATACTGCCGGTCATCTGAACTTGGGTGTTGGGATCTTGTTTTAGAGCAATCAGGAGCAGCCGTATGTCAATTGTGAAGCAATGGTGCTTTGTATTTTCAGCGGCCATGTTGTGTGGCGTTGGGATATCGTTCGCGCAGGGTGTGGCCGTTAAAGCCCATGTCGTTTTAGAAGGTCAGAAGCAAAGCTCGCACCGTTTGTCCTACGATTCGAATGCAGTCTTATGGCTTACGCCCTCGAAAGGCTGGACGGGTTCACCTCCTCGCTCGCACACCTTGGGGTCTCGACCGCAGCTTGTTCAGAAGAATAAGCAATTCACACCCCACGTGCTGGCGGTGGAAGTCGGTTCGGTTGTTGATTTCCCAAATCATGATCCATTTTTTCACAATGTATTCTCCTTGTTTAACGGCAAACGGTTCGACCTGGGGCTCTACGAAGCAGGATCGACGCGTAGCGTCCACTTTGACCGTGCCGGCATCTGCTACATTTTCTGCAACATCCATCCGCAGATGAGCGCGATTGTGGTTGTCGTTGACACGCCGTATTTTGCGGTCTCTAACAAGCAAGGTGATGTCGTGATCCCTGATGTCCCAATCGGTCAGTACAAACTGAATGTGTGGGAAGAGCGTTGCTCAGCCAAGAATCTGAAAGAAGTCTCGCGAGGGGTTGCTGTCGGAGGAAATACGACCTCTCTTGGAACGATCCGCTTAGAGCAGTCCCAGAAATTAGTCATGGTCCATCCCAACAAATATGGCAGAGAGTACGATCCCGAGGTATTTTCAAGCCCAATTTATTCTCAGCCCTGACCAAGCTGGATCTTTACTGTGAAGGACATTTTCTTTTGGCGCCCTTCCTTAATTTTTCGGATCCTCTGTTGGATCGAGCCTATTCCTTAGTGCCGTTGGGCGGGGAATGATTAACAGGACGAGTCGAACTCGCCGCTATTCGTGGCGCTTCCATAGGGATTCGCCCTGCAAGCACCTATTTCTTTCCCTTTTGGCTCTGGAGGAAGGCAGTCAGTGCTTTCATCTGTTCTTCGGTCAAATTCTTGAAGGCTGGCATAATGGACCCGTGCGTATACGCTGGAGGATCTTTGAAGTGGCCGATGAGCCACTCGTCGGTTCGCCCGCGAGTCCCCTCCACGGTGAGGTCTGGCCCCATAAGCGCTAACTTAAGTTATTAAACTGGAGTAACTGAGGTATTCTCCGGCGGTCGGGTTCGGCCAAGTCAGCGGAGATTGCATTCCAATGG
>JAKAWN010000226.1 GCA_021827245.1 Acidobacteriota bacterium | reverse complement strand
ATCTATACTTGCACCTGGGTTGTCGGGGGGTGTGTTGCTTTACCATCAAGGTCTATGGGACCCAGATGCACAGCAGCATTTCTGACCGCGTGCGTTCCGTCAACGCGAGTTTGAAACTTGCAGAACTGATGACCCGGATGAGTCGCGAGTTGAAACTTCATTATGCCCCGAACGCTCTGTGTCCAGGAGGCGTGACGGTTAATCTAGGCGTACGGCTTCAAGGGGGCGTCTACTTCGGCGTTTATCCAGGCTATGCGGAGTTTGCCACGGATATCCGAACGCTGCCCGGCATGGAGCGGGAGGCCGTCATCCGCGACATCGAGGACTTCTTGGATGCCATGCGGAAAGAAGACCCCGATCTGCGCGTGGAGCTTGAGATGGCTCCTTCACCCCAGGACTGGATTGCTGCGACGGAAGTAAGGAGCGACTTGCCCATTGTGCAATCGCTGGCTAAGGCGTCGGCAAGAATATTAGGGTATCAGCCGCCTTTCGGTCTTTATCCGGCGGGCACCGATTCGCCGAAGTTTCAGCTCTTAGCAGGAATTCCTACGATCCCTGCATTCGGGGCCGGCATCATCTCGGTTTGCCACGCGGAAAATGAGTGGGTCGGCGTCCCAAGTATTGTGCAGGCGTCGAAGATTTATGCCTTGGCGGCTTATGAGGTGCTCAAATAATTGCCGCCTTGCCGCCGTGATTTTTCGCATTGATGGGTAACGCTGTGGGCTGAATTAAAATCGGTTTTTGCGTGCCAGGTGGACATACCTGAGCAATGTGATCCTAAGACAGTAGTCTGCGGGAGGTGGGTTTGGAGAAGGTTCGAGTAGGAGTGATCGGGGTTGGCCTTTGGGGCGTGTGCCATGTGGAAGCGTACCGCGCATTGCCTCATGCCGAGGTTGTTGCGGTGGCGGACTCTTCGGCTGGCCGCGCAGAACAAGTTGCCAGGACCTACGGTATCCCCCGCTGGTTCGAAAGCTATGAACAACTGTGCGAGCTGAAGGAAATCGACGCCGTAAGTATCGTCACCCCGGAGTCCGAGCACCTGAAGCCTGTAGAGGCTGCGGCCGCCGCCGGGAAGGATATTTTGGTGGAAAAACCTATCGCTCGATCGCTCCACGACGTCGAGCGTATGATCGCGGTGGCGCAGGAGGCGGATGTGATCCTGATGCCCGGGCATCTGCTTCGGTTCGAGACTCGCTACGCCCTGATCAAGGAGAAGCTGGACCATCACGAACTTGGTCGCGTGGTTACGATTCGGGCTCGGCGAAACCGCACGAAAGGGAACTTCCACAAGTACGCTCGCGCTCATCCCGTGTTTGCGGTGGCGGTTCACGACATCGATGTGCTTCTCTGGTACACCGGCAGTGTCGTCAGGCGAGTGCGGGGGTTCCAACGCAACGTACAAGGCAGCAACACTCCTGACGTCTTCTGGGGAGTTGTCGAATTTGCCGATGGGGCATTGGGAATCGTCGAGACCACTTGGCTCACGCCAGACCGCGTTGGGATCTTTAGTAATGATGCGCTGGAAGTGGTGACCGACCAGGGGATCGCAATGCTTGACTTGGTTCCGGGAGGATTGAGCTTTTGGTTTGAAAGTGGATTTGAGGTACCCGATGTCATCGCGGCGCCACATATCCGCGGCAGCATAGGGGGCAGTTTGGCGGCGGAACTCACGTACTTCGTTTCCTGCGTGCAGACCGGCGAAAGACCCCAGATCGTGACCCCGGAGGAAGCGAAGCAGGGGATCCGGGTTGCGCTGGCCCTTATTGAATCAGCGGAAACAGAGAAGGACGTCGCTTTTGGTGCCTGAGACGGCGGCCAAGGGATGGGCGTGGGAGTGTGGTGCTCGATCCGGGGCTGGTCTGGTGAGAGATAACGCGGCCGGTTTCTCTATTCAGGTAAAGCTTTTCTTGCAGTCCACAACCAAACATTCCTGAGCGAGATGCAAAATGGATAGTTATGACCGGCGCGGTTTTTTGAGCCTTTTGCATCGGGGAGTGCACGCGTTTTCGGCCATAGGCCCGGAGGACTGGAAGCAGTTCTCGACTTTCTACTTCACCTATCCGACGCCCGGCGAAAAAAATGCCAAGGAGCAGATCCAGGAAGAAATTTGGGATGGTGTCAACAGTGGCAGCCAGGTGTTGAAGTTCTCTGTCAACCATGAAAGCTACTGCCTTTATATGAGCGAGGTTGCCGAGCGTTATCCGTACGCGAAAGATTTCGACGACCTGGCGGAAGTCGCGGCGATGGCTATATACGGGCAATGCGCTGGCGAGGCCGATCGACCAAGTTAGTTCAGACATTATAGGCAGAGGGGACAAGGTGATTTGCTTGTACACCGCGGCATTCCAGCTCGATCTGAATACGTTTTGAGGATCTTGTCTCATGATCGTTGGGAGCGGCGCAGCGCATGCCTGCCGGGATGAGCAGGAATGTTGCATTATTCACACGCCCGCACGGGGCGCCCCGTGAGCTCCTGGTGGCGCGATTGCGAGGTAGCAATGGCTCCAAAAGCTTACATCTTGACGCTGGACGCCGGGACGGGCAGTGGGCGGGCAGTGATTTTTGACACGGATGGAGCGGCCGTTTCTTTCGCTCAGAGAGAGTGGCTGCCCAAGGTCCGACCCGAGTACCCGGGATCCCAAGTCTTCGATACCCGCGAGGCATGGGATGCTCTGCGGCAATGTATCCAGGAGGCTCTTGAGAAAGCACGCTTGAAGGCCAACCAGATTATGGGCGTATCTGCAAGCAGCATGCGAGAAGGAATGGTCCTCTATGACAAAGACCGGAACGAGCTTTGGGCCTGTCCCAATATTGATGCAAGAGCGAGAGAAGAGGTCGTGGAAATGCTCAGCTTGGGTATCGCCGAGAAGATTTATCGTCTAGGGGGCGACTGGCTCAACATCATTGCTCCACCCAGGTTTCGTTGGATCGAAAAGTACGAGCCTCAGATACTTGAAAAAACAGCTTACATGAATATGATCAGCGACTGGATCCTCTTCAAGCTGTCGGGAGAAATTGTGACCGACCCCTCCGTCGGCTCCAGTTCGGGCATCTTTGATTTGGCATCTCGATCATGGTCCAAGGTAGCCATCGACCTGTGCAGCCTTCCCCGGAAAATTTACCCGCCGGTCTACGAATCGGGGACCGTGATTGGGAAGGTCACTAAAGAGGCTGCCCGGGCTACCGGATTGAGGCGGGGGACCCCGGTAATTACGGGGGGAGCGGACACCCAGCTCGCTCTGCTGGGGGTCGGAAACATTCTCCCGAACCTATGGGCGGTGGTTGCGGGGACCTTTTGGCAGACGACAGTCATTTGGGACCGGCCATTAATTGATCCGGAATGCCGTCCCCGGACTCTGTGTCATGTCAAGCCCGGCCAATGGATGACCGAAGGAATTGCATTTCTCATCGGACAGCAGGCTCGCTGGTTTCGAGATAGTTTCTGTCAGGAGGAAGTTCGGCTTGCGAAAGAGCAAGGGAAAGATCCGTATTACCTGATGGAAAAGTTGGCAGAAAGGGTTCCGCCGGGAGCGCACGGTGTATTGGGGCTTTTCTCGAATCTCCACAATTCCAAGTGTTGGAAACACGCCGCCCCTTCTTTTGTAAATTTCGGCATTTATAACCCGCAGGAGTCCGGCAAGCCGGAGTGCATCAGGGCTCTCTGGGAGAGCGCTGCTTATGCTGCATTCGGCAATCTAAAGATCTTGGAAGATCTCACGAATACGCAACCGGCAGAGATTACGTTCTGTGGGGGATCGGCGCAAGGATTCTTGTGGCCTCAGATTGTCGCTGACGTCTTTGGAACCCCGATAAAGGTCCCCGTAGTGAAAGAATCGACTTCCACGGGGTGCGCAATGTGCGCAGGGTTGGGGGCCGGATTGTTTCACAGCTTCGAGGAGGCGGTGGAGGCTTGGGTCAAAACGGAGAGAGTCCTTGAACCAGATGCCCGTGCACATGAAATCTACACGCAACAATACGAGCGCTGGCGAAGAGTTCTTACAGGGTTTATGAGCATTGTCAACCAAGGTGATTTGACTCCCATGTGGAGAGCACCTGGAGTATAGTTACTCTACTTTTCCCGGGGATTTGTCACTTCAGAGGGGGTGGGCTATGAGCCAAAAGGCGTGGAAGATATCGATCATCAGTGATCACTTTATTACGAACAAAATGTTTAAGGGCGCCCTCTAACAGGTTGCTGAAAAACTCTATTTGAGGTCCACACATTGCCAAATTTATCGCTCGTCCAAACAGAGAATCAATAACTTAGCGACATCAAAAGCACGCATTGAAGGTACTTCCAGGAGTTTTTCAGCAACCTGCTAAAGACACTTAACTAACGTCGAGAGCGAGGCATTATCAAAATTCGGGATGGCGCTGGCTGCCGATATTGTCGTATCGGTTCAGACCTTTCGTCTCGTTGGCTACCCAAGCCAAAAGTGAGGAATTATGTCGAAGCTACCAGTCCTGCGAATCGGGCTAATCGGGTGCGGAGCCTTTGGTGAAAGCCACTTAGCAACTATGGTGGGAATTCCCTTTGTACGGGTTATGGCTGTTGCGGACCCAATTCTAGACCGCGCTAAAGAGTTGGCCTCCCGGTATGGCGTGGACTGGGTGGCAAAGGACTTCGGGGAGATTTGTGAATCTCGTCATGTTGATGCCGTGAGTGTAGCGAGTACCGAAAATCAGCATGTTGAACCTGTTCTTTCGGCTCTCAGAAACGGCAAACACGTGTTTGT
The DNA here is from genome assembly GCA_021827245.1 of Acidobacteriota bacterium. The sequence continues at coordinate 5,847 of JAKAWN010000226.1, read as the reverse complement.
CGAAAAACCCATGGCCACGAAGACTGAAGATGCCGAAGGGATGCTTCTTGCTGCCCGCGAGGCAGATCGAATCTTGATGCCGGGACATTTGCTACGCTTCGAAACTAAATATGCCACGGTTAAAGAGCAGCTCGAAGCCGGGCGCCTCGGGCGCATTTTGTCGATCTATGCAAGGCGAAATCGTCCTAAGTGGCAAGGGAGCGTCTACAAGCGTACACCGTTGATGCTTGAGACCTCCATTCACGACATTGATACAATTCTTTGGTACATGGGAAGGGTTCGGAGTGTGCGCTGCTACGAAGTTACCATCGAACCCGAGACGGGAGCCGACTTGGTGTGTGGGCTGATGAAATTCCGAGATGGAGCGTTGGCCTTAATTCAGACGTCATGGGTAATTCCGGACAAGACATCGTTCCTAGATGATTTCATGCAGGTAATCACGACCTCAGGAGTGGCGAATATAGACGTGCTGCACTCCGGTCTTTCGATCTGGCGAGAAGACGGGGTTGAAAATCCAGATGTCGGTTACGAACCGCGCCTCAGAGGCTCAGTCTACGGCGCACTGCGGGAAGAGCTCAGTTATTTTGCTTTGTGCGCATTGGAAAACCGGCAGCCCACGATCGTGACTGCGGAGGATGGCGTGGAGGCCGTGCGAATTGCACTCGCTCTTGAGGAATCAGCTCGCTCGGACCGTGAAATAGACGTTTGAGGCTGATATCCAACTCACGTTTCGCGGCTTGTTACAGTCTCAATGCAGTTCGGGGACCAGAGTTGTTGGGCATCCAATTCCTCGGAGAATGCGGATATGAAGCATCGACTCGGGCAGTCCTTAGCAGTCACAATTGACGATGTCAAAGCAGCAAGAGCCAGAATTGGCCGAGAGATCATTCGGACGCCTTTGGTGCTGAGTAGCGCCGCCAGTGAGCGTGCCGGTTTAGCGGTCTTCTTAAAGCTGGAGAGCTTGCAGCGGACCGGGGCGTTCAAAGCTCGCGGCGCGCTCAGCAAAGTGACGACATTCAGTCTTGTAGAGAAGAAGAGAGGAATCATCTGTGCTAGTTCCGGGAATCATGGACTGGGGGTGGCGTATGCGGCGTCGCTCTTTGGGGCGCGGTGCATCGTTGTCCTGCCTGAAAAGGCCAATCCTCATAAGACTGTGTTACTGGAGAAGTTGGGCGCGGAAATCGTCAATCATGGCACCACTTCCGATACCCGGCAGCAAAGGGTCGATCAGCTTTCTGCCAAGCATGGGTACAGCCAGGTCCATCCTTTTGCCGATCCCGTACTCTTGGCCGGGCAGGGCACAGTCGGGCTTGAAATTATTGAGGATTTGCCCGATGTTGACGAAGTTTATGTTCCCATAGGGGGAGGCGGATTAATCTCAGGCATTGCCGTGGCAATCAAGGAGCAGCGTCCGCAAACGCGCATATACGGGGTTGAGCCGGAGCATTCCGACGCAATGACGGAGGCGCTCAAACACGACGGACCATTTCCTCTACCGCAGGTTGAGACTATTGCGGACGGGCTGGCTGCTAGGGTTACTGAAGCGCTCAACTATTCTATTGTTCAGCGCTATGTGGAAGATGTGATTCTGGTAAGGGATTACGAAATTCTACAATCGATGCTCTTCCTACTTGAGGAAGCCAAGGTTTTGGCCGAACCTTCGGGGGCTGCAAGCTTTGCCGGGCTGCTGGCAAACCCTAAGAAAAAGGGACGAACTGTGGCAGTGATAAGTGGGGGCAATATTACCGTTGATCAGATTGCGGATTTACGGACATTATGCCTAGCCTGAATGGGCCTTTTGTGTTTCAGCGCAGAAGACCATTATCTTCATGATCCGGGTTGGGGTATGTGGCTGAATCCATGTGGAAAGTTTCGGCAGGGCTAATCCCGATGAGTAGGGCCAGTCCATACGAATGGGGCGGGCGTAGCAAATTTGATAGCGTTACCAGAAGGTCTGGCGATGAAGGTTCAAGTCAGCGATCCGTGCCTTCCGTCGTCCACCTTCCTTATGTGGTAGCCCTTGAAGAGATGCCAATACCCCAGCCAGTCAGCTTTTTAAACCGGCTTGGTGCGATAAATTTGCTTTACATGTAGTTTCGCTTTGCATAGATTGCTGCGTGTTCGTCGGGGCTTGGGTAATCTAGATGCTGGGAGGAAGAACATGAGAGATCTTAAAACTCACCTTAGAGTGGAATCTCTGCAACGCAGCTCTATTGCGTATGTGGTGGTGCTCGTTTTCTTGTTGCTACCTGTTTCTCTTCGTGCGCAGATCGGGGCCTCTGCCATTACGGGAATCATTACTGATCCGTCGGGAGCAGTCATACCAAAGGCAAAGGTGACGGTTGAAAACGAGGCCACCGGTGTTAAGTGGTCGACCAGTTCAACGGCGGCCGGAGTGTATATCGTTCGAAATGTTCCCCCTGGTTCATATACGGTAATTGTTCATGCTCCCGGATTCAAAGAGGCAATCCTCACCCGCGTCGTAACGGAGGTCGACCAGATAAAGTCAGCCGATATCAAATTATCTGTTGGGGGCATAACGCAACAAGTTCAGGTTACAGCCACCCCAAATCAGCTTAATACGAACTCTGGAACAATCGGGACGGTTGTCGGCCAGAAGCAGATTGAGACGCTGCCTCTAAATGGAAGGAGTTGGATCAGTCTGAACTATCTTGCGCCCGGGGTGACCCCATTTATCGGAGAAAGCATGAACTTCAGTAATATAACCGAATCTGTCGCACCCGGAAACGTGGTGGCGAATGGGCTGCGAGGCTCCAACAACCTCTACTTCCTGGATGGTGTAAGCACAGCCGATGTCGAAGATTTTATCATTTCCGTGTTGCCACCGCTGGACGCTATTGCAGAGTTTCGCACGCAAACAGGCAATGCCTCTGCTGCATACTTTGGGGGCGCTGGGGCAATGGTGAGTGCCGCTGTAAAGTCAGGGACTAACCAACTTCACGGCGATGTCTGGGAGTTTTTGCGTAACGACGCTTTAGACTCGCGCGATTTCTTCAGCACGAGCGTGCCGCCACTAAAGCGAAATCAGTTTGGTTTTACTCTTGGTGGCCCCATACGGAAAGACAAAACCTTCTTTTTCGGAAGCTACGAAGGTTTCCGACAAAGCACAGGGGTACCTTTTGTAGGGGATTATCCGACTGCAGCCATGCGCAACGGAGATTTGTCGTCGTTATCCACGCAGCTTACCAACCCTTACACTGGACAGCCCATCCCGGGGAATAACTTGAGCAGCATGATTAATCCCCTAAGCACAAAATGGCTACAGGATTGGATTCCATTGCCAAACACGAACGTCCCTATAGGGTCAGGGAACTATCGCCGGATGGCTGTCCAACCGATAGATTATGACAGCTATCTTCTGCGGGTCGATGATCAGCTCGGCGACAAGAGTAGGATATACGGGCACATCCTATACACATACGCGCGTTCCTATGAGCCAGTTATAGTGCCGGGCTTTACCCGGCACCAACAGCGCTACGGCGATAACATAGCTCTTGATTATACTCGCGACATTAGCCCCACTACCGTTATTGACGGTCTCTTCGGTTACCAGTTATATGATGATCATGAGCCAGTTGGTAACGCCAGCAACGCTAACATGTTAGATGAACTTGGGGTCTTGGGGGCCACGGGGTTTAGTACAGTGGCGGATTCCCAACTTGCCCCACCAGTGATTGGGGTATCGGGCTTTTCTCAGTTCGGGGATTCTTACTTTGGTCGTCCACGGAGAATTTACAACTATAGCTTCTATTACAATGGTACAGTGTTCGCCACGCGAGGTAGGCACGCCATGAGTATGGGCGTTAACGTGACCCACAATATCGATCACTTTCCGGAAACGATATTACCTACAGGATCCTGGAGCTACAACGGATTCTTTACGGGAAATGGGTTTGCAGACTTTTTGCTGGGTCTCCCCCGAAGTGTGGGGACGGACCCGTACCAGTTCGAACCCAATGCACGTCGTTGGACAGAGGGTGTTTGGTTTCAAGACGACTGGAAAGCTACATCGAGACTTACACTAAACCTAGGTCTTCGCTGGGATCGTGATGGGGGCTATGTCTCTGCGAGCAACACGGTTGCCAACTACGACCTCAGCTCGCCTCCCGTTGCTGTAAATATGACGGGAAACAACCCTCTGCCAGGATGGGGAAAGCCACTTTTCGATGCGCCTTGGAATAAGCTCTTTGCGCCTCGCCTAGGTTTCGCGTATCGAGCTACTACCAATACCGTTGTTCGGGGCGCTTACGGCATTTACTGGCAACCGATGACGGCTGACCCAATTGTGAACATTTCCATCAATTCCCCCTTTGAAGCAAGCCTTGGCTCGACTGTCGATTTTTCTAACCTTTCGAGCTTTGATAGAACAAATCCACTCGCTGCGAGTACTGCGACCGGATTCGGCGCGACAGCAATCGCCAAGAACTTCCAGCCTGGTTATGTCCAGGAGTGGAATCTGATGATTGAGAGAAATGTGCGCGGAACCCTCTTTTCCATTGCGTATGTGGGTAATAGGGGTACCCATCTCGTGAGCTACGATGGTTATAATGCTGCGCCTCTGGGGCCAGGTCCCATTGACCCTCGACGGCCTTTCACGCAACTTCTCATAAGACCGGGCGCAGGTGGCATAATCCCTGCTGGATCTTATCCTGCTGGTGGGATGACCCTTCAAGTGTCAGGTGGTGATTCGATCTACCACGGCCTGCAACTCCAAGCAAAACGCCGATTTTCTGCAGGTCTTGCTTTCACTGCTGCGTATAGCTTTTCCAAGAGTATTGACGACGTCGGGGAAAGTTATATTGAAGGACGTGGTCTTGGAGTACAGCAACCCATGAACAACAAAGCCGAACGGGCTCTTTCAGATTTTAATGTAGCGAACGCACTGACCTTCAGCTACATTTACGCACTTCCATTCGGCTCAGGCCGTCGTTTCGCCAGCCAAGCAAGAGGTGCAACAGCTAAACTTATTGATGGATGGCAACTTGATGGCGTGACATCAATTTTCAGTGGGATGCCCGTCGGTCCCATCTACAACTCCTTCGACAATCTCAACAACGGTGTTTCCGGGGGATACCCTAACGAAATATGTGACCCCAATTTGGGCGGTGGCCGTGGCAGTGGCGCCGAGGTCGCCATGTTTTTCAAAACGAGTTGCTTTGCACGCCCCCCCCTATATACGTATGGCAATGCAAACCGCGGCAGCGTGATTGGACCGGGGACTCAACTCTGGGACATTGCACTTCAGAAAAACACCAGCATTACTGAGCGACTCACAGCAGAATTTAGAGCCGAATTCTTCAACGCATTTAACCACCCCAACTTCAATTTTCCAAACACAAGTTTCGGCACCCCGCAGTTTGGCCAGATTTTTTCGACTTCACAACCCCCCAGACAAATACAGTTTGGGTTGAAACTCATCTTTTAGTTGGAACATCCGTGATTCTGTGCGGATGATGAGGATGTCTATTAACATCCGACAGCCATAGAAGCCACTTGAAGCGCAGCGTATAAGTGCCTGCATGAGCTCAGATGGGCGAAACTGTTTGGCGTTCTCCAAGGCAAACGCAGCTGATAGAGTACTTCTTGAACGCAGAGCAGCAAGTGACCTGTCCGTCGGACTTTGAGCAGTCTGCGAGCCGGATCTAGATCAGAATTGGAGCTCAAGAATTCGATTTTTGTATAGCGCATCCGCGTTGACTTTTAAATGTGCGGCTAAAGGATTCCCTACGACTAGGGATGTTTCATCACAGCAGCAATGGGTTCTCCAATTGTTTTCAAACGAAGCACCCTTGGCAGCATGCGAATCTGCGCGAATGATTTCGGAGA
>JAKAWN010000225.1 GCA_021827245.1 Acidobacteriota bacterium | reverse complement strand
CTACGCCAAACGCGGCCGATTTTCCTGTGCAATATCTGGCGCAGCGTCAGTCATTTCAGAATAGACAAGCGCTGATTAAGGCTATTGTCGGGCGATTCGTACGCTTGTATGGAGAGTGGTATGATAACCTGGAAGTCGCTGAGATCATGCCCGGCGATGGAGGTTGAAGCGCTGGCAGACGGCGTCCTTGGTGCCACCCGCACGCGTGGCCGGTGGGTCAACATTAATGGCCAATACTGCGCCAAAATTGCTGGCCATTGCCACCTATACAGGTGCCAGATACCAGTGGGTCGGATAGGTATTGTAAGCCGGTTCCACGTCAGCCGACAGCCCCTTTAGGAAATCGAGCTGCTCGCCCGGGCTACTCTCGAATGGATAGGAAGTTCGCCGCCTTTTCCCAATTCCCCAGTATCCGACGCCCTGATCCAGGCGCATAACCCACCGGGCACCATCAACGCGCACAAGCTCAAGCTCCCTTGCGTGCGGCAGCTCTCGCTTAAGCTTCTCCTTCCATTCGAAGGATTCAAAGGCGAGCGGGAAAAGTTGATGGGCTACCCCCCTCCTGTCGCAAGCTAGCTGCCAATCATGCTGAATCTCAACGGGGGGCCGGGGATTTTCGCGCGTGACTGTTTCTGTGGCTACAGATGCCCGCACACCATCTCCCAAGGCGGCGAGAGGCCTCAGCAGCGAAAATACCAGCATCACTGATAATGGCGAGCGCAGATAACGGTCGCTGTACCTGACCTCTACGAGCCGGTTCCCCCGCAAGAATCGATCGAGTTCTGGCACTTGGGCACGGACATGGTTCCAGGCACGATCGCCGAAAGTAACCAGCGGCCCGTTCAGTTCATTTGCGATTCGCAGCTCCGCAACCCCAGCAGCTCGTTCCCGTATGGAATCTTGATCCACGTGACGCCAGTTTGGCGGGATCACTGGCAACGCAGCGGAAATCGAAACCCGAACGAATCGACACCCTTGGCCCCAGGTCGGATCGGGCGCCGTTGCTCCGCTGTTTTCGGCGACCCATCGGACACCCGCATCCTGGCTACCCAGCTCCACCAGAAGAGGCAGGCCAGGCGTTCCTGCAAGCGGATGGCGATCTGCTTGATATAGTCTGGCACCCGTGAAAACGACCAACGCTGCCAGTTCGTCGCGCTGACTAGCACTTAGTTGCTCTAGAATGCCGTTCGGAGCAATGAGCAAGACCTGTACCCCTGCCTCTGCGAGCCGCGTGAGATCGCGCCGAGCCCGCCAGGCAAGCGGCTCCCAGCTAGCAGGATCCCCGCCCAAAAACAGCCTCGCTTCCGTCCCACCTCGCCTTTGCCACTCGCGCGCCAGAGCCAATCCCATGGGCTCCATTTCTAGGCGCGATTGGGCGCCAAACACTCCCAGTTCAGGCGGAAGATCAGTTGCTGCCAGGAAGGTGGGCGAGAGAAGGGCTATTGCCTCGTGCCTATTGAGTTGGTCGCGATGATGCTGCGCGTCGTAGTCCAGCACACAGGCCTGGCATGCACTGTCGCAATCACGCGGGCAGTCGAGAAGGTCTCGCGCATCTCGCAGGAGCGACAGGAGCATCTCTGCTGCTTGCGTGGTGTATCCCGCCCCTCCACTCGCCGCGTCATACAGGAAGATGGAAACCGCTACGCCCCCATTTCCATCGGCCGTTTGCGTCGCTAGGCAGCCAATCTCCCGTTCTTCGATACCCAAACATCGGCATAGCGCGATACGTAGAGCTACGGCAATGGTGTACGCGGCCACCTGGCTGCTCGCGTGACCCGTGCCAGCATGCCGCAACTGAAGCTCGAAAACATCGCTGGACGAAACCACGCCCAAGCGCAAATCATCCACGATAGCCCAGTCTTCAACATTGCCGGGACATTCCGCCTCCCGGTCGTTGAGTTTGCCGCCACGCAGGCGCTTGTGTCTGTCAAGACTCGTCGGCCGCTCACCGCGGACTGTCATTGAATCCGCACGACCACAGCGCAAGCACAAGCTAAAGCCTGTGCCATAAAGGCCGTCTGTACGATAGAAGAGCTGCCCCTCGGAGGCACTCCGATAGCGTCCCAAGGAGGGGTGCGGCAGTGGCATCCATTCAGCGCCCTGAAGAGAAATGAGCGGATCGCGCACGGGAATGTACTGGGGCCGCGTAATATCGTTGTGCGGGTGTTCCCGCAAATCTACGGCGAACCCACCCGGCCGCAAGAACCGGTGCCGGAGCAACTTGTTGGCATTGCTCTCTCCGCATTCTGGGCACCTTTCAGGCAGGGTATGGCGCACACCGTTCCCGCCGCAGGTATGACAGCGCCAGACCCAGCGAAGGGACTGGATTTCCGGGGCTGCCTCCGCCTCAGCCGGGATCTGCCAGTTCAAAGTCACGCCCCCAGAGCGGTACACCCGGCCGTCCAGTACTGTATCGCTCCCGGGACAGTAGTCCCGGATGGCCAAGGCCAAATTGCGGCTCGGATAGCCTGCTCTTCGACTCCGGTTATCCTCGCGTTCCGATTTCCTCTGATGTTTCCGTTCTATGTCTTCAAGGGTGGTGGTCACAAATGGCACCACACCTGTTGGGAAGCCGTATCCAGGCAAAAAGCCCAGATTTGCCAACTCACTCAGCAGGTATTCGCCGCGTAGGCGATCGAGTTGCATCTTTACTGCAACTTCTGCTTTGCTATCCCCGGACTTCGTTGCCACCAACGCCTGCTGCTGTAACAGCGCTTCCAGTTCATTCCGCCAGCGATTCGCCACAAATTCGGCCGATTTCGACACGCGCTCGATAATCGCATCGGCCGCGGTACCATCGAGCACAGTCCGCCGAACAAGGTCACGGAACCCAGGCGCGAGCCGATCACACGCGCCCGTAAGCCATCCAATGAAACGCGCGCACGGGGCGCTTTCCCCCTCCGCGGCGGATTCAAAGAACCAGCCCGTGCTCAGTTTGAACGCGCTCTCTGCCGCATTATCACGGAGGAACGCAGCAAGAGAGAAGGCATTCACATGGCGCTGAACAATGGGCTCACTCTGCAATGCGACTTTCGGCATTGCCAACCGCGTAATAAAAGGCCAAAGGGGGTTGCCGAAAACTGCCTCGCCATGTGGGGTTCCTTTGCACATAGTGAAGCTGAGGGCCCTCGACTCGCCGCGCCGACCGGCGCGCCCTGCCCTTTGCAGGAAGTTGGCGGGGTGAGGCGGAACATTGTTCATCGCAACGGCGGTGAGTCCACCGATGTCCACCCCCATCTCCATGGTCGTGGAGCAACTGAGAACATTGATTTCGCCCTTCTTGAAGGCTTCCTCTCGCTTCGTGAGCTCGGTTCCCCCGATCTGGGCTGAATGCTCCGCCGACCGGAAATATCGAGCGAATCGCGCCACTTGATCGCTGATGTTGATCCAGGCGCCCATTCGCCGGAGGGCGTTGACGGCAGAGTCCTCAGCCAACCACTTTTCCGCCTGTGCCTCTGCGCTGAGCCAAAATGGCTCGGGAAGACGAGGCATTTCCACTGGCTTGCAGCGAGCCAAGTCGCTGGGCGCCTGGAGGGGCTGATAGGGGGTTTGGCCGAGGAACGCGCGCGGGAGAAGGCGGCGCGTTACTGGGCAGAACCAAGCATTGTGCACCGCAGTGATTTCAGCTCGCGTATGCAGTTCGAGCCGGTAGCCGTCCTCTGTTCTGGTCAATGCCGGCAGGATCCCTTGCCAAAGAACCGTGAGCATCTCGTCCACAATCGCGGACTGTTCCGGGTCCGCCAAACTAAGACCGAAGGCTCCGGTCAGTAGACGAACGAGTCGGTTACGGCTAGCTTGCGGGGAGCGCGCCGACGGCCATGCCCGCTGGACGTTTTTCGTCTTGATGGCCTCCGGGGGGATCACCAGCCCCGGTTTACCCGGGAAGCCGAGCCACCACACCACGTCCGCCGGTGTTTCCACTGCCGGATGACCGGTACGCACAAAGTAGTCCACCGCGATGTGCAGCAGATTCGTCCATTCGTCTTTCGACACACCTCGCTGCTGGAAAACTACCGGGACTGTTGACGTCTCGAGACTCGGATAGCGGAGCTGTAGCAAGCCCAGTCCTTCTAAGGAAAACCGGCGCTTGGGTCTTAGCATGAATTCCCGAAGCAAACTCAGCCGTGCAATTTGGCGATCCCCGAGCTGCCCGAACGTCAACTCCTTCAGGTTTGGCATGAGCCTCACCGTGAACTCCTCGGTGGTAAGCAGCTTGTTCTCTGCCTCTTCCCAAGAGAGCTTGCCAAGACTGGGCGACTTCAGTCGCAAAAGATTCGCCTTCTTCTCTGCCAGTATCTCTTTCAAAGCCGGATTGCTGCCCGCCACCGACTCTAGAGCTGTCACTTCTTCCCTCGCCTTTTGAAGGTCTGCACCCGAAGTCCGCCGCTCTGCCGCCGCCACCGAATGGTAGAGAAGGCTACGCACATAATTACGCTCGATCTCTTGCTGGAGCTTGGCGGCGAACCGCGCGGTTCCCTGGCGACTGTCCGTAAACGTGATCAGTTGACGCCCATCAAGCGGAAGGGACCGTCCATCTGTCTTTGCGGGAGGCATCTGTTCCAAGAGCGTGGGGATCGCCGCACCAAGAAGAAATGGAGCCCCTACTCGAACCGGCATGAACAGTGGCCGGTCTGCACGATCTTTTTCGCCACAGGTCAAACACTCGAGCTCATCGCCATCCGATGGGCTGCGCACGTAGACTTTAATACCCGCCGAACACGAATGGTCCACAACGCCATCTTCGCTGACTGTCACCGGCCGCGACGCCGCATGGGGTTGCGTTAGTAGCCGTGGGTACGCAGCTATCGAGACTGGTTCTTCTTTACCGTTGTCTTGGTCCGGTTCAGTTGGTTCCAGCTCCTGCTGAAACTCATCCTCGTCTTCTCCGAATTTGCGCGGTATAAGCCTATCAACGGCCCCTTCTGGCACCTCCTCTGCGGCAAGATACTCGGCGCCACATTCACCACACTGCACGACCTCAAACACAGGCCCCCTGCAGTCGGAACAGGTAAGCCGGCGTTCAAAGTAAACGCTGCCAAATGGCCATATTGGATTCGCCAGCTCGCCGCCGCGCCCTGGACACTGAGAATTCGCGCAGGCCCAAAGGCCGCTGATGGTGCGCTCGAACAGGTGCCCGCGAAGCGGGAGAAGCGCCGTACCGTCTCTGCCACTCTTCGCACGCGCGCACAGGTCAAGGGCCCGCAGTGTCAGGCGACGGGACTCCACATCCTTGCGATTGAATAACACCTGAGCTAATTCACCGAGGCGCTGTGGCTGCTGCATAAGGCGCGCCCGAAGATCACGAATCCGTGGATCGGCTGCCAGAACTTCAAATAGATCGGTGTCCGAAACATCCACGTCAGCAGTTGATGCCAATAACTTATCGGCGGACTGCAGTGTTGACTCCGAGAGCGCGGGAATCTTGCGCCGCCCTTCGACCACTGCGACACGCTCTGGAGCCACGCCGGCCATGTCTGCAAGGAATTCGGCGAGACAGCGCCTCGCATGTTCACCGCCACTTCCGATAGTCGCCGAGGTGGCGACGAAATGAATTTCCTCCGGATTACACCCAAACGCTTCCATGACGCGCCGAAGCAGCAACGTCAGCTCAGCGGCCTGCGAACCTATATAGGTATGCGCCTCGTCAATTACAATCCACCGAAGGCGTCCGCGCGACTGGTCCACAATGGGTCGATCTTCACTGCGCACCAGCATGTATTCCAACATGGTGGCATTGGTCACAAGAATCGAAGGGGGCTGTGCCCGCAGTGTCCTCCGGTCAGGCACCTCGCTCAACCACTCTGGCTTTGCCTGATCAGGCGTGTTGCCGTTATACAGTGAAAAACGAATCTTTCCCCCGAACGGCTCCGACCACGCTATGAGACGATCCCGTTGGCTCTTTATGAGCGCATTTAGCGGGTAAAGGAACAGAGCCGTGACACCCGAAAGGGACGCCCCACCCCGACGGTCTACCTCGTCTGCTAGATCGCTCAGAATCGGAACGAGAAAGCACTCGGTCTTCCCCGAACCTGTGCCGCTGGTGACAAGGACTGATCGTGCGTCTCCTTCTCGCAGCAATTCGCGCCACGCCTCTACTTGATGACGGTAAGGTGCGCGAACGCTTGGGAAGGTGTATTCCTCGGCCAATTGATGAGGCGGTTCACCAAGCGCCTGGACGACCTTCGGGTTGAGCAGCGCTGGCGCAAAGCTCGCCAAATCCTCCGGAGTTGTCTCCCAACCAAAGGTCGTCTCAAACACCGGATCGGCGAGAAGTGCGCCCGCAGCCCCCGGGTCCTGCTCCCACAGTGATCGAAGATGCTCGCGCAGCCCATCGTTTCGAAAACCAAGAAGAGCAAGAGCCGCGCCGGAACTACGACGAATGATGTGCGATGAAATATCCGCAAAAAAGTTCGCTTTACGCATCCAATTCTTCTTTCGCTTCGGTCGCAAGGATCAATGAACTGGCAGCAAAGTAGGCTTGCCCAAACCAATCGCTATCAAAGGCGCGAGTCAGCCGGAATTCGTAGATCAGTCCTTCCGACAACCGACCTCCCTTGGCTGCCATATAGGCCGCCACAAATGGTGCCTGCCGTGCGTAGCGATATTGTACCGCAAGATGCCGATATTGCCGTGCCTCGCCAAGCACTGCCTCCCCAAGGTCCAGGACGCGAGGTAGGACCGGCCACATCTCGTCCGATCCATGCCGCGCCTGTAGGTCCATTTCCGCAAGCTGAATAGAGTTTTCTGCAGCTGCAGGCGCTTGCCGAGCGAGAACAAGGCTGCTGCCGGTGAGCGTTTTCTCCGGAAAGAGTACTTCTTGGAGCAAGTCACAAAGCGGCTGAAGATAGTATCGGCGATTCTGGATACGGCGGCGAAGGGCGCAGAACCAGTCCCAGACGATATCCTCCCCTCCCTCGATTCCGCGCAACGAGCCCCGGAGGAAATCCCTGAAGTGTGTTGCGCCAGAGATCCAATCACCGCAAGACAATAAAGTCCAGGAGAAAGGCATTTGTTCGGCCAGCCCCCATACCGCGTCGAAGGTCCCTTCATCCGGCTCACACAAGGCGAGGACCATCGTTTTCGGGTGTGCAATCAGCGCGCGCAGAACATCAAGGGACGAAGCAGTGACTGTCTTCGCAAGGCGCACGTAATCCAATAGCAAAGACCAATCCTGATGCGCCCTTTGCGCCCCCATTGTCGTAAGTGCGTCGTTCAGAGACTGGGCACGAACTTGTGAGTCCGGCTCTCGGATAGCTTCAGCTAGTTTATGTCGCTCCGCCGCTTCGTCGTTTTCTGTTGCGGGAATGACCCAAAGGAGGGGGCGGAATCGGGCCCAGGCTCCGTCCCAAGCGAGAATCCACCAGGGGCCTGGCGCCAAGCCAGACGGGACGTTCCAGGACCAAGCATGATTCGGGTGTGGTGCAAGCGAGAGCGGCGCGGAAGCGGGGGCCCAGAGGGGAATCATTTCGATGTTCACTTGTGCCCTTGCAAGTCCCAGAGTTGCGGCAAGGCACCCGTCGATCCGCACAGTGCGCTCGATCTTATCCGCTTGCAAGGATGCGTCGAACCGGCCAACAACCATGCTCGCGATACGCTCTTGGTAGCCAGTTAGTATGCTAAGACGAACCTTGGCTTCTAGATCGCTGGAGCTGGCAACCATAGAGGCGATGCGGTCGCGCCAATGTGTCAGAGAAAGATCAATGCGTCCCTCTACGAGTGGGGGCAGGAAGTCACTGAAGAAGCACCTAGTCTCCATCTCGCTTACCACGAGCACTGCTTCCAGAAAGTATCTGGCGCCCCCATGTGGGTCTTGAACGATCAGCCTTACACCATCTAGCCTGCTCAATGGCACCAAGCCAGGGGCCGATAGCGATTGCCCACCCAGTTCAAATGCGGCGCCCCGTTGAGGATAGGCAAGTTCGAGATCGACATCACCTCTATCCGGCCACCGTAGCGTCACCGGAAGCCTAGGCAGGGCACTTCCTTCAAGATGGGGACAGGAAACCCTGGCGGATGTGCCTTCGACGCGAACTTGCACTTCTCGCGCCTCTGGGCTGACGTGGATGAATGCGCCGTTCAGCCCCGAAATCATATACCCACCGGCGGTGGTGCCCACACCAATCTCCTTGTTGACGCGCAGGTCCGGAGGCACCACTTGCACTTGGCGCCGGAAGAGCTCCAATATCGTGCCCCGAGCAACGAGCCGGACCCAGAGCTTCCCCCATGCGCTCGGCGCGCCCGCGCGCCACGGACCCGCCGATCCTACCGGCTTCCATTCGACGGCTTGAAGGGCATGATCGATCTCCGCGCGTTCTCGCGTGCGTATTGAAGGCAGTCCCCGGTAAATGACCATTCTAGCGCAGTTTGCTTCGAGCGTGGGCCCCGCTAGCTCATACTGCGCGGCGGAGTCCTCAGAAGCGTTGCATATGATTTGGTAACGATCTCCGTCGGATGAAACAAAATCGCATTGTTTGGAGACGCGGCACACAGCCCGCGCCGGGTCGAGCAGTTCGCCCACGAGATCGCACTGGGATTCACTAGAGGCAAAAGGCTCGATATCCCAAGGAATGCAAACTAGTGCATCGGTAACGCGCGTCTTAGCGGAGCCCTCTGCTATAAACTCCCCCGGATATCCCTCGGTGTTGGCCGCCCAAATCCATGGAATCGGGCCCAAAGGCTCCCCTTGTGCCACGGCTAAGGGATACTCCGCACCGCCATCAAGGAGAATCAATTGATGTGGCCCCTGCATGGCGTTTCCCTTTAACGACAGGGCGCCGCCCCTCGTGAGCCATTCACGTCGATAGACGATCTCGCCATCCTTCCCGGATGATGCGGTGAGCCACGCAACCGGTATCGTCCCCGACGCCGTGTTTAGGACTACACGAAGACGAGGCCCGAGATTAGACACGTTACTCCATGCCTGGACTTGGTCATTTCCGGTCTCCCCTGGGATCTCTAGACGCTTTTCCACCTCCCAGTGCCCGGCGCTTTGAATCAGGGTCAGTTTCCATTGAAAGCGAGTGCGAGCCCGCCGCACCAGATCCCGTGAGTGCGTCACCAGGCCACGCAGCAAGACCTCAGCGACCCCTTCTTCTACCCGCAGGGGTAGGCGCCTGCGCCAATCCGCTTTCTTTGAATCGAGCGCTAGGATCGGGTCCTCGGCATCGCCGATCTCGCGGATGAGGCTTACGATGCCTGCGATGAGTTCACCGCTCAGTCGGAAAACTTGCTCTTCCCGAAGCGATGCCGGTAAAAGGCGGGCAAGGTCTCGTGCATGGGCCACCGCCGTTTCGACGCCTTCTTCCTGAGCGTGGTGTATGGTATCCAATACGGCAGAGAAGTATCGCCGCAGGCCAGCATCTTCTCGTCGCAGCACCGATAGCGGGAGTCCGCCTTCGCAGACCAAGGACAAAAGGAATTCGCGGTGCCCTTGCTTGCTTCGTATGACCCGACGCTCCCACCATTTAAGGCCCTTTTCGCTCCACTCGGCTAGGCAAGGATGTGCCGGCACGTCCTTCCGTATGGGTTTGAAGACGGTTTCCCAACTCCACGGCCCACCGATATATTCCCGGTTAAACGCCTCCGCCGCATAGAGACAGAATAGCGGCGCCCAATCCGCTCCAAGCGGCAGATGACCGCCAAGCAGGTTCAGGACTTCTTGCCGAAGCTCGGCATATTGTTGGTCCGACACTTTGTACGCATAGAGAGGTCGGCCATCGGGTCGTGTCTGGCGGGTATGGCAGAAAACGAAACGACTCAACCACTGACTCATGAGGTGGCCTCCACGAGCAACACGGTCACTGAGGCGGGCAGGGCGATCCGCAAGGCCATGAACTGCATCGGGACCCATAGCAGGTGGTACAGACGGAGGTCAAGGCCAGCGTGGCGCCGTGTTGGGGGTTCTGGGAGAGCGAGCAGACGTTCACGTCCCTCCCGGAGACGGATAACCCCGCGGGCACGGATCGCCCGCACTGTCATGGCAATGAGATGCCGCGAATGCGTTATTATCAATGAACCATATACTATACGCACTCGATTCTTTTGTCATGGCTGTAGCAACGAGATGCCGCGCAAGAATGCGTTGATACAGCTGCACGGCGAGGAAATCGGGCATGCCTACGACGCAATCCGTCTCCAGCAAGATGCGCTCATTAGGGGGTGAGCTGGCTTGAGCCCAGCACCAAGCTTGGGCGGGCGGTCACCAACCTAACGGATAAGGGGCTATATCGCGGCTCGCTTCGCTCTCGCGATTTAACCTTATCCGTTATTCACAGCCAGACGAGTCGCGCCGAAACGAATCCGCAACCCGGGCTTGCTGCGGCTCAGCAACTCAAGCGCGCTGTCTGTCCATCGTTTAGCCTCCGCAACAACGTTATCGTCTGGCCTTTGCGCACTAGAGCTTCGATGCACAGAAGCGATCCAAATTATAGCAATTTGCTATGTCAGGTGACATCGCGGAGGCAACCCATGAAGAGGCCGAGGTCATAGTGAGTGAGGGTGGTTCTGTTTTCAGTCAGGAGACCGCGTACTCCTCTCTGCCGAACTTAGCGTGTCCCGGAATCCGTGATGTTCCGATCCGCAGCGGTG
>JAKAWN010000224.1 GCA_021827245.1 Acidobacteriota bacterium | reverse complement strand
ATCTACCCATCCATTCAGTCCAAGCCTGGCTTCCATCCGTGTTCCGGCAAGGTTCAAAGAGAATTGCTGCTCGCCAGGCCAATTCACGCGGCTGTTAAAAACAAAGTCGGTTCCTCCCGCTTTGAAAACAGCCGCGCGACCTGGAATCGGAGCAGGGCAAGACTTCGATATTCCGGCGGGAACGTTCCCTGGAGAAACAAAGGGAATCCAATAGCAACTGCCCGATTCGGGAACCATCTGGAAGGGATACCCGATTCCGAGCGTGCTTGCAAAGAGTTTTCGCAACGGAAGGGTGTAGTATTTGCGGAAGATCAGGTCAGCGGGTTTGACCGCCTGCTCCTTGACAACAGCCTTCTGGACGTCATTTTTGTCGGGAACCGTTGAATCTGTGAGCATCCGAACAAGCGGCACCAGAATCATGCTCAGATTTTGGCCAGAGTTGGCATCAAGAATATCCGTTCCCGGCTCGAAGGAGTAAACCTCTGCGCCCGCAGAGGCGCCGAGCAATGCCAATTCCTGAAACAGGACCGCCGGGGCGTCCTGTCTCAGCCCTTCCTTGTAGTCTCGCTGAACTCCCAGGGTCCTGAACCCGGCTTCGGTCCAATACCAGGTCTCCGGTTGTACGCCCCACGCCGTTACCGTTTCCTGCAGCCACAGCCCCAGAAGGCCAGCAGGCGCCAAATACGGTACAAATCCTCCGTTCATCTTCCAGAGCGGGTAGAGATAGCCGCGGTGTTTGCGGGCGAACTCCGTGAAATCCTTGCTTGCGACAACGCTCAGCCAGATGTTTCCGCCCCAATTGGCGTCGGCCCAGAACACCGGTCTTCCCGTTTCTGAACCCAGAGCAATCAAGTGCTCGATGTAACTCTTTACCTCTGGATTCTTCATCCCACCCTGGACTTGCTGCTCACAGATGTAGAAAGCCTTCAGCTCAGAATAGCGATCAGCCCACTGAGAAATGCGGGCCAGCGGGAGGCGATCCCACCGGCCGCCAATGATGTTGTGAGGGCCGTTGACTTGAAGGGCAATCGGAATTCCTTCGCGCTGGGCGGCTGCCAAAGTATGCTGAATATGATCTATCGGTCCGCCGATGCGGAACAATAAGTGGGATTGCACATCAGAGGGGATCCGCTTCCATGCGGGTGCGGGGTCGCTGGCTTCCATGTCAAGCAGAAAGACAGGGTCCTGCGCACTGGGGTGGATGTCTGCAGCCTTGCTTGCCATCTCAGGCTGCACAGTGAAATGCACTGTTTCCGACCAGGGCCCGCGCATTCCTCCGGCGTTCAACGCGCGAACCCTCCAGGTGTACCGGCCTGGGGCGAGCCATTTTGCAGTCCATGCGCCATGCGCGGTGCTGATGAAATAAGCGGGCACGGACTTTGTCTGGCGCATTCCTCCCTCGCGTTGCCATTCAAGTTCGTACGACGAAACGATTTCCGGATTCGGATTCGACCAGAGAAAGTCAGCGGCGGCCGGAGTCACTCGCTGGCCCTGCTCGGGAGATACGGGCTGTGGAGCGGCTGGGAGTCCTTGCGAAGCAGGCTGCAGGCCCAGACTTACGAAGTGGACATAACCTGGATTGTCGCCAGGTATTCCGATTGATATCCCGACACGCTTATCATTTTTCCAGGCTGGAGGTAGTGGAAAGGAAACCTCTCCGTTCTGGGAGCTGTGAGTGAGCTCGACTCGCTCTCCGGTTGTGCGGACGAACGCGAATGTCCATCCCTGTTCTGTCACCGACCCGGTTTGTTTGCCGCGCACCGTCATTTCCAGGTTTCCTGGCAAAGGAACCCAGCACTCGATGGTCCGTGGCTCAGAGTGAGGTAGAGATTTCACAACAAGGGCCAATTTCCCAGCCTCCACCGTTGCCCGCGCGCCAACTGAAGCGCGCCAGGAACAGCCCTCGAGATCAATCGACGAATGGGGAAGACCGGCCGAGTAACCTGCCAGGGCATCAGTTGCCAGCAGGCAGAACACCACGAAGATCAGTCCAGATTTTATCGAGCGTGTCATCGCTACTACCTCTCTGCAGGCCGCTGCGTGAACTGCCCCTGCCGTGGCTCGGAAAGAATCCAAGCTGCTGAATCCGACTCCTTGCAGATCAGTGCGGAGCCACGGTTGAGGCTACAGGGCCGATCCTGGGGTCAAAGGTTTGTTTGGGAGGATTCAGGTGGGCGGCAATGTCCCGCTGCTGCCGTGCCTTTGACCAATCGTGATAATGCTCATAGACGCTGGCTAGAGCCAAGTGCCCGGGCTGAAAATCGGGCTGATCGCGCACTAACTGTTCCAAAAGGGCCTGTGCATCTTTATAGTGGTTTTCCCCCAACTCACAATAGGCTAGATGGAGCCTGATGTAGGGGTCTTGTGGCTTGAGCTTCAGTGCCTTTTGCAGAACCGAGATCGCCTCTTCGAAATGCTGGGGCCCTTCCATGCGAAGCATCTTGCCAAGGGCAAGATAGTAGGAAGCCTCAGTCGGATTCAGCTCGATCGCCTTGCGGAAGTATACGGATGCCTCTTTCAAATCGCTCATCGCCATGTAGCAGTTTCCGATCAGATATGGAATGCGGTTCAGTTTCGGGTCGTTCTGGGGAAATGTCTTGAACTCCTTGATGGCTTCAGGGTACTGGTAACTAAGGTAGTAAGCCAGGCCAAGAGCATAATGATACTCAGCCAGATTCTGGAATCTTGGTTTTATCTCCAGCAGAAAACGCAAGCCGGTAAAGTTGTAGTTGGAGGAGAGGAGTGCCTCGGCCAGTCCCAGCGAATATCTCCACGACCCGGGTTCCTGCTGAACTGCGCGCTGCAGATCTTTTATGGCCTGCGGGAATTGACCTTGCTTGAGGAGCGCAAGGCCGGTTTCGCCAACGGGAATGATCGATGCCTGTGCGGAACTTTGCGCCTCAGTTTTGGCCTGTTGTTCTGGCTGTGCCAGAAGCTGGGCCGCTACACCGATGGCGCAGATGAGCGTCACTAACCTTACTAGTGGAGCTCGCATCTCCTTTCTAACATATCACCTTGAATCTTGATCGACAATCCGGAAACTACGCTCAAAACTGAACCCGCCTCCGGCGGTGCTGGAACGCATCACCGGAGGCAGGCAGGCTAGCCCAGTACCTGGGCGTCAGAAGTAGAACTTCAGGGCAAACTGGATAATGCGTGGATTGTTTTGCACGCTCGAAATCGTTCCGGCAGCCGGTGAGAGGATGTTCGTATTCGGATTGCCGAACCGTGGGTGGTTGAACGCATTGAAGAAGTCGCTCCGGAATTGCAGGTATCGGGACTCTCCAAGTTTCGGAAAGTAGAAGCTCTTCGAAAGGCTGATGTCGAAGTTCTGATATCCCGGCCCGAAGAACAGCCCGTTGAAACCGGCATTTCCAACCGTCCACTGCGCCGGCGTCTGGAACGCACTCGGATCGAACCAGTGATTAAGGGTCTGGGTGAACCCGGAAGGCAGCGGATTGCCAATCATGTTTGGCTGATTGGCGGAATTGCCGCAACCCGGACAAGTGTTGGCGCCGGAAACGGTGAGCGGGTAACCCCCTTCCAGCGTTGTGATGCCGCTCACCTGCCAGTTGCCGAGAATCGGCACCAACGGCCCGCTGGTCAGCCACTGGTTCCCTTTCCCGAATGGCAGAGCATAGACGTAGGAGATGGTGAACACCTGCGGAATCGAGTTCTGGTCCCAGGCGCGGTCAGCATATCGGTTCGCGACCGGGAAACGGTAGCCGTATTCACCTACGTTGAGGTTTTTCTCCCAGGTGTAAGCACCCATGAAGGTAAGGCCCCTCGAGAAGTGCTTGGTGGCTGTTATCTGCATCGAGTTGTAACTGTTTGAGCCAATCCAAACGGACTGACCCAATGCTCCAATGTTGTACTGAGGATAAGGCACGCACTGGGTCCCGCCTGCAGAAAAAGCCTTGCCCTGGCACGTACTGAGAAGGTTTGGAGGGATCACGTTAGGCGAGTAACCGTTCTGCTGCAGGTGGTAATCATGCGCTCCGGCGTAGGCGACGTTGAACATGACTCCGCCAATCTCATGCTGGACGCCAACGTTCCACTGCTCGGCCGTTTGCAGCGGATTGTTGTTGGGCGTGATGCCGGGGTTGGGATTGAGGCTGGCGACAAAGGGGGTGTAAGGGATATTGCTCAGCGTCAGTCCTTGGGGCTCGGTGAGAGCTGCCGTCAGGCTGTCGTTGAACTGGTTATTGTCGAAAATCGTGTACCAGCCGGGATTCATCGGGAAGCCTCCCTGGGCACCGCCATTCTGCACACCCATGGTGAAGAGCCCGTAGCCAGCCCGGAACACTGTGTTGCGCACGAAGGAAGGCGACCACGCAATCCCGATTCGAGGACCGAACTCTGTGTAATGGTTATTCCATTGGGTCTGTCGGTAGCCGTTTTGACCCAGAATATGGAAGTCGGCGCTTGTCCCATTCCAGGTGTAGATGGCGCCCTGGGTGTTATTGACGCCGTACCAGTAGGTTGGAGCATCCCAGCGGAGTCCGAGATCCAACGTCAGGTTCGGCTTGATGCGATAAGAATCCTCCGCAAACAGCGCAAAAACAGAGGCTCGAGTATCCGCAAAGTTGGGGAAAGCCCGGTAATTGAGGTTCGAGGGCAATCCCAGCAGGAAGCTGGCGTAATCATAACCAGTTTTGCCCACTCCCGTACCCGTGTATTGGTCAGTAAAGTCGTTGTTGAAATACCAGCGGGTGTTCGAAGGATTTGGCTGCAAATTGTTCGTTTGCATCCTCTGAACCTCGCCTCCAAACTGGAGGGTGTGCTTGCCGATAATGTGGGTGAACAGGTCGTCCACATAAATGTCCGCCTGCCCCTGCAGTTCCAAGGTGTCATAGCGGCTTCCCAAACATGAAACGCCGCTGGACCCTTGCATTCCGGTGGGAGTGCAGGCCCCTCCGCCAATGTTCGGAACTCCAAGGGGTTGGGTGGCGTTTGGCAGTCCGGTCATCCCGTAGGACGACAACCCGACCTGGCCATAACCGACCGGAAGCCGGCGTTCATACTCATGGAAGTAGGAAGCATGAACGTCGTTGGTTGTGGACGGGCCGAAAATGTGGACCCAGTCCAGCACGGGGTTCGATGAGAGCTCGCTTGCCGGCGCCAAGGCCCCTCCGGCGAGTCCGGGAAACGGCTGGCCACCATTGCCCAAGTCGTAAAATGAGGACCATCGTCCCATGAACCTGTCTTTTGGACCAAGATAGTAGTCGATCTTGATATCGTACTGGTGCTCACGGTCGTAAGACGGTTGGGTGGTGTTGTAATTCTGCACGATCGCGCCTGGAAGCGTAGGCAGAGGGTAGAGCTTCTGCAGCGCCAGGGCCGAGGCATTCATATCCACCGCAGGAATGATATTCATAGGGGTAAACGGATCCCGGACGTAGCCGGTTTGCGTAGCCGCAATCCCCGTGACAGGGTCAACCACTCCTGCCGTCACGGCGCGCTGGGTGGCATAATTGAAAATCTCATTCTGGTAGATCGCCCGTCCCAGTGCGTCGGTTCCAACCTGAGCCCCCAGGACGTTGGTGAAGTCTCCGTTCCTCCAGGAGGGATCGGGCACCGTATACCCCGTGAAGGCGGACGAGCCATAGTTGCGGATCATCTGCCAATCACCAAAGAAGAACAGTTTGTTCTTAAGGATCGGTCCACCGATGGTGAACCCCGGATTGTTGAAAACCTCCTTGGGAACCGTGTGCGTGTAGAAGTTGCTGGCGTTGAGCTTATTGTTTTCCAGGTATTCGTAGACATCCCCATGGAACTGATTGGTGCCGGATTTCGTCGAGACCAGAGTGATGGAACCGCCGGTGTTGCCATAGACCGCCGAGAAGCTGTTGGTCATCACCTTGACTTCCTGGATGGCGTCCGGCACGGGGTTGATTGCATTGCCCGACCAAACGGTTAGGGTGGTCATCGCGCCGTCAATATAATCCTGGTCCTTGCGGACAACGCCTCCTGAAGAAACTGTCCAAGTTCCACTCGTATCCAAAACAACACCGGGAGAAAGCAACTTCAAAGAGTCAATGACGTTCACGCCCGTATTCGTGCGATCCAAGGGCAGTTCTGACACTTGTTCGTTTGGAATAGTCGCCGACTGCTCGCCGGTTTGCGTTTGCAGCAGGGGTGTCGCAGCCTTTACGGTGACCGACTGCGTCACGGCGCCGGGATGCAATGTGACGTTGACGCTCAGCTTGGAAAACATTTGAAGCGTGATGTTCTCACGAACGAACTTCCGGAACCCTTTCGCTTCAACGGTAAGCGTAAATTGACCGGGGTGGAGGTACTGGAAGGTGTAGTCACCCACGCTGTTAGTCGTGGTTTGATCTTTGACCCCTGTATTCACGTTAACAAGGGTTACCGAGGCGCCGGGAATCACGCCTCCCGACGTATCGGTGACGGTCCCTACAATGTTAGAGGTGTAAATCTGCCCGTAAGCGACGGGCAAAAAGGTTGTGAGTAGCAAAAACAAGGCGAGAAGCGATCCGAATCGCTTCACAGATTGAGAACAAGAATACTTTCTGGTGTGCACAACGCTGGTCTTGGCCATAGCCGTCCCTGTGTCTCCAGTTGATGTTGGGAGACACGAAAAGCACGGAAGGCCGTCTCCGACAATGCTAGCCTTTCGCGGCAGCACTCGACGTCGCATTAGAAATCTCCTTTTTATGGGCCATAAACCCTGACCCAAGACCCGAGACGCAACGAAATAAAAATACTAAAATCCAACGCAAAATGATGTATCATGTAAGACATCTTATGTCAAGCGGAATCTGATATTCGATATATTGTCAGAGCGCCCAAGGCAGCGTTCTGGGGAGATTTTCAATGTCATCGAGAATGGATGTCTTTGACGGCTTGCGAGAGTGACGTGCCCGGAGCGCACCTGGTCTATAGTATGATGTCTTGTCTCAAAGGCGGCCGTGGACGGCGGCAGGTCGGCTTTGCATTGATTTTGTTGCGCAGTGAGCGTTGAATACGCCGCCTTGTATAGCGTGATGAAAGCACTTCAGATCACCCAGCCAAACCTTAAGGCCTTGTACACACTCCCCGATCCGGAGCCGGGCGAAGGATGGGCGCGCGTCAAGCTCAAGGCTGCAGGCATTTGCCGGACGGACCTTGAACTGTTGGAGGGGACGATCCATGTGGACTACCCGCTTACACCCGGTCACGAATGGAGCGGTGTTGTTGACAAGGTTGGATCCCCGGCCGATGCGGAATGGCTGGGACGCAGGGTAACCGCCAACAATGAGGTCACCTGCCTGACATGCTATTACTGCCGCCGAGGCGAGTGGCGAAGCTGTGCGCAATTCCGGCAGATCGGTTTCCAATTGCCCGGAGCCTATGCGGAGTATTTGCTGACGCCGGTTTACAACCTTTGCGAGCTTTCAGAAACAGTCTCCTTTGAGCAGGGGGCGCTGCTTGAGCCGCTTGGAGTGGGTCTGGCCGTTGCGGAGATGGCCGGAGCGCGCATTGGAACAACCGCCGTGATCCTCGGCGTCGGCCCGATCGGTCTGAACTGCCTGGCAGCGCTGAAAGCTGCCGGGGCACGGCGCATTCTGTGCCTGGACAGGCAGAAGCACCGCCTTGCTTTGGCAAAATCGTGGGGCGCCCTGGCTGTCGCGCAAGATACGGAAGAACTCAGGCGTCTGAGCGAACAGTTCCACAGGTACGGGGCGGATGTCGTGATCGATGCCACGGGTTCCACCGAAATGGTGCAAGTGGCGGTCAGTCTGGTCCGCTTTGGCGGCACCTGTGTGCTGGCTGGGTACGACGGAGAACGAAGTACGACATTTCGTCCGGACAGCATTCAAGTGAGAAACGTTCGCGTTATGGGAGCAGGCAACAACAGCGGCTATACGGAGGCTGCGGCCGTCGCCGCCAACGACGGAGTGATTCGAACCGAAGAAATGATCACACATCGCTTCAGCCTGGAGGAAGCAAAAGAGGCATTCTCCATGGAATCGATTTCGTGCTCCGGCTACATCAAGGGGATGATTGTCTTCCCGGAATGAACTCTGCACGCGGAAGACCTCAATTCACAGGCACGGCAACAGCGTGACTTCCGGGTGAGCTCTCTATGCAATATGCGCTCGGATTGGACATTGGATCCTCGGCCACAAAAGTAGGGCTATTCACCCTGCAAGGGACACCCGTCTACATCGCAACTCGATGCTACGAGATCTGTGAACCGCAGCCTGGGTTCAGGGAACAAGATCCCCAAGTGTGGTGGAACGCAGCGGTGGAAGGAATCCGTGAAATCGTCTCTCGTTTTGATCCGGATAAAATCCTTGCGGTGGGCGCCAGCGGCCACATTGTAAGCCACGTTTTCATGGGTCAGGATGGAAGGCCGATTCACCGTTCCATCAGCTTCCAGGACCAGCGCAGCGTTGCTGAAATGGAGGAACTGTACGATGCCTTCACCCGACAAGAACTGAGCGCACACCTGGGGATTGATCTTCCGCCCGCGCCGACTTGGCCTTTGCCCAGGCTGCTCTGGTTGCGCAAGCATTCGCCGGGCACGCTTGCAGGGGCGTGCTGCATGTTGCAGGCGAAAGACTATATCAACTTCAGGCTTACGGGAGAATTGGCAAGCGATGCGTCGAGCAATCGTGGTGTCGTCAACCTTTCTACCGGCCGACCGGCGACGGACGTACTCGTCAAACTGGGCATACCGGATAACCTTCTTCCCGTCCTCCTTAAACCGGAGCAAATTATGGGAAAGGTCTCCGTTGAGGCCGCAGAGATAACTGGCCTCAGGCCGGGATTGTCCGTGGCGACCGGCTGGAATGATCTTAATGCAAGCGTACTGGGAAGCGGCACGGTCAGAGAAGGCGATGCCTTCAACATTACTGGCACCAGTGAGCATCTGGGTTTGGTAACGTCCGTGATGCAGGGATCTCCAAACCTGGTTTGCGCGCCCTTTCTGCCCGGTAAGTTCGTTCTCTATGGAGTTACATCCTGCGGCGGCGGGTCTCTGCATTGGTATCGAAAGGCCTTCGGCCGAGAGTACGACGAACTGCTCGCTGCGGCTAGGGGCGCACCGGCGGGGGCTGCTTCCTTGTTCTTCCTACCATACCTGGACGGGGAACGAGCGCCCCTGTGGGATCCCAACCTCTCCGGCGCGTTTATCGGGATCAGGGCTCTTCACAGTGAAGCCCACTTCGTGAGAGCTATTCTTGAAGGTGTTGCTTACGGATTGCTTCAAATACTGGAACTCATTGAGAATACCGCAGGGAGACGCCTGGAGCCTCTCGTCATCACAGGAGGGTCCGCGCGAGTTGACTTGTGGAGTGAGATCAAGGCGAATATCTGGGGACGCTCTGTTTCGGTTCCGCAGAACGTGCACTCCGCCGCCCTAGGCGCAGCAATGCTTGCCGCCGTCGCTTCAAATCAGTATTCGAACTGCGAAGACGCAAGCATTGGAATGCTCGGCCCTGCACGCAAGTTCACCCCTGATGCTAACCGCTCTTTGCAGTACCGAGAGCTATATGCGCACTTCTGTGAGCTCTATCCCACGCTTCGTCAGTGGTTTGCAGAAGTCCGGGGAGTTCAGCTTAGGAAACTCAAGGAAGAAAGGCTTAACGATGAATAAGACTGCGGTTGTTTTCGGTGCAGGGAAGATTGCAAGGGGATTCATTGCTCATCTGCTCACCCTATCAGGATTTCGGATTACGTTTGTTGAGAAGTCACCGGAGCTTGTCAATCTTTTGCGTGATCGGGGCAGATATAAGGTATACATTATGGGGGCAGAAGATAAGAGCATTATTATCGGGGGATTCGAAGTTCTTTCGTCGGATGAGCTCGAAGCTGTCGCAAACAGAGTAGCGGAAGCCTCGGCTGTCTTTGTTTCCATCGGAGGGCCAAACTTTCCGCAGATTGCTCCTTTGCTGGCACGAGGCGTACGGCTCGCCGTCGGTCGGAAGCGCGCAAATCCTCTTAACGTCATCATCTGCGAAAACTATTTTCAGCCAGGAAAATGGTTGCGCCAGCTTGTGTCAGAGAGGCTGGAGCCAGTTGAGATCGACTGGCTGGATCGTCACGTAGGATTTGTCGAGACCATGGTTCTGCGGTCAACCATTGAGCCTACACCGGAGATGAAGGCTGAAGATCCTCTCTGCCTGAAGGCGCAGAATATGTGGGAGATGCCGGCAGATAAGGAGGCTTTCGTTGGCGATATGCCTCCGATCCAGGGGCTGGCGCCAAAAGAGAATTTTCAAGGAGGCCTGACTCGCAAGCTTTTCACTTACAACGCCATTAATGCCGCTATCGCTTATCCAGGTTACCTGAAGGGATACCAACTTCTGAGCGAAGCAGCCAACGATCCTGAACTGGCTGAACTGGCAAGGGCGGTTGGCCGGGAGTCGAGCGAGGCACTGATCAAACGCTTCGGATTCGACGCCAAAGAACAGAACGCCTTTGCAGAGTCGGCGCTAAAGAAGTACCAGAATCCCGAAATCGTTGACCCCATTGAACGCAACGCACGCGATCCGGTTCGAAAGCTCGGCCGCAATGATCGCATGATCGGGCCAGCCTGCCTGGCTATCGAGTATCACATCCGGCCCGTGGCGCTAAGCCGCGTCATCGCTTCTGCTCTGTGCTATGACTATGAG
>JAKAWN010000223.1 GCA_021827245.1 Acidobacteriota bacterium | reverse complement strand
CCTCCTGTCAAGAAGATTTATTGATGGCCTAATCGGGTGGCCGGGAAAAGTTGCTGCTGGATCTGGGGATGGGAGTTAAAAAGACCGTGCGATTCATAGTGGAGATGGAAGCCAAGCACGAGGCCTGGCTTCAAAAACATGAGGAAGCGATCGCCCAGCTTGTCGACGTGTCGCTTTCCATTGCTCACAGCGTGGAACAGAGCGCTGCGGGCATAAGAGAACTGCGGGAAGCCCAGGCAGCGAGCGAGCACAAGCTGAATACCCTGATTGAGGTTGTGGAGAAGATGGCTCGGCGCAATGGTCATGATCAGCCTTCCTGATCTAATCTAATCAAGCTGGCAGAAGTGTGAGAGGTCGATGTTGGTGTCGCCGGTTTTTCTCTCCCGGTAGAAAACCGTATAGCCTTTGACCGGGACAAACCATGACCCGACACGAAAACAAGACCTTGGAAAGCCAGCATTTGGTTCTGGATGAGGGCCTATTCATCAATTGCACCTTCAAGAGCTGCAGCCTCGAATGTCCCAGCAGCGACGTCCCACCCGGAACGGTTCGGGGGCGTTCCAGTGACAATTCGGGAGACCGCGAGGCTGGATGAAGATCTCCTGTCTGGACGGCTTAAAGGGGTGTCCTAAACCCACACTTTTATGGACAGGTTAACTCACGAAATCCGGGCTCGTAGAATCAACAGCTTGTGGGGGCCGATTTTCCAGGGGTTTATGACCCCCAGATTTTGAGGCTTCTTTGAGAAGTTTGACAATGCCGGACGGCCGGTTCTTTTCTATCTGGGTCTTACTCGAAGATCGTCGTCAGCTTCGCCAGGACTTCGTCCATGATCGCTTCGGGGATGCTCTCCAACCTTCTGCCGCCGCGCGCAGCCAGGTCGAGCGCACGAGGCTGGTCGCAGCGGACGACACCTGTCGTTTTAGTTCCAGCCCCCGTCAGCGACACGGCAAACCCGGCGGTCCGCGCGAAGCTGCCCCCGCTGGTGATGGGTAGAACCACGGGTACCCGTGTCACCCGGTTGAACGCTTCCGGCGACGCGATCAGCACCGGGCGCCGGCCCCTTTGCTCGTGCCCCTCCGAAGGATCAAGGCTCACCAGCCAGATTTCGCCCCTCTTCATCAGATCAGCTCGCCACCTGCCGGCCGGCCCGAGAGCCATTCCCGTTCTTCCTTCGTGCGCCGGGACTTCGGGTTGCACTGGGCGAGAAGCTCCACCAGGGTATACCGGGGCCGCCGCTCGGGCTCGACGACCAGCCGGTCGCTTTCGACTGCCAAGCCAACCCTGGCCCCAGGTTCGAGTCCGAGGACATCCAACAGCGCAGGCGGCACGGCCAGCATCACCGAGCCACCTACCTTCCGCAATTTCGTTGTGTGCATGGCCCCTCCTATGAGTTATATCTAAGTATAA
This sequence comes from Acidobacteriota bacterium, assembly GCA_021827245.1. The sequence goes on along the minus strand of JAKAWN010000223.1, from coordinate 9,239 downwards.
CTCATGCCAGGGCCAACAACAACCCGTCCTGACCTGAGTATGCCGCCGCTGTCATTCCCCGGAACGCTCATCCTTCAGCAGCTTGCAGATGCTGGGTTTGCTGACTTGGTGTTTTCTTGCCAGTTCCTTCAGGCTCATTCCCCGGGCGCGGTCCTCGAGAACCACCCCGTGATCCAGCTGGAGCGTCGGCCTGCCGATATGCCGGCCTTCCAGTTTCGCCCGCCTCAGTCCCGCCTTCACTCTCTCCTTAATAATTGATCTCTCCAGCTCTGCGATCGCTCCCACGATGACCAGGACGGCTCTGCCCAGCGCACCCTCGGTATCGATCTGTTTGCGGAAGCTGATGAATTCAATGTTGAGGCGCCCGAACTCATCGAGGACCTGAAGGAAATGCATGACTGAGCGCGCCAGCCGATCGCAAGCCCAGACCAGAACGACATGGAATTTTCCCTGCCTCGCGTCGGCCATCATCTGGTCGAGTCCCGGCCTTGAAGCGCTGGCCCCCGAGATCCGGTCCTCGTAAACTTTCACGATCTCAAGACCGCGCTGCCAGGCCAGCTGTTGCAGGTCGTGCCGCTGGGTTTCAGGATGCTGCTCCAGGGTTGAAACGCGCAGGTAGAGGACGGCTTTTTTCAGAACCATTCTTCCGCCTCTAGAAGATGACGGAGTCGGCATTATTCCCAGCAGCGGGGTTGTCTGCCAGGCAATCTATTAATTAAAGATAGCGAACAGGGTGAAAAGACGGACCGGACAGCCTGCAGGCGGGGGCTCATTTCATGCTGAAAAACGAAGGTTGAATCGGCCATCCGCAGGGGTGAAGTATTTAGCCTTTGACTGGGGGGCGCTTTTTTGAGGGTCCGGGGTTGTGCCAATGATCCAATGGGAGAAGAGAGCATTCATGCCGCCCGGGGCCGCGAGCGGAGCGGCGGGAGAATGCCGGTTCCGGGAGAAGATTTCGCGAGGCGCGAAGCTCTCGCCGTGGTCACACCCGCTTTGGCGCTCATTCTGGCAGGGTCGGGAACCCTGAGGAGCCCTGCGACCGGGGCCCGATTCGATATCGGCGAATTCCAATGCGTCTTATTGTGGAGCCGGATGCAAGGAAGCGATTTCCCGTCGCCGCCGGTTTTGGGTTCGTGATCGGGCGGATGAAGCCGGCACTGTCCCCGGCAGTCAGAATATCCCCCGGACGGCTTATTGATAAAGATATAGGAACAGGGTGAAAAGACGGCCTGAGCGTTGTTGTCCTATTCCGCCCCGGAAGCTGCCGTTTGAAAATCGCAGCATGTCCGGATAGTCGAGGTGGAGGGAGAAGGGATTTTGATGCTGGGGGGGGGCGAGTTTTTCGCGGGCGCCGGGACATCCTCCGGGTGAAGATTGACTGAACAGACGTTGTACTTCCGCAAGGTTGTCCCTTTGGGAAAGAGCATCCGCCGATGCTCCGGCCGGCTGCTTTCAGGGCAGAGGGGTACACCACGCCAACAGAGGGATATACGAGTTCAAAATGTGGCTGCATAGCCCGCGATCTCTGAGACAAACGATTTTGACAGGGGGATACACAATTCCCGGGCGACCGGGCCTTCCTTGAAGATCCACCGCGAGCGGCCATCCTTGGCCTGCGGAAATGGTGGGCCGGAAAATTATCCCTGGATCGATCTCGCCACGCTTCCGCTGCCAGTTTGTGTGGTTTGGCGACAGTACGGCCAGTTGCCGGCCGTGAGAATAGATGGCGCGCGAACCGACACAAAAATCACTGAGTTGCCGACTTGCAGACAAGCTTTTGTTTTGACAACACCCGGTGCTTCGCTCCACCCCGAGGCCCGGCCATCTGCACTGGCAGTGCTTGGTATTACACCTCCTTAGTTTCTCCGGCTCGATCCGCGTTCAGATAAAAATGGAATGCGGCCTGCTTTATAGAGAGCCTGCAATGCGATGGAAGAAGTCGTTGATGGTGTAGGTGACTCCCATCCTCAGGACGAAAGGGTCGCTGACGGCGGAAAGTCCGAACTCAGGTTCCAGGCGGAAGGTCCAATGGGGCGAGAGCGCGTAGCTGAACACTGGGCCGAGGTACTGCTGCTGCCGGTGCCAGTAAAAGCCGAACTGACTGTTATTCCCCAACCCGCCGGTCATTTCCAGCCCGTAGCCGAGGCGTTGCCGGGAGAAAGCTGCCGGAGTTGCCATGGTTTTCATCTTCATCCCGTCGCGCACACCGCTCATGCCGCTCCAGACCGACTGCCGGAAGATTCCCCACACGTAGCCGAAGTCGTTCGTGTAATTCTGGAGGTCGGTTTCTGAGATGAAGTTGAAGGTGGCATCGTACCGGCCCCAGTCGTGATAGACAATCACCCGCTGTTCAAAGGTGTGCGCCGGAGCGCGCCGCGCTACATCCAGCGGAATGGTGAGGTCCGAGGTGCCGAAGCCGCTGATTTCCATCTTGTACAGCGCCGCCTGGTTGACATCCTCATACTCACCGTAGAGAGTCAGGTTCAGCAGACGATCGTGGGGGAAGAGCTTGAAATAGGTGTTGAATCGCACGCCGCCGAAGGTTGCAGGCAGGCCGCCGATTTTCTGGCCTTCGGCCATGAAGCCCGCCGTCCAGCGGTTGGTGATGCCGTATTCCGCCATGCCCATGTAGGTAAGATAATTCGGTCCGATGTGCGCCAACTGGTAATCGGGCAGCAGCATCAGCATCATGCTGCCTTTCGGCACCGGAGTGTTGATGGCGGTGAAGTAAGGATCCATCTGCTGCGCGCACAACGGCCTCGCACCTATGAAAGCAAACACCAGAAAGCAGATTGCGACCGATTGTCTCAAAGACACACGCGCCGCTTTCTCCCTCAGGAATTTAAGGAAAACGACATGCTGATGACCTTCCAGATTAGGTGCTCTCCTTCGATAACTGTCACTCACTTCCTGACTCCTTTTTCTGCCGATCCTGCATTGAATGGCTCTGCGGCGTGGTCCATTCCCTGCATCGGGGCGGCCGATTTCTTCATTTCGTTCAGATAGGTGACCAGCGTCCAGATTTGGTCGTCATTCAACTCGTCGCTCCACGCCGGCATGCCCGTCCACCGAACGCCGTGCTTGATGACGTAGTAATTCTCGAATTCCTCCATGTCCGTTGGCTTCTTTGGAAATTGGGGTGCAGGGGGATAGAGGCGGACCCGCCATGCGGTCTCCGACTTGTCCATTGCCCCGTGGCATTTGGCACAGTATGTCCCGTAGAGATTTGCTCCCTCGCTCAGTGCCGATGCCGTCGGCTGGATGGGATCTTTCGTTTTGGGAGCGTAGCGGTCGAGCGCCGCATCCAGGGCCGCCATCGCGCGATCTTTCTCGAACGAGGAAGTCGGGATGTCCGCACGAGGATCCACATACCCCTGCTCCACATACATGAGGGCACCCATTCCCATAACGAACGCGGCGACGATCGCGAGTGCGAGCCCCGTTGCTATCCCTAAGACGAATCTCTTCATGTCAGTCTCCTCCTCTCTTCTCTTCTGGATTGATTTACGCCCCGCTGCGTCCCTGCCGAGCCGCATTATGCTCGTCAGCCGCCTGAAGGAACAGGGATAATGGAGGCTGGGCCGCCAGCGCGTAGGGCGAGTCCAGCGCAGACACGGGCTGGCCTCGTTCCAGTTTTTTCCGTTTAGGTGCGGGCCCGCGCTATGCGCCTGGAGCAGGCGTGGCTTTACCCGTTGCGCGTGAGCCCATAGGAAGGAATGGCGCTAGATGCGAAGGAGCGATTGCTTTCGACAGATCGTCCGCCCTGTGGTGACGCCGGGAGGCGAATGCGAAGAGGTATCAAGAGCCACAACAGGCGCATTGGCGGTAGGGATTATGGATGCGGATGCGAGGACCCGGCTTGCCAGACTTTGAAGGTCGAGAGGGGCTTGATTACCCGCCGGGACCAAAAAAACGCCCGTGGGATGACCTTGCCAGAGGCAATTCTGTTTGTGACAAGGACACCGTTGGTTTGGGCCCGGCGCCTGTTCATGGTGACATTGCTCACCCATTCCCGGCATCATTTCGTTAGGGCATACCCCAGCGGCGCAGAGCGACGCGCACATCACAGCATAGAGCCAAGCTGTGTTCAGTCCCAGAATGAGCGCGAAAGAAACCCCTCGGCGACTAGCATGCCCCATTTCAAGACCCTATATTACGGCGCAATTTCCTTACATTTCCGGGGAGTCAACGAGTACAGTACTCGGTTGCCCTAGTTGCTGCCACACCAGCTCCGGAATGTCAGGATTTCGGAATGCGAAAGCGATTAAAGTTGCACGGGATGGACTGCCTGTTGCAGTTCAACCCTCATCCGGCTACCGCGGTATGACTGTTGTCGGCGGTAAGTTGCCGGTTAGGATTCCGTGTTGTCGCCCCAGCACATCGTTCCACGCCCGCTCCCACACGCGCCAGACTGTTGTGCTCATCCAGCGGCCTCGACCGGCCGGAAGTACGTAGGATGCAGATTCATAGCCTCCGGTTGCGTCGCACGAGGATTAACCTTGCCGTCGGGGATTTTGCGAATCGACGTCGAAAGAGGAGGGCGAAGAGGATCTGAAGGCCTGATTTGATGTCGTCCCCTTTGGGTAATGTCCGCAGTCCAGGCCGGAACCGGTTCTCTCAAGGATCGACACTGCACTCGACAGACAGTCCCGAGCCATCTGCAAGATAACCGATAGACGAGGAAGGAGACACGAGCCCCTACCCCGTAGAGGCTGGCGCCCAAAGTTTCACCCTCCGGTGTTCCGGTAGTCCAGAATTGCGTCGGGTTGAACCTTGCGGCCATCAAACAAGCCTTTAGGAAAGATGCCTGGACTTGCCCACACAGTGTCTGCAGAATTTGATGGCCGCAAGGTTCTCTGATTCTCCGTTGTCTCTGCCTTAACCACCTACCAGTTGGACCGTTCGTGATCTAACTACTCTGTGGCTGATTTGATTGGCATGAGCATCCAACTGCGGTGCACCCCGTCACTGAGACTTGCCGACCTGAGTCGCCTCAAAAACCCAGCCGGGAGGCGTGAATTGAACGTCGTTCGCGTTTGTCATGTTCGGTTCCCAAAACAGAAGTCCGTTCACAAGAAGCTGGCCGCCAGCCGGAATATCATTCAATCCATTCATACCGTTGAACGTGGTTTGGGTGGAGGTCAACACCGGGATGGAAGTGCTGCTGCCCGCGAATACGCCTGAACATGGGGCCATCGTGAAGCCACCTGTCTTGCCGTCCCCACCTGCGGCCAGCACTTGTCCGAACGTGCCCAGCAGGGGTTGGACCTGCAGCATAACGGAATTGGCCGCCAGTGAGCCGCTTCCGCTGCCTCCCATCATTCCTCCGCTACCGCTCGCGGTGACTTGGCTAATGATGCTGACCATTTGCCCCGGCCCCATGGTTGTGGGATCGAATGTGAGCCCCGCGAAATTTGCAGCGGGATCTTCGATCTGGAAGGGAGCTCCGGACACCAGCAAGGCCTGCGGCTGAGAGAACAGCCCCATCATTGATTCCATGTCAGGAAATTCCCCGTCCATACCCATTTGGAACTGCGTGGCATTGCCGGCGCTATCCCGGGTGACGGAAGAGAGCATCCCCATAAAACTTCCGATGGATTGCTGGCTGTCCGTCTGACCCTGGTCACTCGCCTGGCTGGCTACGAGGTTGCCGTTTCCATCCACTCCCGCCTGCACCTGCACGAACATTCCCGGCGTGAGACCGGAAAGGCCGGAAGCATTCTGAAAAGCCGTCTGGGAGTTAACATTGACGGTAAAGGTTCGTCCCATCATCCACTGTCCCAAGGTAAGGCTGCCAGTGAAGTCGGAGTTTGAACTGCTTGTGCTGACGCTCTGGACGATCCCGCTGAGCGCGCCCAGCCCATCCATCATCATGCTGTTACTTGCGACGCTTATCCCGCTTCCTGCAAAGGTTGGGTTGATGGTCCCCGTGACGGTACCGTTGCTGGTCTGAACGGACTTGAGCAGATTCAGGTCCAGCATCATCCCCACATTGCCATTGGCAGATACTTGAAGCGGAGGACTGAGAGTGACCGGAACGGAAGAAGTGGACAAGCTGGAATTCATCATGCCGTAGCCCATGCCGGTGGTGCCGAAGCTGTACATGCCTATCTGGGGGTTTGAAAGCGCCACCGTTGCTTGCGAATAGGTACCGGCCGGAACGTTAGCCATGCCAAGCATCATCGAGGTTCCCATCAGAGAGGCAAAGTCCACAGTCACGGGATTGCTCGCGGCGAAGACGGAGACCGGCGAGCCGCCGCTTGAGGGCGTCAGGGTGATTCCGGTGATCGTCATTGACAGGGAGGTTATGCCGCATGCCGGGTCGTCTCCCGCAAAGACCGTAACCGATCCCTGGCTTGCCGGCGATACGGGCGAACTCATATTGCTGCTGGAGCCTCCGCAAGAAGCCAACAGAAGAACTCCCAGAGCCAGTCCCAACAAGGCAAGCCCGGCGGTCCTTTTTCGGGAGGATCCTGAAACAAAATTGTGCGCAAGGGTATTCACTGATTTCATGTTCGTAACTCCTGACATACTGTCTGGATCGATCTATTCATCGCGAGACCATTCGCGGTTTCCATCGGACCAAATTCATAAACCGACTGCAGACGGTGCCGTGAATGCACGGCCTGGAGGTCGTTCCGAGTGAAGCGGGTTTATTTCTGTATTTTCAGATTGCCCGCCATCTCCTCCTGACGCTGTGCCAGTATGGCGTCCCTTTGCGCCTGAGCGCCGAAAATCCGGATCAGGGTACTGCAGTGGTATTCCGGGCTCGGCCATTTGGTCAACTGGTGGCTCAAGGGGTTCTCATGGTAACGGCGAAGCATTTCTTCATGCTCGGCCTGTTTTGCCTTTGCGAGTTGCTCCTGGCTGCGATAATAGGCCGCAAGCCGCTCGTGGTCCTGAGGCGTTTTGGCATCGGCAATCAAGGTTTTCACTTCCTTCTTGCTCAGGTTTGATTCGGAAGCACGGGCCGAAGGGCTTCCGTACGCTATGAGGATCAATCCAAGCACTACCAGCATCGTTAGATTCCATTTCGTATATTTCATCGTCATCCTCCTGACTCGTCCTGGCGAGTCTCCTTGGCGAGTGCCACCTGAGGGGCAGAGGCCTGGCGTTATGAGATCGTGCAATAGCTTCTGGAGTGTTCGTTCGATAGAGCGAGTTTGACGGTGGCAATTAAATGCGGAGAAGCGAAGCTTGGGCGAGGGGGCTTAACGGTGGAGTCCACCGCTCATTGAGAGGTTGCATTGGCGAGTGGCCGGATTTGGATTTGAGCGTCGGGCTCCAGGAGACGATCGGCAAAGCTGATGCCGCTACATATTCCGGCGCCTTTACCGATTCAGTTTGAACAAGCCAGTTCTGGTCCGGGGACGGCAAGACACGGCAGCAATCCTGTGTCCCGGCCATCGGCATGGCCGGCGTGCAGCGCATTCCACCACAACACATGCAGTGCGAGCCCATGGTGCACTGCCATCCCGCACTCGCCCCGGCTGGAAGCAGAAGGACCAGCACGAGCGAAAGGCTGTAAACGCCTATCCGCCTCAACGCAGGCCCGTTTTTCTTCCCATAATGCGCCCAGGGGTTTCCGAACCATTTCATCACAGTCGCAATTTAGCGTGTCCACCTACGCCATGCAGTGACATCCGTCACAGACGGCATTGAACAGTTCCACGCCATACGAACTGTCATTCCGGAGGCGGATCGAGGTGCCCGAAGGCCCAGCGGACTGTTTCCGACTCACCCTTTGGGCACAATCCGCGTTTTTCTCCAAATCACTTCTTTGGGGAAGGAAGAGGAAATTCCTTCATGTCTCGGCTGGTTTTTTCAGTCGGGGGATGCACGACACCAACAGAGGGATATACGAGTTCGAAAGGGGGCTGTACGGCCTGAAACGCAAAGTCTTATGCTCCAGCAGGGATATACCGATCACATAGCTGGGGATACAAAATTGGAATCAGACAGCGAGGGGGCTTGACGATGTTCAGAAAGGCCGACCTCGGATCTCAACGTTTAAAGATGTCGGCAATGCGGCTCATCCGCGGTCGTTCAATGTGCCACGATGGCACACCGCATCATGAAGCTGCGGAATCGGCGAGGTCTTTGCAGGCTGGCCGGTAGAGCAAGCCGCTAAAACGAGCAAGATCGACCTGGAGTTCAGAAAGTGCCCCTCCGACAGCTCGTTGATGTTGGGTTAGAGCGATGGAAGCAAAATTCCATTGCAGAGCAGAGTCACAACTACACCGCAGGGAGTATAACAAAATGACTATAAGGATTCATTCTTCCGAAACTGTTGATTGACACCCTCAAGCCACGCAATATGAGCAACATGCCCGCAGGGCAAGAATTTCCTCGTTTTACTCCCTTTCATAGGATTTTACCCTCGGTCGTTTAGCTGTTGTGAGTCTCGACAGGCTTACCTTGGAAAAAGTTCCTGAGCAGCGCCTGGAGAAATCTCCCTTTCCGCCCCCGCTGAATCCTTTCGCACATGAGCCAGGCGCTCTTATAGGTGATCCCGAGCTTGCGCGCGACCTTCATCGGCGAGGGTTTTCCCCCAACATCCGCGCTCGCGAAGATTGCTGTCCACCAATATTGAAGCGGGAGGTGGGAGCGGTGCAGGAACGGCATTTGAGCAGCATCAGGCTCTTGTTTCTGGGAGAGCCCGCAGGAAACCTGAAAATGTCGGCCGAACTGCACCGTGGACAACGTGGTCCGGCCGGCCATCGAGCTTTCTCAAAAACAGCCTGAAGATATGGGATGGAGGACGGGAAAGGCAGATTGGCAAAACTTTTTAAGCTGGCGAATGTGCAGGACGGCCACGCCCATCGATTCCGAGACACGTTTGCCGTGGAAGACCTGCTCGCGGGCGTGCCTTTGGAACAGGTCTCGATGCTGCTTGGGCATCAATCAGTGCGAGTGACAGAAAGGCATTACGCCCCGTGGGTCCGTGCTCGCCAGCAGGAGCTTGAGGCTAGCGTCCGGCTAGCTTGGGCACAGGACCCCATTGTGGGTGCTGAAACGAAGGGTACATCTGAGGTACACGGAAAAGTCGACGTTCACAAGTTATTGCAATAAAATAACTTATCGTGGTGGAGGCGGGGGGAGTCGAATCTTCTGGACTTATTGAAAACAGGCAACTTATTGAAGAATAAGATGTGTCAGATTGGGCAGATTGTCGTACTTTGGGCGGATTTAGACACGCAATAGACACACGACGAACTCTTTTGCCTGCCCGTCCCCCG
>JAKAWN010000222.1 GCA_021827245.1 Acidobacteriota bacterium | reverse complement strand
GACGGTGACGGACCGGACGCCGGCGGCGCACAAGGCGGTGCTGGCGAGGCTGCGGAAGCTTCGCTACGGAGGGCAGTTTATTCCTCCCAGCCTGCAGGGGACTGTCATCTTTCCTGGCTTCGATGGAGGCGGCGAATGGGGGGGCCCCGCTTTCGATCCCACTACCGGAATACTTTACGTCAACGCTAATGTGATGGCCTGGATCCTTCGGCTTGTTCCGCGCCCCAAGACGACGGGGCTTGTGAGCGGACGCCGGCTCTATATGAGCAACTGTTCGAGTTGCCACAGGGCTGATCTGGCCGGCAGCCCGCCGGAGTTCCCCGCGCTTAAGAGCATCGGCAGGAAGTACAACGAATCCCAGGTGGAGGACATCATCGAAAAAGGGGGCGGCCGCATGCCGGCGTTCGCGCAGGTAGGGAATGGCGCCATCCAAGCCATCGCGACTTATGTGAGAACGGGAAAGGAAACCATGGCGAAGGGCGAGTGGAATACGGCGGAAAATGGGCCCTGGCTGAAGTACATGAGCGACGGCTACAATAAATTCCTCGACCCGCAAGGATATCCTGCGGTGAAACCACCCTGGGGCACCTTGAATGCCATCAACTTGAACACGGGGAAATTTGTCTGGCGCATTCCTTTCGGCGAGTTTCCATCCCTGGTCAAGAAGGGAATCCGCAACACCGGCAGTGAGAACTATGGCGGTCCACTGGTGACGGCCGGCGGGCTTGTCTTTATTGCGGCCACCGATCATGATAACAAGTTCCACGCATACGACAAGGCCACGGGCAAACTGGTCTGGGAAGCGACGCTGCCCGCAGCCGGAAACGCAACCCCGGCAACCTACGAAGTCGATGGCCGGCAATACGTGGTGATTGGCGCCGGAGGAGGAAAGTGGGGCGCCCCGTCAGGCGGCAGCTACGTGGCTTTTGCATTGCCTCGCTAACCCTCCCGGGAAATGCGCCGAGCGGCGTCCAGGGAGTTAAAATGGGCAGCATGACCTGAAGCGAAGGAAAAGGTGCGAAGGGGAGTGACCTAGATCACAAACTTATGTGATCGCCCTCACTGCCAATGGGTCGATTGAGGCGTACAAGTTATTGTATAATAATGGGTTGCTAAGGGAGTGGCAAATGGGAAAACTACATGATCGACTGGCCGAACAGGCACCAGTTCTCCGCGATAGGGCTCACAACGTCGTCGCCGAACATGGGGCGGCTGTTATATCCGAGGTAACGGTCGCGCAAGTTTTTGGTGGGATGCGAGGTGTGAAAGGCCTTGTCTGCGACACCTCAGTCGTAGAGCCGGATAAAGGTTTGGTGGTCCGCGGCTTCCCGATTGGTGATTTGAAGAACCGGCTTCCTGAAGAGATATTTTACCTGCTTTGCACCGGTGAACTTCCGGACTCTGAAGCGCTTGCCAGCCTTCAGCAGGAGCTTCGGGAGCGCGCTGAGGTTCCTTCTTACATATGGGATGTGCTGAATGCCTTGCCCCCTGACACCCACCCGATGGCTATGTTCAGCACGGCCATCCTTTCCATGGAACGTGAGTCGGTGTTTCGAAAGCGGTATTCGGAAGGGATGCACAAGATGGATTACTGGGAGCCGACCCTGGAAGATTCTCTCCTCCTGCTTGCCCGGCTCCCGGGAATCGCCGCAGGCATCTACAGGATTCATACTCGCAAGGGCAAGCCATTGCCGCCTAATCCCAGCCTGGATTGGGGCGCGGATTACGCAGCCATGCTTGGATTGCCTGATCCGACGGGGGAGTTTCGCAATCTCATCCGTCTTTATATGACGCTGCATTGTGACCACGAGGGCGGCAACGTCAGCGCGTTTACCTGCCACACCGTGGGCTCGGCGCTATCGGATGCGTTTTACGCCGTTTCTGCCGGCATGAACGGCCTTGCCGGCCCGCTGCACGGGCTTGCCAACCAGGAATGCCTCCACTTTGTTTTGGATATTCGCAAGAGATACAAAGGTGTGCCAACCGACGACCAGTTGCGAGACTTTGTGGTGGCGACTCTCAATGATGGCCGGGTGGTTCCGGGTTACGGCCATGCGGTTCTTCGCGTTACCGACCCACGCTTCACGGCTTTTCATGAGTTCGGCGAACGAGTCTGCCCGAATGATGAAATCTTCAGGATCGTCGACCGCTTATTCCATATCACTCCGGCAGTCCTCAAGGAACAGGGCAAGGCCAAAGATCCCTGGCCGAATGTTGATGCAGGCTCCGGGTCCTTGCTTTACCTGTTTGGCCTGACCGAATTTGACTATTACACGGTGCTGTTCGGAGTTTCGCGCGCCCTTGGGATGTGCTCGCAGCTTGTCCTCAACCGGTTACTCGGCACGCCGATCACCCGGCCCAAATCGGTGAGCACTGAATGGGTCATCAAGGCGGCAAGCGGGGCGAGTGTGGCAGCGCGCGGTAATCCGAAATAAGGCTGATCCCGGTTCGCACAGTATGAACAAGGAAGATTACCTTGTCCGCAGGAAGCCAGTCATGGTCCAGGGAAAACTACATCTCACGGCAGTTGAGAATGGGCGTCAATTTGTGGGCGAATCCCCTGCCGGCCATACTGTCGTCATGGATGACACACAGGGAAACACAGGCGTCAAGCCCGTCGAACTGGCTCTTCTGGCCCTCGGAGGATGTACAGCCTTCGATGTAATCGGCATCTTGCGAAAGATGCGCCAGCACGTAACCGGCTACGACGTGGAATTGAGCGCGGAGCAGCGCGAGGAGGCACCCAAGGTATTTACTCGGGTCACGATCGTTCACAAGCTTCGCGGGTGCGTCGATCCTAAAGCCGTCAAAAAAGCTATTCACCTTTCAGAAAGCAAGTACTGTTCGGTGGGCGCAATGATCGGCAAGACGGCCACAATTGACACACGTTTCGAGATCATTCCCGAAACAGCAGACGCGATGGTCGCCGAACCCCCTGCTGCACGCTGACACTTCCAGCGTGCAGCCATCTTGCAAAGGTCACGGAACTGAAGGTCCAGCCGATCAGATTGCCGGACGCAAAAACAAAAAACCACGTTCAGGCTGCTGCCTTAAGCCGGCGATGAGCGTCTACTGAGCGTATGAAATCGCGGGGCGCCGCACATCGCTCCAGATAATCGGCCGCGCCAATTTCCATCGCTTCCAGATAGCAGTCGATGTCCAACGTCCGCGCCACAACCAGGACCGGCACATCCGGATTGATCTCCAGCGCGCGAGAGAGAACCTGCCGCCCTTCAAATGCCGGGCTTCCCTGCCCCACAACAACCACGTCAAAGTTCTCGCGGTTCAAACGGGCCAGGGCTTCCGCGTAAGATTCGCAGGCAACAACTTCGTGGCCGATGGCCCGCAGAACGCCATCATAGTACCGGACGTCGCTCGAGTCTTCGTCCACAAGAAGCGTCCTGAATTTAGGCCGGCCATAAGCCATATCCAATCTCTTGTCGGCTGCTTTGGTCGAACTTGCCATGAGTTCCTCCTGGCCAAAGGCAGTTCCTGACCACGCTACCCCTTTTTGCCCCGGTAAGAACCACCTTCGCTTCCTCTACCCCACAACTAACACGCCCCGCATAAGATGGAAAAGTAGAAAAAATCAATTCAATCGCTCTGTATTTTCTAAGGAATCTCATACCGTCATTGGAACGCTTTTCCATAGTTTGCTCCCTTGTTCAGAGCGAAATCACAGGGGCTGCTCGGAACGCCCTGCGCCATTGGGGGACCGCTGTGGGCCAGAAAAACTCCCGGCGCGTGTATCTGGTTTGCAGGAAAAAACGACTCCAGATTATAATCACTGTTCACCTAAGCCAGATGGGATACGAGAACATGACCCTAGAAAACAGAGAACCGGCAGAAAATCAAACGCTCACGGCATTCAACCAGCGCGTTGCGGAAAAGACGGCGCAGGTGGGAATCGTCGGCCTTGGATATGTGGGGCTACCCATTGCTCTGCTTTTTTCCAGCAAAGGAATTTCAGCCATCGGATTTGACATCGATTCGTCGAAGATCGCTCAGCTTCAGCAAGGCCGCAGCTACATCAAACACATTCCGGAATCAGACATTTCCGACGCGCTCCGCCGCAAGCACTTCGAGGCCACAACGGATTTCGCACGCCTGAGGGAAATGGACGCGATCATCATCTGCGTTCCGACACCTCTTGACGATCATCGCGAGCCGGACCTCACCTATATCCGGAACACAACAGAATCGATCAGCGAGCATTTGCGCCCGGGCCAGTTGGTTGTGCTTGAGAGCACCACTTATCCGGGGACAACGGAAGAAGTCGTAAAGCCCATTCTTGAGCGTTCCGGGCTGCGCTGCCCTGTTGCTCCCTACACGGTCCAGGATGGCAAGGCAGTCGGAGCGAGTTCAGCGGAGGCCGATTTCCTCCTGGCCTTCTCACCCGAACGGGAAGATCCTGGCAATCGGTTGTTCAAGACTCACCAGGTTCCCAAGGTCGTGGGAGGAGTCAATGGTGCCAGCGCTACGGCAACCCAAGTGCTATACCAGGCAGCGTTCGACAGGATCGTACTGGTCAGTTCATCCCGTGCGGCAGAGATGACCAAGCTACTGGAAAACATCTACCGCAGTGTGAACATCGCGCTTGTGAACGAATTAAAGCTGCTGTGCCAGCGCATGGGGCTGGACATCTGGGAGGTCATTGACGCTGCAAAGAGCAAGCCCTTCGGCTTTTCGGCTTTTTATCCGGGGCCGGGCCTCGGCGGACATTGCATCCCGATCGACCCGTTCTATCTGACCTGGAAGGCTCGAGAGTATGAATTCCCGACGCGGTTCATCGAGCTGGCCGGCGAGATTAACACTTCCATGCCCTTGCACGTGATCGAGCGGCTTGCGGAAGCCTTGAACCACCGCAGCAAGTGCCTGCACGGCGCCCGGATTTTGGTCCTTGGCATTTCCTACAAGAAGGATATTGACGATCTGCGGGAATCGCCTTCGCTCAAAATCATCCAGCTTCTCCAGGAGCGCGGCGCGAAGGTCGATTACAACGATCCCTATTTTGAACGCCTGCACAAGATGCGCCAGTATGACTTGGGACTTAAGTCCGTTCCTCTGACGCCCGAATCCCTTTCGAGCTACGATGCGGTGATTATTGCCACCGACCATTCGTTATACGATTATGAGCTGATCGCCCGCCACGCCCAGCTTGTGATTGACACGCGGAACGCAACCGGCCGCCTGAATGAGCATCGGGACAAGATCGTCCAGGCCTGAAGATTTCACTCCTGCCGCCGTGTGTTGACTGTTCCTGAGAGTTAGAGCGTGGCGGCTGAGGTTTTCTGCGCTGACCGCAATCAGACCGTCGAGTACTTGCGGCACAGAGTTTTGATCCTGTCCATCAGTTTGGGAACGCCAGTCATTTCGTCTTCCTTGCCTTCGTACTCGGCCGACATGTAACCCTTGTAGCCGGCTTCGGCAAACAGGCGCCACACGCGATCCATATCCACCGGCGTGCCGTCGGCAAAGTGATCGCGAATGTGGCTGTGGGTGGCGTAGGGAAGACAGGCCTTGATTTGGGCGTAGGCGTCTTCGCTGGGGGTGATCTTGAAGTTGGTGATGTCGAGGTTGATTCCCGCGAAAGGCGAATCCACACGGTGCATGATTTCAAGACAAACGTCGGCGTGCTGGGTGACGCCCTCGTGGTCCTCGACGCCGAGCGTGATCCCTTTCTTGCCCGCATAGTCGCAAGCAGGCTTCATTGTTTCCACCACCCAGTCGGTTCCCTGCTTTACTGTTGCGCCGGGCGACAGAGGGCCGGCAAAGATTCGCAGATGCGAAGCGCCCAACAGGTCCGTCACGTCCACCCATTTCTTGATGTCCGCAAGCACCTGTCCCCGCTTTGCGGCACTGGCCTGAACCATGCTCGATCCGCACGCAGCCCCGGAAAATGGAATTCCATGTTTGAAAGCCAGATGCCGGAGATTCGTCAGGTAAGCCGGATCGGTCGACTTGAACCAGTAGACCGTCATGTCCGCTCCCACCGAGCCCATCTCAACCACCTTGTCGAAAAACTCCGGATACGTCATTTTTGCTTTGGATAAGTAGTCGTGGAACGAATACGCACAGCAGCCGGGAAGCAGCCTGGGTTCGCGGGCTGCGAACTCCGTGGAAGCCGGCTCGGGCGAGCCGCCCGTCTTCGAGGGGCCGGATTCTTTTTGTTGGCCACAGCTCAATGAAAAGGCGCTGGTAACGGCCAGACCGCTAGTTTTGAGGAAACGCCTACGCGCGATTTTGTCAGTCATGATTAACTATCCATTCTCGAAATCTTGCAAGGAGTTATTCGACGAATCACCCGCCCGATCGTCAGAGCGCGGCTCATTCCACCGGCGGCTGGGCGATCAGGACAACTGATTCTGATTAAACAATCTGTTCGGATTCGGCATCCCAGCGCACTTCCCGCCCCTGGCGATAGGAAGCCACGGCCAT
The DNA here is from genome assembly GCA_021827245.1 of Acidobacteriota bacterium. Next base: position 4,266 of record JAKAWN010000222.1, on the reverse strand, counting down.
CTGGCAGGCGATTGCGGAGCGGTAACCGATCTCAAAGGGACAATCGGTTTCTTTCCGGCTGCGCACGCAGTCCAGGAAATTCCGCATGTGCACGTCCGTCTCGTTTCCTCCGCCCACGATGTCTGGAGCGGCCGTTTTTTCGCTGGAAGCGATGGCCGCGCCACGGTGCGATTTGCCGGACACATAAGTTACAGCTTCGCTGTCGTCGTCGCGTGCCACAGTCCCTTCGGTCCCCAGCATGAATTCGTCCTCATGGTAGTAGCTGGAGCCGAAGCCGGAATTCCAGGTGAACAAAATCTTTTCCGGCAAGGCCATGGATACATCCATCGTGTCAGGCACCTGCATTTCCGGAGAGAAATAGTTCGCGCCGCTCATCGTGGCCCGCTCCGGAATCCGCAGGTCCATGGCCTTGAACCAGAAACCAACCTGGTGAACCATGTTTTCGAAAACGTTGCCGCCGGAGTAGTCCCAGTAAAATCGCCAGTTGATGACCCGGTTCGGATCAAATGGATGAAAGGCAGCTTCACCCTCGAAGGCTTTCCATTCCACGTGCTGAGGATCGCAATCGTCAGGAATCGCTTGCTTCCACCCACCGTAGGGCGAATTGCGATACATATGGGCGTGGATGGCTGTAATCCTGCCCATAGGCTTTGTTTGCACAAGTTCCCTCGCACGCGCCTGCGCGGGGCTGCTGGTGGACTGGATTCCAACCTGCACCACGCGGTTGGAAGCCAGAAACGCGTGCCTCATTCGACGCGCATGGTCGGGATTAAAGGCCATCGTCTTTTCCTGATAGACGTCTTTACCAGCCTGTATGGCAGGAACGAAATTGAGCGCGTGCTGATGCTGTGGAGTTGCAATCAACACGGCGTCGACGCTTTTGTCATCCAGCAAGCGACGGAAATCGGAATAGGTTTTGACTCCCGGAGCGATGCGTTTGGCCTCTTCGAGACGCCGCGTATAAACGTCGGCAACGGCCACGGGCTCAGTGTTTGGGGCCTTGATTGCCGCCTTGAAAATCGCCTTTCCGCGCCCTCCGGCGCCGATCAGCCCAAACCGAATGCGGTCATTGGCCCCCAGGATGCGGCCGGATGGAGTCAACCCGGAAACCGCCATGGCCGTCCCGCCTCCAAGAACCTGTCGCATAAAGGTCCGCCGGTTTGACATGATGCCCTCCTGCTAAACGCGAATGGGAGTCGTTTGGAAAGACGCGATTTCCCCTCGGATCAAAGTGCCGTGGATTATTCGTCTCGACGGCATTTTAAAAGCGGCCGTATTGCCGGTAGGCCGCCACCGGATGCACTCCCTTAAGAATTGCTTTCCGCACAAGATTCTCTGTGCTAACGACTTCTTCGGCCTTTTCGAGCACCTGAAGCGTGATCTCCCGAGGAATTGCCAGCACGCCATCCTTGTCACCAACGATAAAATCACCCCGCCGGACGGTAACCTGCCCGATTTTTATTTCGTTGCCGTAGGCAACCAGCTTCCATCGCCCGATCACGTCCTGGGGAGTCTGGTAACGGCAGAACACGGGAAAGCCCAGCTTGAGGATGTAGTCGATATCACGCGCGCCGCCGTCGATCACCGCTCCCCGGGCTCCGCGGAATTTGGCTGTTTCGCAGGAAAGCTCGCCGATGTGCGCGCTGAAGTTGTCGTGCGGCTGGGAAACAATCACATCACCAGGGCGTAGGTCGCCGAGCATCTGGAGAATGGGGATATAAACTTCTTCCGGGTCCAGACTTTGCGTAGCCTCGCCTTCCACCGTCAGGGCGACCCCGGCTATCTGCTGGCCCGCCTCAAGCGCCTTGATCGAGGGCGGCATGACCTGATGGCGATAACCCATTTCGTCCAGCACATCGGCGATGGCCCCGGTATAGATGACCGAGAAACGCCGGCAAACGTCATCCACATTGAAATCGACGACCTGGTCTTCCCGTTCAGCCACGAGATATCCTCCTGCAGTTCCGGTTGAAAGCTGGCTGTGCGAAGCGGTGCCAACCTTCTTTGCCGGAAAGGCCTAAGCTTCGGATGACGCAACAGCCGGTACTTTCGTCGAGGCGCGAACAAGAGAACTGAGCAACGCTGCCAGAATAAAGCCGATGCCCAGAGCAGCGAATCCGTATGAGAAATTTCCAGTCTGCTTGTCGAGATAGCCAACGACCAGGGGGCCGAAGTAGCCACCCAGGTTACCTAACGCGTTGATCAGTCCCATGGCGGAGCCGCTGACCGAACGTGGCAGTGTCTCCGAAGGGATGGCCCAAAAGGGGCCGAGCGCTCCGAACGAACCGGCGCCCACGACTGTGATAGCGAGAAATGAGAGAATAAATGAGTGCGGGCTTAGCAGAACAGTGGCCAGCATAAACACGCCGCCCCAGGCCAGCGCTCCTCCAACGTGCCCCCTCCTCTCGCGCTTCCTGTCGGAATGCTTCGAGACCAGTACCATCCCGATCCCCGTCACCACGAACGGGATTGCGAAGAGGATGCCTACTGTCAAGTCGCTCAGGTTTCTTTCACTATGGAGCGCGCTGGGCAGCCAGAAGAGATATCCATAATTACCGCTGTTGAGCAGGAAATAAATAAGGACCATCAACAGCACCTGAGGCCGCAGCAGCAGTTTAAGGAAGGGTTCCGGCTTCACGAGATCCAGTTCCGCGCTCTCGCGCTCCAGCGTGGTCTGCAGATAATCCCGCTCCTCGGCTGATATCCACTTGGCCTGATGTGGAAGATCTTCAATGAACAGCAGCCAGATGACCAGCCAGGCAAAAGGTATTGCGCCTTCTGAAATCAGCATGACGCGCCATCCCCAGCGGCCGAGAATCCAGCCGGAGATGGGTGATGATATAACCACAGCCATGGGAAGGCACAGCATCCAGTAAGCATTGGCGCGCGCGCGTTCCGCCCGGGGAAACCAGTGCGCCAGCAGAACCAGAGTTGCCGGCCACACGCCACCCTCCGCGATGCCAAGCACAAAGCGCATGAGCCAGAATTCTTCCCAGTTGCTAACCAGGCCGCACAGGATTGCCGCCAGCCCCCAACAAACCAGGAGAATGCTGATGAACCGTTTAGCGCTCCAATGCTCGGCAAGGTAGCCGCCCGGAATCTGGAGCAGCAGATAGCCCCAGAAAAAGATACCCGCAGCGCTGCCAGCCTGTGCGGGATTCATGTGCAGGTCGTGGCTGATGTTGGGCAACGCCAGTGAGATGTTGGTCCGGTCCACGAATGCAATCGTGTACATGATGAACGCAACCGGAATAATGTGCTGCCAGCGTCTCTCAATCATCGGCTTATGGCGGCAGGATTATATCAAAGTCTGGTTGATACTCAATCTTTAACTGCGGCACGGGGAAAAAAGTGAAAGGGAGGGTTTTGCCACGATTGAAGTGCGAATCACGCCACAACGTCCCGATGGAGGTTCACCCGACTGAGGAACGGAGACGCCATAAGCAGCCGAATGAACACTGCAGCTGCCGGCTGAAGGCACAGCCAATGGGTGGGTTGCCCGGCCAGATGTGTGCGGTCTCGCCCGAGGGCCAGAAGCGGATGGCGTGCACCCCTCCGCCTACAGGACGGGTTCCGCCACGCTCGACTCGGAATCGGTTACACGAGGGGCCTGCTGGCTTCTGTAGAAGTGATTCAGAAGAATTGTTCCCGATGCTGTCATGTAGCCTTTCCGGAGAGCCTCGGTGACAAAAGCCTTGGCCATCACAACCGCATCGTGCGGGTGGCGTCCCAGAGCAAGGTTGGCGGCGATTGCAGCGGAGAATGTGGCTCCGGGGCCGAAGGGAGCTTCCACTTTGAAGCGCTCTCCCGCGAGGGTTTCGCTCACTTCTTTGTCGAGATAGACATCAAACGGCCTTTCAAAAATCCCGCCGGTCACCACGGCTGAGCGCGCTCCCATCTCAAGCAGTCTGGCGGCAGCCGCCCTCATTTCCGTTGCAGACTGCACCCGCAGTCCCGTCAGCGCAGCGGCCTCCGCTGCGTTCGGCGTCACGACCGTGGAGCGCCGCAGCAGCAAATCACGCAGGAATTCAGCGCCCGTCGCTTCTTTTCCGTCGGCATTTTCCGTGCCGCGCAGGTCCGGATCAAGGACGACAGGAACAGACGGATTAGCGTCGAGAATTTCGCAAATGGCTTCCGCTCCGGCGCGACCGCAGAGCAGGCCGATCTTAATGGCGCGAATGCCCTGCTCGCGCACGAGCGTGAGGCTGGATTCCTTTAACCACGCGGAAGCTGTGGGATGGAATCCCGGTTTGGCTCCGGGTTTCA
>JAKAWN010000221.1 GCA_021827245.1 Acidobacteriota bacterium | reverse complement strand
AAACCACTCAAGGAAATTTTCTAGGACCGCACCTTTCTGAATACTTGCGGCCGCGTCCCTGAGAATGTTTCCGAAGGCTTTGAGTACCGGGGATGCTTCAGGGTCCCGTAGTAGCGTGGCTGCGCGGCGGTCAAACTGGTCGGCCAACTGCACCGCTTGCCGCCAATTCCGCTCGCCCTTGCGGCTCGTTTTGAATGGGCATGGCGGGTCACCAAATGGGCTTTTGGACTTCATGATGCCGCCCCAAGCATCCTCTGTGCTGTCACTTCGAAGGCCTTCCTTACTTCAGGGTTTTCGCTACGGGTGTAGATTGCGGTCGTGCTGATATCGGCATGGCCCAAAGCTGCTTTCACAACTGGCAGGGCCACGTTCTTGCTCATCCAACTGCCCAATGTGCGCCTCACATCGTGCGGCCTCAGATTGCTGATTTCCGCACGCTTCAGGAGGGATTTCCAGGGGGCGCGAAACTCCTGCACATGCTGCCCGGGAATGATGTCGCTCGGGAAAACCCACTCGCTCAAAATCCGCTCGCGCCGGGCTTCCAGAATCTTCAGTGCCGGACCCGCCAGCGGGATAGATTGCACCTTGTTCCCTTTTGTTCGCGGAATCCGCCAGACCGCGCCGGCAAAGTCAATTTCTTCCCATCGCATAGCAAGAATGTTGCTGCGGCGTGCGCCGGTCAGGAGATCCAACAAAATGAAGTCGCGGAAGTTCGCGTCGGGCTCTTCGGCCAAGGCTTTCAGGAATCGCGGCATCTCATCTGCCGTCAGAAAACGCTCACGGCTTTCTTCGCGGAATTTCTTAACACCCTTGCAGGGGTTGGATCCTTGCCAGCCATACTCCGCGGCCTTGTTGAACACCGTGGAAAGCAGCGCCAGCACTCGGTTGGCTGCATACACCCCATGCTTCTCGCGCAACCCAATGTGGAGCCTCTGAACGTCACGGCGGGTGATCGTAGAGAGTCGCCGCTCTTTCCAGCCTGACAGATAGCGCCGGTAGTTTGCTTCATCCTCGGCAACACTACGGGGTTGTTTGTTTGGCCTTGCGTGCAATTCCAGGTATCGCTCAAACAGGTTGCCAAAGGTTCCTTCCAGCCTGTGCTGTCGCTTCTCTTCCGCAGGATTGCGGCCTTGGGCGATAGCGCCATTGGTTTGTTCTGCCATCTTGCGGGCCTGTTCAACCGCGATATCGGGCCACTTGCCGAGAAAGACACGCTCAGGCTTTCCTTGAATCTTCCGATACACCAAGAAACTCTTCGCACCGGAAGGGTACACCAGCAGCCTTAAGCCCCGAATTTTATTGTCCGAGTAGTACACTTTTCGGCATGTGGCCGACATGTCTCTAACTCTCGCTTCTGTAAGGGTTATGCTCTGACGCATGGCACTGACTCCTGTCATACGGGCTTGGGTGCTACCTGGGTGCTACCGACAGAATTAACTTTGCGGTATCACCCGTAATCCTAAGATACTCCTGTTAGCCTGTATTTACAAGGGTAACATGACTTAATGAAATCAGTATTAATCGTCTGTAAGTTATTGATAACTGAACACCCACAGACTCTTAATCAGTAGGTTGGGGGTTCGATTCCCTCACGGCTCACCATCCAACCCTTAAGCTACACAGAATCAATTACTTACCATTCGCAGTTTCCCCTTCCTTCGCCAACTTGGGAACACTTGGGAACAAAATGTCGGCAACCTTCGCCACCGCCCGCCGCTGGGACTCAGGAATCACGTGTGTGTATACATTGAGCGTGGTGTGAAGGTCCGAGTGACCGAGGATCGCCTGAGCGGTCTTCACCGATTCGCCCACTTCCCCAAGTAGGGTGGCGTGGGTGTGCCGAAAGCTGTGCCAGCTCACGAGGGGTAATTCGAGTTTCCGGCAGGCCGGTTGCAGCGCTCGCCGCAGCAGGTTTTTGGCATTCAGGGGCGTGTTCACGCGACTGGAGAAAACGAGACCGTCAGGCCCTGAATGTTTCGCCCGAGTGCGATAGTCACTGAGCGCCTTGCGAACCGGCTCGCTCATAGGCACATCGCGACGGCTGCTGCGGGTTTTGGGGCTCCCGAACTGCCCCTTGTAGAATGATTCCCTCACCGAGATGGAATTGTGCGTAAAGTCGATGGCATTCCACCGCAGCGCCAGGAGCTCCCCAATACGCATGCCGGTAAGAGCCGCCAGCATGACAAGCGTACGGCATGGCTCGGGAAGCGCGTCGTGGAGCCGCCGAACCTGTTCGGGAATGAGGAAGGTCCGTGCCTGCGTTGTTTGGCGCCCCCCGATCCGTATGCCACGCGAGGCATTCTGTTCAAGATATCCCCAGTCCACAGCCGTCTGCAAGACCTTGCTGAGCGTCGTGCGCATACCATGGACGGAGGACCCGGAGTAGCCTTGCTGCCGCTTCACTGCGAGGAAAGATTGAATATTCCCACGAGTGAAGTCGCAGAGGCGCACCGGGCCAAAAGCGGGCAGGAGGTAGTGGTGAAGTTCATAGCTATAGTGCTGAGCACTTGAGGGCTTGAGAATGGGGAGCACGCTGAGCTCCCATTGATCTCGAACAAATTGTTCAAAGGTTAACGTTGCCTGCGGACGATGTCCGCCTTGATTGATACTTCTGAGTCGGTTTCCCAATAACTTCTGAGCCTCACGCCGGCCATGGATTTCGCTCACCAGTCCCAGCACCTCAGAGCGGTGCACTCTTCCGAGCGTGCCATCCGGCCGGATCACGTCTTCCCTCCAGCGTGCGACCCACACCTTACGTCGTCTCCCACGGATAAACAAACAACCAATTTGATAGCGCCGTCGAGCCATACAGGTCAATTCCTTTCTCTCATTGGCTCGCCAGCTTTTTCTTCGGTCGGCTGCCAGTTTACCCGTTCGCTCAGCCACGGCGCAAGGTCTCCAGATAGGCTTGTATTTCACATGGACGGAAGCGTACGTACTTCCCCACTTTCACGTGCGGCAACCTCTCGTTTCCCCGCCGCCTGGTACGCTCGTACACCCACGAAACCGGCACCCTGAGAAGGGCCGCCACTTCCTGGACCGTAAGCAGCGACTCGGTATCAAAGGATGCTTCGGGTCCGTTGTTTCCGGCGGCAGATTGGTTTTGTACTGAGATATCGAATTGCATAGTTTTACTCCACGCCCTTGATATTGAACTGGCCGCCCACCCGCCGGGGCGCGATTGCCCCGGCTGAACCTTAACTCACCACAATGCCGGTGACGTTGCCGTCGCCGCCCTTGTTGCGGTTCTTTCGGGAGAAGCCTTTCAACAGGTTTGCCATAAAGGCACCAAAAGCCTCGGCACGCTTCCTCTCGTCTCCGTGAAGCTCCGCCGGAGTCTTCGGCTTCGTGGGGGTTGCTTTCACAATTTCCACCTGCGAAGGCTCCAACTCCAGCACCACCCTGCCGTTCGCGGCATACCATTCGAAGTACGGATAGGCCGTGTACGGGTAGTAGAGATCGCCCGCCTGGATGTGCTCGCGGTAACGGTTGACAAACTCCTGCCGGCGCTCTTCCCGCTCGCTCCCCTGGATGCCGTTTTCGCCCCAGACGAGCTCATTCTGCGCCATGAGCTTCGCTGCGAGCGCTGCGGTCCAAGGGCCGAGCGAAAGTCCCGCCGTCATGTCTCCCACCGTCCCGCGCTGCACGCAGGCCATCCCATCCATATACGACCCATTCCCGTCAGGTTCGGTGTCCCTGTCGGAAGGGTTGGGGTTCTGAAGCCGGACGAGCGCTCCCCGGATGTCTTCGTGAAAGTCTCCGTCGAGGTCAAAGGTGACCCGGAGCGGACGCTTTCCATTGCGGAAGAAACGCACCCAGCCGGTTACCTTTCCTGGCTTCGTGTTGTCGAGTTCTCCGTCCATGAGGTTCTCGTAAGGTCGCCAAGCCATAGTACGGTTTGGGAATTACGTTATCCCGGACCCGTGCGCCCGGCGGGTGAGCGATATGAATTCCGAGGGGAGGTCTCTGCCTTTCCGCCGCTGTGAAGGCCGTTTCGCTATGGGCGGCGTGCACGGTGGACAGATCGACCTTTGGCCTCCCCTTCTGTCCCCGCTCCCCGGAAGAGAGGCCATGAACCGCGCATGAGCGGTTCGGCCTCCGATGCGGAGAGTGGGACAAACTTGAGATCAAGTTTCGAGCGAAGGTGTCGCGGATTCCTCCTGGAGCGTTGGTTCGCCTGCTTGCTTCACAGGGGGACGGCGCTTCTTCTTCGGTTTCTCCGCAGGCCCGCTTCCCGCGAGCCGCCCGCGCACCTTCACCTTCACGATATTGAAAAGCATCTCGGCTTTCTCGATCGGGGCTTCTTCGAAAAACCGGAGGACTTCCACTTCTTCCGGTACGTTTGCTTTGGACATATTTTGGCGCTCCTTTCCGTTATGATTCTTCCCGGCGGCGCATGAGGCGCGCCGGGCGCTGCCCTCGGAAGAGGCGGACGGACAGGTTCAAGGTCAGTCGAATTGAGCCATAGCGCCTCCGCCACTCAGCGTGTAGGCGGCGCCAGTGATGTTATGGACCATTTGGTGCCAGCGGATGGTTCCTAGGTCGAGGTCCCGGTGCTCGTCCTTGATGTGCCGGAGCACCCCGCGGGCATAGACCTCTCCCTTGCGCGGGCCAGCCCGGTAGATCACGGCCTCTTCAAGTTCGTGGTGGCCGTCTGTGCCAAGCACGTGGCGCTGCCGATAGACGGCCACGCCGCGCGCGACGTCCCGCATGAGTTCGGAAGTAAGGTACCGCGCCGGGATCGCGAACCACTCTCCCTGGCGGCGCACGTTGGAACCGCGCGCCTCTGCATCCAAGACGATCCTCGGCTTCAGAGCGTCGAAAGCATCTTCGAGCGAAGCGGGCGGCTTTGGGGTCGTAAGTTCCGCAAGGAAGTACATGCCGTTGCCCTCGCCGGTTTCGTCCACGGCGGAGAGGTAGTAGCGGTCATGCACCCGTACTACCGAATCTCCGAGGGTGTGGACCTGCCGGGTGTGGGTCCGGCCGTTCTTGTCCTTCTCGGTCACTTCCCGCCACCGCTCTCCTGCGCTCGGGACAACGATTCCGACCTCGCGCTGAAGGTCCCGGATGGGGATGGGCTTCTGGTTCCAATCGCGCACTTCGCCGCCGGTAAAAGCGGCCACGATCGAGTGGAACGGCACCACGCCGAACTTGTGTGGTGAGCGTCCGAGGGACCGGAGGACATCCATCTGGTGGCCCGTTGCCGGCCAGTCGAACCGCGCGCCATTGACGAGAAGATTCCCGTCGCCAAGCCGCACGGCCAGCGGGAAGGAACGGCCCTCGATACGACGCCAGTGCCAGTGTCCCCACGGACGATAGTTTTGGGGGAACTCGGAAGTGAGGACTCGTCCGTCAGTCTTCACGTACGTCCCTCTTCCTGGGATTCCCCGGTTGATGAAGTTATCGATGACTTGTTGATGTTGCATTTGGGTTGTGACTTTCCTCTCCCTGCCGTCCGCCTCTTCCGAAGGCGGCGCGACGTGATACCAACACCTCCTTTCAGAGAAAATCTTTCGTGGCACGCGCCGGACGTAGGTCCGGCAGGTTACGAGGGAAGCTCGTAGCCATGCTTCGCGAGGAGCCGCTTGGCCTCCGCGAGATCGACCTCGCGCCCGCGAGCCTGGGCTTGGGCGATGAGGTTCGGCAGATACGGCGCAGCCTCCTCGATCATCGCCTGGGCGAGATCCCCATACTCTCCATCCCGCCAGGAGCTCATCCCGTATTCCACCGAGCGGCATTCCCCTCGCCCGTCGAACTGAGAAAGGAACCGCACGGTGTCCTCCCCCTGTTCGAAATACGTTTGGTAGAATCCCAGCCGGTTGTAGTGGGCAATGAACTGGCAGTGGAGATGAAGGTGCTCGTACAGACGGCGCGTGAAGTCGCCGAACCGCAGTCCGTTCCGCAAAAACCGCACCCAGGCTTTGAGGACGAGAGCTTTCTCGCGGGCGGTCATAAACTGCACGTCGCGAAATGCATATTGCTTCATAGTTTCCCGACGCACCGGCCTTCTGACGCGCGTCGGCGCGTACCACGAAACCGTCAAAAAGCGTTTTGTCTTGGCACAACCATGCCTTGCCCCTTAATAGCGTGGCTTTGGGAATTCGTAACCCGTTGATAGGACAAGAGAAATTCATTCGAACCTGTCTCATCGTGAGAACACCTTGTGAGAACACTTTCGGGGACCGATATCGGCAAGATACACCGCTGCCGGTTCCGCTGCGCAATCGCCGAGATCAGTAAAAGGCTTTTGCCAAAGGTCCCCGTCCAGGATCTCTGCCACAGGAATTGCGACGAATCGCCCAAGCGGCAAGTTGTGTCTCAGGAGGTGGCGGCGAAGAGAAACGATCCTCCCTTGGGTCTTCGTGAGAACCAACACTCCGTCAAAAGGAAAGCCTTGGAGCCCGCCCTGATAGCACCGCAGTTTTTTGGCAAAATCATGGACGGGCTCATTGCTGCGGTCGTATTCGGCCAGAAACGTTCTTCGCTTCCCGCCATCGAGAGCGAAAACGGCATCGGGAATAACATGGTAGGCCCATCCAAGGCTTGCAAGCTCCCAGGCGGCAAAGAAATACACCACCGGCGTTGACGAACGTTCGACCGCGATCCGGAGATCGTTCACGCCCACGAAGTGTGCAAGCTGCCTGCGGGGTGTTTGTTCGCGCCGGAAATCCAATCCTTTTTCCTCCAAGACAACCTCCCCTTTGGGGCCGAGGGTGTAGAGCGTTTCCGCCATGCGATGTTCGCGGTAGGTACGCAGGTAGCGCGCGCCCGCAAGCTTCCTCAATCGCCGCCGTGCGGCGCTCAAACTCGCCTCAGCGAAGAACAGGCGACGGACCTGCCGCGTCGTGAGCCATCGAGCCGGGACCAGTTTCGCGAGCATCCGTTCATCTCGGTTCGTGAGTCGTACCGGCACGTCTTAGGGCTCCGGCAGTTTGGTCGTGACGCCACATCGGGGGCACCGCACGACGCACGGTATCGTTCCACAGACAGGACATCGTCTGAGGAGGTGTCCCCGATAGACGTAGTTGTTGCATGAGCAATGCCAGAAGCCCACCAAAGAAATCTTTGTGCCGCACTCACAGGTGATGGCCGGTGCCATCGCAAGCCGGAAGAACCGGCAGCCTTCAAAAGCGCGCCGCGCCGCCTTCACAAAGAGAATGGGGCTTGCAAGCACGAACAGTATCCCGTCAAGCCACGGATCCTTTACTTCTGCCATGTGCCCTGTGCCTCCTGATATTGGCCTTCCAGCCGTTCCATCAGACTCGAATCCTCTCCGTGGTCCTGCCACTCCCGGTCACGTTCTTCGATAAGCGATTGGTATTCGCGGCGGGAGAGCCGCCCGCCCAGGCGAGGATCTTCCCGCAGCGCAGCAACGGTTTCCCGAAACGCCTCGCCTTCCGGGATTGATAACCTTCTGGTCTTGATCTTGATGGCTTCGGCCGATCGCGCCTTGAACCACAGGTAGCCCGTTCGGTCCGGAAGATTGGCGACCTCATTCAGTAACAGTGCACGCTCCTCTTCCAGGGAGTAAAAGGTGGGCTCGCGAAAAGGATGTGGATCAGGGCGCGGACGCCGGCCGGTCACCGGGAGTGCCCCGCGCAGGAACTGGGCATCCCGTGGCGTCCCCCTGAGGCTGAGCGACCACCTGACGTTGGTGTGCAGCGTTTCGAGGACGCGGGCGTCGGAAACTGCGGTCGTAAAGTTCTGGCAGAGGAAGCAGAAAAAACTTCCGAAGCTCCTGCCCATGGTGCAAATTTCCTCGACGTCCTCCTGCTGTTGGCGGGTTCGGAGTAAATTCTGCGCCTCATCGGCGAGCCACACGTAGGTGACGGGCGGGCTGTTTGGCCGTGCGAAGATCGACTGGCGGATGTCCGAAAGGCTCCACCCTAATGAGAGCAGGCGTACGCCTCGGGTGATTGCGGAACCTGAATAGTTGATCAGCACGATCTTGGCTTCGTTCTGTAACCGGCAAAAATCGGGTGCGGTCAATCCCGAAAGCGCAAACCTGACGCTTTCGGAGGCAAAAAGCGAATTGATGCGCACGCGGAGCGCGACAAGAGTTGATTTCCCTTCCTGGGGGAAATGATGGTCGAAATAGAATTTCATTTCTGGATTTCCCGACCTGTTCAGGAGCCGCGTACGGAATGGTTCCGATTCGAGCACGCGGCTGAGGTAGGTAAGCGGCAGGCCAAATTCCGAAAGCAGTGCTATGACATTCTTCAGGACCACCCCGCCGCGCAGGGAAAGCTTGTCGCCGGAGGGCAAAAGCTCGCGCAAGGTTTCGAGGCGGCTGGTGGCGAAGAAGTCCGGTTCGGCACCGGGCCAGCGCGCAAGAATGTTGTAGGAACTGATGGCGTTGCGAGCGGAAAAATCGACAACGACGATCCGCCGCAGAAGCGTCTCGCGGGCCTCGTCATCGAGCGCGGCAAGACGCCTCGCTAGTAAATAGAGCGCCCGATCAAAGAGCTCACCCTTCGCGTCCAGTACCCCAAAGGAAATAGATCGCAGTTGCGGGAGTTGTGAGATGATCGCTTCGAGAATCAGGCATGCTGCCATGGTCTTCCCGCTGCCCATGCCGCCCGTCACAATGCCCGTTGAGCGCACGAATTCCCACAGGGGAACGAGGATCGGCTCGTCCCACTCGGTCACGCCGAGTGTAACCTTCGGGCCAGCCTCGCCGCGCATGTCGCGGAGAAGTGCATGCGCAGTCCGGCGCGAGGCACGCACCGGCCCCTGGGCGAGGACCGCGAGGTGGCGCGCCGTTTCGCGCTCAATACGGCCCCTCGAAAGTTTGTCGGCAAGCCAAGCCAGACGGCTCATTCTCTTTCTCCTTCCTCATCGTGCGGCAGTGAGGGAGTCCGTTCTGCCCCCCGACGCAATTTGCTCTCCTCACGGTGCCCACGACGATGCTTCCTGAGCGCATACGCGAGGGGACTCAAGAGGAGCAAGAACAGCATTCCAAGCAGAATGTCTGCATTGCTCATCTGGCTCAAAAACCCCATAACGGTGCATCCGGCGATGACGATCAGAAAAGGAATGATCGCAAGGCGGACGATAGCTTCCGGACCGGTTTTGGGATCGAGAAAGTCGCTGAATCGCATAGGCGCCTCCAAACAAAGTGATCCCGCCGAAGCAGGTGTCAGTGCACTGCCGTCCCGTCAGGAAAGTCGCGCAGGGCAGAATATTCCCTGAGTACCGCTCCCGTTTTTCGAAAATACGCTTCCCAGAAGTGTTTGAGACTCTGCCAATACGCGACGGACTTCCCCTCACCGTCCACGCCGAGGACGTAAACATCTACTCCCGAAAGTGGAGCCACGAGGTCTTGTCGCTCGGCTTGCCGGAGCGCTTCCTGGATCGGAACCGTCGAAGGTCGCTCAAGATCAATGCCGTCTGCCGAGTTCCTCATGTCGGAGAAAACGATTAGAGTCTTTGGTGCCCCGCTCCCCTCCCTTAGCATGTCGGCGGCCAGAACGAGCGCGCCGAAAATGTCTGTTTGGGGGAAACGCGGCTTGCCGCTACTCGCACGCTTGAACTGCCGTACGAGATTGGCCTTCGCCAGGACGATGCGATTCTGGAACAAAAGCGGGCCTGCGGAACGGGGCACAGCGGCGTTGAGCAACATATCGGGCCGTGAGAAACTCTGGTCAGTGATCCCGAGAACGGTGATTTGGCTTCCGGGGGCTGCGCGCTCAATCGTGGCACAAACGCCGTTTGCATCCTTTTCATACTCCGATTCGCCGTCATAGCCCTGTGCGGCAACCGATAGCGTCCTGTCCAGTTCAATGACCTCGCGCCGGCGGTGAGAAGAGGCATACGTCTGTGAAGGGTTCTGCGGCAGTATCTGCGCGTGTGCATTTGGCAACGCTGCAAACCCAAAGAAAATTCCGCAGAGAAGCATGACCGGTAGGAGTGTTGTATGGCGCTTGATACTCTCCAGGAAACCAAGGTTAAAGTTTCTCCAGAACAGAGCTTCGATCACGACCGGATCCTCTTCGAGTTGAGTGACCCGAGCGATAATGTCGGCCAATTCGTTTTCCACTTCTTCCAGCTCTTTTCTCAGGTCCGCCACCTGTTGTTGCGGCAAGGGATCGCGCTTGCGGAACTCGAAGATCGCCATGCCGCTCCCGAGCTCCATGGCAACGGCCAACGCCGCCAGGGAAACCCTCAGTAAAGGAATCGCATGGGTATAGAAGTGGGTGGCGGCGCTGGCGTATTGCAAGGTGTTGGAGGGATCGGCGGATACCGAAGTGTGGAGGTAAAAAGCGAGGATATCACCACGCAAAAAGGCAAGAACAATGAGCCCCGCCAGGCCGCTCATGAGGGCCACAAGAGAGACGATGCGGATGACGGTTCTGCTCGAAAACTGTTCAAGGTTCACGTCAACCAAAAAGGGGGTCACAAGCCCGAGGCCCACGCAGAGAGCCCACGCCTCACGCCCCATGCCGAACGGCACGACGGTAAATTCGGCGAGCGCCACACCTGCCACAATCAGCACGAGAGCAATTCCGGCGTAAAACCAGCGCTCTCTCCCGGCGTTTGCGAGATCGCCCTCCGGCGCGTGGCGGAGTTGTTCTTTGAGTTCTTTGCGTCGATCAAGTAAAGAGGTATAGCGGCCTCGGAGGGCGAGGATTTCCGACCGGTTGTGGTGTTCGCGGCGCACCTTTTCACAGCCGATGGTCTCCGCCGCGCACCCCCACAGGCCTTCAAAGCTTTCCTGCGCAAGCCGGTATGACTGCTCTTCGATAGCAATTGCAGGGTCTGCATACTCTTCATTAATTCG
>JAKAWN010000220.1 GCA_021827245.1 Acidobacteriota bacterium | reverse complement strand
ATCCTGCTCCTCAGTTCTCCGGCGCACACGCTCGAAAGTTGAGCGGGCCAGAGAGAGGATCCTCGCATCGGGAACAGCCCGGAAGTATTCGCTGAAACCGTAAACAACGAAGCAATCGGTATAGACGCTGGTCGCGCCTTCGATCACTCCGCCCGCGCGGCGGGTGCGAAAGACCCATCGGCCTTGAGCATCGCGGCCGTGCGCCAGCAGGAACCTGACGGAATTTTCCGCGACTCTCAAAAATTCAGGCCGCTTTTCGACACGATTGTAGAGCGCCGCGAATGTCCACACCGAGCGCGCCTGCGACCACATGAACTTGTCGCCGCTTACCGGCGAGCCGTCTTCGGTCATGCAAGACAGCACGCCGCCGCACTCCCAATCGATGCCATGCTTCAGCCAAAAGGGAATGACGCCTTCGAGTAGGAGGCGGCGAAAGCGGTCGCGGATCTGTCGCTCATTCACAGCGCACCGTCAGATTGGCCACCACCGTCAATTCGCAGCTTGAATTGACTGTTGGTTTTTGATCCGGATAAAAGCCTGCAACCACGGAAGTGCCGTTACTCCCGCACGGTTCGCGACCAATGGGAATCAACTCCAGGTGATAGGATGTCGGCGACGGCGCGACCCGTAAGGCTTGTGGCGGTGTTGAACGCGTTGGCGCTACCTTTGGAGTTAGGGTTGGCTCCGTCGTTCAGCAGGCCAAAGGATTTGCCATTCTCGCGGTTCACGATGAATGAGTCGAACTGCCGGACGGCGCGCGCGATGCGCGGGTCATGATCCACATGATCGTAGTACCAGATAAGATAATCAATGATTCCGGGGCTGCGCGTCCGATCCCAGCTCGTTCGTCCGAGTTTTGACCACGTCCCGTTGGCGAGCTGGGTCCGAAGCAGGAATTCGATGTTGGGCCGGACTGCTTTTTCAATCCAGGTTTCCCACTTTGGGTTGCCGCAGTGCAGGTCAAAAGAGAGAATGCCTTCACCCACGTAGGCTGATGTGCCGTACGTCGAGGCGTTCCATAGGTGGTAATCATTCAACGCGTTCTCCTGTTGGGTCCAATCAGCTCCTTCCATCGCTAGAATATAGGGAATATTGCCGTCGCTGCGCATGGTGCTGAGGACCCAGCGGAGGGCGTGATACGCAACTTCGCGGTACTGGTCTTGCTTCGTCAGATGATACATCCAGGTGAAAATCTCACCCCCCGTCAGCGCCGACGACAGCGTGTATTGGTCATAAATCGGCCCGACTAAAGTTTCGCCGTGGACATGCCGCCAACCTGTGCCGAGTGCGCCGTTGGGGTGAATCATGCCGTCTTTCTCGATCGAGGCTACGTAGCGCTTGACCGCAGCGAAATACTTTTTCTGGCGCTCGCGGTCCACGTGCTTGTAAAGCGCGACGAGCAGCCCCAGCGCGCTGCCGGTATCGGCCAGATAGACAGGGCCGTAGCCCGTCGCCCAGAAGCCATTCGGCATCTGCTTGCTGAGGAGGTAGTCGCCATAAGCGACTGCCGTATCCAGGTAGCGGCGATCGCCGAAGATTTCGTATCCAGCGACGAGTGTCCGCATGTAATAGCCGCCGATGTAAATCGTCGGAAATCGGCTCTTTTCCTTGACAATAAAGTCGCACAGGTTCTTCAGAAGTTGGCGAGTTTCGACACAGCCTTGCTCGGAGCAAAAGGGATCGCGCTGCGGCGTTGTCGCGGACGATAGAAGTGAAGGGCATAGGAGGAGCGCAGCGAACAAGACGATCGAACGCGCGGCAACTCCCTTGAACATGGATCATCCTCCCTTGAAAAGTCATTAAAGCTATCAGCCATCGGCGTTCACCCGACAGCCTTTAGTCGAGTGCCGCTGACCACCCCAACGTCCCGATGGCGACAAGTAATACGGCCAAGCCCGCGCCCATCCAAACTCTTTCCGAGCCGGAAGAATGTTTCCATTCGCCGGCGATGATGCCGCAAGCGTTGGCCGTCAGCAGACCGGTGACAAGGCTCAAGGGCCATCCGATGGCAGGGCCAAGTTTACCGAGGTCGGGAGCGGCTGCGCCGTAGACAAATGTGTTTCCGCCCCAAAGCAAGCCCATCAGAATCGTCAGGCCATAAAGCGGGGCGGATTTAGGCTGGGCATATTTCAGCCAACTCCGATTTTTCTTGAAAAGGTAGGCGCAGAAGACCAGGTTCGCGATGGCGCCTCCTCCCAGCATCAGCAGCCAGATGAGATTAGACCCTGCGAACGCGCTGTTGCCCAGGCGAACCGCCGAGCGGATGATCCCCTGAGCCGAACTGTAACCGATATTGAACACCGCCGAAAGCACGCCCGCACCGCCGCAGAGCAATAATCCAATCCAGAACGGGCGCGCTTTCCCTACCATTTCCCGGACTCCATTCCCCTCCCGGTTTTTCTGGCTTCGTTCTTTCAATTGCCCAGCGTGACCGCAAAGAACGATGCCCACAATCGCGATGGCGGTGCCCGCTACGATCGCTTCGCCTTGCCTTTGGAAAAGGCGGCCAGGAGCCAGAACAAGAATCGGCAAAACCGAACCGAGAGACGAGCTGATCGCCAGGACAAAAGTATTGGCCAGGGAGATTCCGATGGCGCTCACGCCTTGGCCGAACATGATCGCACCGAATCCCCAGGCGAAGCCGCAAAGGGAGGCAAGGACGATGCCGCGCGCCGGCGCTTCACGAAACGCCTCAAGCACGTGCGAAGCGCTTGCCGCCACAATGACGACTGGCATCAGAATGCAAGAAACCAGGATGAACAGAGCCCAGACGTTTTCCCACGACCACCGCCCAAGATATCGCATGGGCAAAGTGAACGTTCCGTTCATTAGGCCGGCAACAACGGCCAACGTAATGCCGAGGGTCAAAGCAGAACTTGTGGGGTTCATGGTTTCTAATCCCAAACGGAGAGATTTGGATCGTTAGACCCCGAGGGGTCACTTTTCTGCTGTGCATTCGGCGGAGGAAGAATTTCACTCAGGTGACACGATTCGAAGCCCATCCGCGCGTTCTTCCTCCGCCGTTGCCGAACAATCACCTTCTAACGATCGCCGCGGGGCCAGCGGCCCAGAGCGAGTATTTGTTCATTGGCCGTTGAATCCGGGGTCAAACAACAGCCTTTGGGGGCCGTAAGAGCCACCCGTCAGGCTGGTTTCCAAATCAATCACCGTCGGGACCCCTTCGAGCCTCAGCTCGTCAAACCACCACGCACTTGTATATTTAACAAAGGGCGATAGCGCCAGGTTGCCGTCCGTCAGCATCACGTAGTGGCCAAAGCCGCCCGATGGCCACATCAGAAGGCCGAAGGGTGTCGGGTGATCCGGAACGCTGTTCTTGACCAGGATACGAAAGTTGTAGAGCACGCCGTAGTTTCCGACGTCATAGATTTTCACCCCGCCGTCCACCGCGTCCACGCCCTTTTCGTATTCTCCGGGCATAGCCTGCGCGAGAGCAGTGTCCACGCCCAAAACCTGAAGGCCACGCGCAGTTGAGATGGCAAAGGAACCGAAACGGTCAAAGTGCGGGAACGTGCCCCGAGTGGGGCGCGGGGCTGCAAGAATCGGAACCGTGGTCGGGTCAGAGGGTGCCTGCCCACTGTAAGCCAGGGTCGTTACCGTCGCTCCGCCATAACCGAAACCGGCGGGCAGAGCGGGTTCGTTTACGAATTCCCCGTCCGCGTTGAAAGGCGACGGATTGAGATCCTGAAGCAAGGCCAGCGGCACCGCCGTCATTTCCGCTCCGTCCGGGAGAGTGATGAGGGCATATTGCAGAATTGCCGAGGCCGTATCACCCACCGGAACACTTTGCACGCTCCAGTACGTTTGGCCCGACGGCAGGCTGGCCAGGAAACTGACGGCCTGATGACTACCCAGAAATCCGGAAAGCGCCGCTTGCCCCGCAAGGTCGGGAAAGACGCTGAGGCCCCGGCCTTGACCGATCGCAAACAGAAGCTCCGACTGATCCGTCGTATTGGTGAGAGCGACTCCAATATTCAGTTTCCCGGAAGTTTTGTTTTGGTGATGGTAAAAAACGCGAAATTCGCCTTCGACCTGGTCGCGGTACATCGCGCCAGGCAGGTCCATTGTGTCGTTAAGGATTTCCGGAGCGTCGGAGAAAATGAGCGGACCGCCCTCCGGAGTGAGCACAGGCAGGGGAATAGGAGTGCGGGCTCCCAAGCTGGTGATGGGAACCACGCCACCCAGGGTCGCTTGCTGTGCCTCCCCAACTCCAGGGCACACGAAGAGCAAGACGAAAGACAAAGCAAGAAACCAATTTGGAGCAAGCAGCTTCCGCATGATGATGGATCTCCCTTCACTACTCTATCCCTTTTCGGTTCCAAACGCGGTCAGAATGTTGAGCAACGCCTCGGATGCGCTGAGCTTCTCCACAATCTTCACACCGTCATGATTCGCCCGTTTCTTTCCGAAGTTCATTCAGGCGTTCCTTCAAGCGCTCGGTCAGCTCGCTATAGCGAGGGTTGCCGTACAGGTTTTGAAGCTCGTGAGGATCTTCCTGAAGGTCATACAGCTCCCATTCCGTGGGGCGCTCCTCGTAATACTCCAGGATTTTGTAGCGTTCGGTTCGGACGCCGTGGCTCTTGGGAACCATGTTGGAACCGGGATATTCGTAATAGGAATAGAGCCAATCCTTGCGCCAGCCCGCGTTGTTCCCGCGGATTAGCGGAACGATGCTTCGCCCCTGCATACGTGATGGAATCTTGACCCCCGCCAGATCCAGAACGGTGGGCGCGATATCAATGTTGAGGACCATCTCGTCAATCATCGTCCCGGGCTTTATCAGCTTCGGGTAGCGGATCCCCAGCGGAATGCGGATGGAAGGCTCGTACATGAGGCGTTTATCAATCAGATGCCACTCGCCGAGAAAATAACCGTGATCCGCCATGTTGAGGATCACGGTTTGGTCCAGCTTGCCGGTTTCCTTGAGAATCTTCATAACGCGCCCCATGTAGCCGTCCGCTTCCACCACGCCCGTATTGTGGTTTTTGACCATCTGCTCCAGTGAGGCGCAGTACTCGAACGTTCCCAGCTTGTTATCTGCATCGGCAACCGCTTTGGATTTGTCCGGATAACCTTTCAAGTCGTCGTCAAAGGTTTCGGGCTTCGGCACAAAGACACCGTTATAAAGGTTCTGGTAACGCCGCTGGCGAATCCCCTCGCCATGCGGCTCCTTAAACCAGACAAACAGGCAGAACGGCTTTTCGCGTTTCCCTTGCAGCCAGTTAATGGCGGCGTCGGTCACGAAGTCATCGAGATAGCCTAGATACTGGCGGTCAGGCCCTACGTGTCCGTACCAACCCTCGGCAATATAGGCATTGAGGTTGGGCTCAAAGTAGTACCCGAAGTAGTAGTCCCAGTAGTGATCGCGCAGAGCATTCTTGATGTGTGCCTTACCACAGAAGGCAACTTCGTATCCTGCCTCATGAAGGTAATCCGAGATGATTTTCACTCCAGGGGCCAGCGGGCGATCCTTGTTGTCAATGACCCCGTTGCTTCGTGAGTAGAGTCCTGTCAGCGTCGCGGCGCGGCCGGGCGCGCAGAGCGCGTTTACGACGAAAGCGTTCTTGACCCAGACGCCTTCGCTCGCAATCCGGTCCAGCGCCGGCGTTTTGAGGAGCTTCGGGATCGCCGAATTCTGATCCCAGCGGAGAACCGATGCCTCCTTGCCGACCATGTAACTGAGTTCGTCGGGCCGCTGGCCGTCGGTCATGAAGATAACGAAGTTTGGCCGGTTATCCTTCTCCGTGGTCCGGCTGTGCGCGGCCATTAGCGGGGCCGCTGCCGAACTGCCTACGGCTGTTGCACCCAGCTTGAGAGCGTCACGGCGCGAAATTTGCTTATTGATGCCCATATGATTGGCTCCTTTGGACTTGGGCGTTGACATGAATTCCGGTGTTCAAAGTTCATCGCCCTCATCCGGCGACATCATGGGATGAATCCAACCTCTTGCCGAAACAGACGTAGTTCCACTATGACCTCAAGTGCGCCCCATGGTCTTTAAGCCAGTCCACATACGCCCCGTAAAGCACCGTCGAGACAGCCCGTCCGCAAAAAGCCACAGAGCCGGGTTTGTTCATCATGCCCTGGTATTGATAGACCAAGATCTTTTCAACCCAGGGCGAAACGGCCTCCATTTGGCGGAGGACCCGTGAAAACGGAGCTGGGAGAAGCGGGCTCTTGTAAACGGCGCCTTCAAACTGGAAAATTTCGACATCCGCCCAAATCGCCGATCGCCTCGCGCGATCGTGAGCTTTCCTCAAACCCTCGTAGAAAGCCGGCGTCTCCTCGGGGGTGGACTTGCGGACCCCCACCTCGTCTTGGTACGCGATGATGTCCACGTCCAAGGCCTCCAACTGCCGCACATATTTGTCGTCGGGAACCGCGACGCGCGTTCCATAGGGGGCGATCAGAATTTTTGCCTGGGGCGTCAACTGGCGGGCGAGCCGCGAGCAGGTATTGACGTACCGAATGAACTCCTCGGAATAATACCGGTTGATGAACGCCTCATTCGGCCAATACCACCCGTAGAAGCTTCGGTGGTGGCTGTAAAGCCGGGTTAGCTGCTCGATGGCCTGGAGACGTTTCTCGGCAGCCACGGGGTCGGAAATGATCTTGGGACTGCGCCAATCTCCGTAGAAGCCATCGCCGATGAAAAACTTTACACCGCATTGGTCCGCCGCCGAGAGAACCGCCTCCAAGGGGTCGGGACAGGCCAAGCGCCAAGGAGGGAAAATCGTCGTCGGGAAAAACGAGCGGTAATCAAGCGCGGTCGCCATGAGCACGAGGTATTCCATCCCAACATCGGCGATTTCTTTGACCTTCGCGCCCCACTGCTGGCACGTAAAGCGAACACACTCGGGATTCCAGTCCACCCCTTCAACGCCCGCGTGATGCTGGAATTCAAACCAACTTCCCGCCATCGGTTTGGTTGTCGCGGACCCGGTCGTCGCGTTCATAGTTTGCGGGAGAGCCTCCAGCATCACCCCGCTCGCGCCCAAGCCATAAAGGAATTCCCGGCGATTCAGCTTCGTCATGCCTCCGACCTCGATCCGTCAGACCCGCACGGCCGTTTGAGCGATCCTAAATGTGACCCCGACGCATTGCCAGTTACAGCCTCTCCACACAACTCAGTCCTCATCCTCTCAGGCCGGTTCGGTTAAACGAAGTGGTGAAACTGCCTCCCATCTGGCCATCACGCTCTAGCTGAACATGACCGACACCAGGTGCTTAAGATGCCGCCCTAAAGGGGTTCGCCCGGTCACCTCCCAAAGCGACGTGTTCTGGTCGCGCATCGCCAGAACCCCACAAATCCAGGATAGTGTCCAGCCCGTTTCAATAGACCACGGTCCCCAGCCCCAATCGGAAGCGCTTGCCCAATAATCCCAGCGTTCATAATCAAAAGCGCGAAACCAGCCGCCCGCCAACTCCGGCTGTTTCTCAGATTGGATCTGAACCCGGCAGAGAAATTTGGCGAGCTTATTCTCGGCGCACACATAAAAAGGGTCGCGAGTGGCCGCGAAGGCTTCGTGCAAACCGAGAAAGGCGAAGTTGACGGTATAAAGAAGGTCGCTCACCGGGTCGCCATTTTGCTGAAGCAGAGGCGCCTCGGAGGTCCCGTATTGCTCATTTGATTTCGGGGGGCCATATTGTCCCTCACCCACCGAACCAATTTCCTCTCTGATCGCTCCAGATTTGTCCTGAAAGGAGATTAGGTCACCGGCGATGCGCCGAAGCCATCCGCGATGCTCGGGCGTGTCTTTCAGCCGAATCAGCCAGGCGAGCGGGAGCAACATGCGGGCGCGCTCCTGTTGCAGGCCATTGGTCCAACGCCAATGGTTTGGATAGGCCGCCATGGTCATGCGGATCGCGGTTCGCGCCCGCTCCAGGAAAGGGGCGTACTGCGTCTTCTCGTAAGCTCTCAAGAAGCACGCCCAAGGGTACGCTTGATAGTGCGGGTGGTAATTCACAAACTTCTCGTCGTAGAAGTGCCGCCAGCCGAACTTCTGCAGTTCGTTCTCCGTTAGGTAGTTGCGGCGGAAGCCCAGGGCTCCGGTCGTTCGGAGATTGGCGAGCATGCACCGCAGGACCTTTTCACCCCACCGGTCTGATGGCAGTACGCCAGCCGCCGCCAGGGTGCCCAACATGCTCCGCGCATTGTCATCGCCGTAGTAAACGCCCACGGCGTCAGGTAAGGACCAACCTAGCAAACCGAAGGATGGGCTGCTCGGATCGCCCCGAGGTCCAGACGCAAGGATGGAATTGAAATAGATAAAGTCATTCAAACTAGCAGCGATTCTGCTGTTTCCTGGCTTCTTTTCGATGACGCCGGAGAAGCCTATGGCCATCGAAACCTCGCAAGCACAATCTGTCCGAAGATCCCATCCTACCGGCTGAGTGCCATCCCATTCGATGGCGCTCGAAAACCCTTCGAGAATTCCATCACTGCCATCTCCCAAGGGCCAGGAAGGCAGGGGATCCCGAAGCCGGCCCCGCGCTGAAGGGGATTCATAAATCACTTTCTTCCATGCCGGCGCCACAAAAAGCTTGGCATGAGAAAACCACGCGACGCCTCGTCGGAAGGCGTCCCGTTCGGCGTCCTCAGTCAGAGGCTGACTTTTGCCCAGGGTCGGATGCAAGGCCGGAGTCCACCGGAGCAACGCGAGTTGTTGATTTGGGAAAAGCCACTCAAAGACAAACCGCCAAACATACCGCCAAGCTTCGGAAGGCGCATAGCGGCCCTTCACAAATTCGCTGAGCTTGGTCGTGGCAACCAAGATGGGATGGTTCGGATGCTGGAACAGAATCGGGTGGACTCCGCCGTGCGGGAGACCGTAAACCGCCGTGTCGAATCCGGCAACCCGCGCCAGAACCAGTTCGGCCGAGTGAGATTGCATGGGAACATAAATGCAGTTATGCAGGTTGAGAATTCGTAGCCGCTGGAGCGCCGGCGCAAAGGCCTCCGAAGCCACCACGGCGCGATCCAGAACATTGTGGTACTTGCCATAGGCAACGTGCCGGGGTTCTCCGACGCTCAGACCCGGAACGAACGACGGGAACTCGACATAGAGCTTCAGATCCTTGCGGGCGGCCCGCTGATACACCTGAGGGCTAACGTGGGTGATCGAGTTCGGATAATCCTCGGCGAGAATCAGAACACCCGAACCCCATGGCGCTTGTGCCACGGCTTGCTCAGCATGGTGGTGGCGTGAACAGACAATCCCAGATGATCGGGCTACACGAAATAGGTCGTTGTCCTCACGGCAACTAAAATGGACGGAGGGTCGAATCTGGCCTTCGGACGGAACCGGAACGAAAGGTGTGAGCGAAAAAGCCGTGAGGATTCGTAGGACATCGCGCCGCGGAACCTTCCCGTCGTGATCCGCCAAAGCTCGCTCCTGCCCACGGCGTCCCGGATGTTTCATCGTGGCGCCGTCCCATTGCGGCCGGCATCAGAAACTGAGCCGGAGTCCAAGTTGAATGTCCCGAGGGCTTCCTGCTGACGCAATCGTCCCCACTCGGCTCGGCACACTGATGTTGCTGTTGGGATTGCCAAAGTTGGGATGGTTCAGGGCATTAAAGAAGTCCGCCCTGAACTGCAACTTGTATCGTTCAGTCAACGAAAATCGCTTAAAGATGGAGGTATCCCAGACCGAGTAGCCCGGGCCAAAGAGAGAATACGGAGCTGAATCGCCATAAGTGAAGGGCTGGGGCAGGGCGAACGCCGCCGGGTTAAACCATTGGGCCAGCGACGGATTACTCACGTGAGAATTCCCGATTATATTGGCGTAATTGCTGGGCCATCCCTGAAGGGTACTGCTAAAAATCACCGAGTAGGGCAATCCGCTGCTAATCGTGACGATTCCGCTCGTCTGCCACCCGCCAAGAACGGCGTTGAGCGGACCATTCAGCGAAGAAAGGAATCGTTCTCCCCTCCCGAAGGGGAGTTGATAAACGTAGTTGGCCACAAAATATTGCTGACGAATGTTGGGGTCATTTCCGCGGTCTAGACGGATATTTCGGTTATCGGTAGGAATCGTGGTGTCCGTTCCGCCGCTGTCGAGAGCCTTGGTCCAGGCATATTCGCCCTCAAACGAGAGCCCGTTTGAGAAGCGGCGCAGCGCCGAGAGCTGAAGTTCCTGTGTATTGGCTGTCTGGCCGGTCTCATAGAAATTGATCGGTCCGAACGGTTGATATGGCCGGCGGGGTTGCACCGCGCCGGGGGCTGGAACAGGTTGATTGATGTCGAAGATCTGGGTGGCATGTTCGGTCTCGACGCCCAGGTAGGTCGCTCGCACAGACATGCTGCTGGCAAGCTGGGACTCAACCGTCATGTTCCATTCATGGCTCAAGGGGTACTTGTAGTTCTTCGGGTAGGCGCTGATCGTCACGCCGCTCGGAACCGTTCCGCTCCCGGTCGGAAAGGCGTTGGCGAACGTGAGCGTCGGGGTTGGGCCGGGCGTCGGCTCGAAGTTCTCTGTGCCCGTAAACGGAGGGTTGACAGCCGTCTCAAAACTGCCAAAGGCCCACGGCTCGAGGTTGTAATACATTCCGTATCCTCCCCGCAGGATCAGGCGAGTCGTCGCGAGCGGCCGATAGACAAACCCAAATCGAGGAGCAAGCTGATTGTAGTCAGTTCCGATGTAGTTTCCCGCGTTCAGACCGAGGCTCGACCCGTTGACGATGGGAAGGGTTGGAAATAAGCTGGGGTTGTATTGCCCCTTTAGGACGACCACCTGATTAAGATTGGGGTACCAGTTGGCCA
>JAKAWN010000219.1 GCA_021827245.1 Acidobacteriota bacterium | reverse complement strand
CTTTTAAATGTGCGGCTAAAGGATTCCCTACGACTAGGGATGTTTCATCACAGCAGCAATGGGTTCTCCAATTGTTTTCAAACGAAGCACCCTTGGCAGCATGCGAATCTGCGCGAATGATTTCGGCACCGAAGGATTGGCACTGTCCAAAATGCTACCGACCAGGAGATGCTCGTATGACCACCTATAATCGACGTCAGATGTTGAATTTATCGGCAGCGGCCGCTCTCGGCGCAATCCGGCCCTTTCGTTCTATGATCCCTGAGAGCGTGCCTATGCTTCAGGCGCAGCCCGCCCGCGGCAAACCAGCTGTAACAACCCGAATGTTCTGGACTTGGGATGCCACTACACAATGGGCGCTCAACCTCTCAGGGGCTCAAACAATAGGTGCGGCTAACAAGTACACGCGAACTGCCGGCGCATTTCTCGAAGATTACACAAAAATGTTTCGCTGGTGCGGTCGGCAGGGTATTGATGCGGTCGTTGTGTGGGGACTTCTGAGGGATACTCACGGAGGTCTGGAAACTGCTAAGCGTTTGTGCGAGGTTGCTTCCGACCACGGAGTGCGGCTCCTTTGCGGTGTTGGGTTGAACGCGTATGGTGGTGTCTACTACGAAGGCAATTCGCCGTATAGCCTTGAGCAGCATCTGGCAGCCCGTCCTGAGTTGGTTGCACTCGATGAATCTGGCCGTCCTATGTGCAAACCATATCTCTACGTTGCGTGCCCCTCCCGCCGGGAAAACCAAGAATACGCAGCGGAGTCCTTACACTGGCTATTTAAGAACCTGCCGCTGGGGGGCGTTCAGATGGAGACCGGAGATTACGGAGTATGCCACTGCAGCCTATGCTGGCAGCGACGAAAACATCCCGCGACTCATTTCTCTTGGGAGGACATGGCTCTGATGTACCCAATTGCTGCCGAGGCGATTCGTTCCGTGTCTCCCGAATCGTGGATCGTTTGTGAAACATATTCTAACCCCCAGCCCTACACAGGATCCAAGAAAGCACCGGATTTCGGTGATGGCAAGCCAAGTTGGGGTGATGAGTGTATCGAGCAATTCCCCACCGGGAAAACTATCTTTGTTGAATGGGTGTGCGATGATTACATCCAACCCAAGCTACTCAGGGCTTGGACAAAAGCTGGGACGGTTTCTAACACCCCTCGCCGCAATGTCATGCGCTCCCACCTCTCTACATACTATTTTGGCAACCGACGTGGAGAGTTGGCGATTGACTGGCTGGCGGACATGGTCCAAAATAGCGTGAATCACGGCTTTGACGCAATCTCGATCTTCGGAGAGGTCTCGCCTTTTGATACCGGCGCGGAATTAAATTATCTGGCGCTAGAGAATTATGGAAGCGCGAAAAACCTCCACGCAGGCCTGGAAACATTTCTAAAGGAGGTGGCAGCCCCTTTACTGGGTGGCGATCAGTATGCTCATGATTACCTCCGTTATGCGAGGATGTTGGAGGGGGGGCAACGGGAGATTCCAGGGGCGCTTAAGGACATTTACGCTCACCTAGGAGGCCTGCCACCTGCTGCTGCAAGGCGATGGGTATGGCTAGCTAACTATCTAAGCTCGTTTGTCTATTCATCTTCTGCCTGAAAAGTCCGAAATGCAGGAGCGTGGGCAGCTTGATGTGGCGCGGAAGACCCCCTTCGCTCTTTAATTACCGAACCGCTTTCCCCACTCCAGACTAAGGGGGGACATTTAACTATTTTTCCGCACGCAGATGCCGAGATTGGGCCCGAGGACAAAACAAATTTGGAAATATCGGCAAGAAGGATACGCTTGCAGCTTTTGTTCATACGGTGATTGATAGATGGGGTGGGCTGCAAAAGGGAGGGCCCGTTATGGCACCTAAAAGTATAGATCGACGAAGATTTTTGTGTGGTGCACCATCGTTTGGTGCGGGCCTATTAGCCTGCCTTGCCTCCACTGGAATCGCACACACCGTGAGCCCGGACCAGAGAGACCGACATTCGCTAAAGCAGTATTACCTTATACCCTACCCCCAAAAAGTCATTCTTCAACCTGACACGATGCGAATTGTTTCGAGACCAGATATTGCTCTGTTAGGCGAGTCCGGCACAATGGGAAAGCTCGGGCGAGACCAACTCAACACCTTTTTTCAGAAGCTGCGAATATCGCAAGTGCGAGGCGCTAGTCCAATACGCGTTGTCCTTGGTTCGGCTGATAGGTCAACTGATCTCTCTCGTTGGCTACCTGCTAGCGAGATTTACTCCTTGCGCAGCCTTAACCCTCAGGGCTACATTCTGCGTATAGCGGCGAAAGAGATTCAGATCATCGGTCGCGATGATCTGGGTACGCTATACGGTGTGCAGACCCTCCTTCAAATGCTAAGCCAATCGATGCCAGAGATGAGGCTTCCCTGCCTGCGAATCGAAGATTATCCGGAAGTCCCAAACAGATATGTTGATGTAACGCTTGCATGGTATGCGCATTATTACAACAACACCTTTGGGTATGGTACGCAGCTTTGGAGCGAGGGACAATGGCGATGGTTTGTTGATTGGTGCCTTCTTCACAAGGTCAATGGTGTAGACCTTTGCATTTATGGCTACTGGCCATTCCGGTTTGCGAAATATCCGGAAACCGTCCTCGCCAACATTCCTGTCAGAACCTATGATCCGGAAACTGGGAAAAATACCATCGTCCGAATGACCCATCAGAACATCGAACACGAATTTCTCCCTTCTCTGATTCGTTATGCCCAGGACCGCGGGATAAGGATGAATGCCTATATTGGGCTGAACACATTTAACGGAGGATATGCCCCGGAACATCCTGAAGCACTGCCTTTTTCCCCGGCACAGTGGGACAACCTCCGCAAGGCTGGATACTCCTTCCCAGCAATGGACTATATGTTGGATCTTTGCAACGTGCCCGCCCGCCAATATCTGCGCGACTCTTTGCGCAGGATCATGGGGATGGGCTTTGATGGAATTACATTCGAGATGATCGAATTGCCAGCCTCGGTCTGTACCAGGCCGTCGTGCGTTTCCAAATACTGGAAGGGGTATAAGGACATCGTTTCTTCAAACGCAATTCCCAAGCTCACTCCTTTACCAGTCCGGATCAGAGCCGATGCGGATATTCTGAATGACCTTTACCGCGTGATTACACAGGTAAAGCCAGAGGCAGACGTCGGATTAATTTACCATCGGATTGTTCAATTGTATGGCTGGAACGCTATGACCCTGCAGGCCTTCGGGCAGTTTCGTGCAATGATTCCGCCCAAGGTCTATTTTCTCCAGGGTCCGCGTGCTCCGCGCAATGGTCCAATCAAAGGTTCTGAATTTGAACGGTGGATAAATATTGCCGATCCAAGAACTTACCGTCATTCTGATAATATTGGTGGCGATGCTGCGGCCTATCAGCGACTTCTGTACATTAATAATGATCCTTCAACGCGTGGTGATAAGCCCGTTCCTTCCCTGGAGTGGGAAATCGCCCAGCACAGGGCCGCAGCAAAATTGAATTTGCAGGGGGCAACCGGCTACGCGTTCGAGTGGTACGGTGAAGAAATCTACCCTCTCATACTGGCGCAATATAGTTGGCGGTCGAGCGGACCTGAGGGCGTCTCTGACCACGGATTTCTCGAATATGCCAGTCAGTCGATGTACGGGAAGCGTGTCGGGAGTTTAGCCGCCGAAGCGCTGGCTCTTTCACCACCACCCATGGATCATTACCCTTCACCATGGGTCGGGCCAGCAAATGAAGCGGCTCATTTAGCGCAACGGGCGCTGGATGCGTATGCTGGTTCTCAAATCGAGTACCGCCGTAGTTTGGAACAGATTTGTACTGCAACGCTCAGAAAAGCATGGCTCTACGACGTAGAGAGATTACAGAAGGCTGCGGAAGGGGCCACCGGGGGTGAGAAGAAAGAACTTCTGGTACAAGCTTTAGCGAAATCCGAACAGGTAGCAGATTTGATTCTCAACGGGAAACCGCGTGTCAATTACCGGAAAGGTTTCTTTGGACGATTTGAGATTTTCACAACAATTCAAAAGCTCGCGAGAGAACTTGGGGTGGCTGTTGCTGAAAAGTACAAACCGATCTGAGGTGTCAATTCACTAGGTTACTAGCAAAATGATGCTCGGGATTTCTTGGAGACAATTTAAGACGAAGTTGTTTTCCGTTTCCTTAATGTGAGGAAACGAACCCTCGTTGCAGGACTTCGGCTCCAATGTTGTAATATTCACCGAACTACATGCTTGGAACGAACTGGTCGTGCACTATTCAGTTTGGGTGTTCGGAGCGGCATATTGCCGAAACTATTGCGTGAATACATTAAGTACAGGATCTGGCGGAGCGCATAAAAAAATGCACGCAAGGAGTAATCGTGGAAACTTCAATTGGGTTAGGAATCTTCGCTGTATTGCTTGGGGGAGTATTTCAGGGAAGCGTGTTCCTCCCGATAAAATTTACACAACGCTGGCAATGGGAAAATACCTGGGCTTGTTTTTCCGCCGTCGCCTATCTCCTCACCCCGTGGCTGCTGGCTTGCTCGCTGGTTTCGCGCTTCCCTCAAATGCTCGGAGAGGTCTCACCGCGTGTCCTAATCACCACCTTGCTCTTTGGCGCGGGGATGGGCTTTGGAGCGTTGATGATGGGTGTGGCCTACCGGTACGTGGGAATGGCAATTACATTTGCCATCGTCTTGGGCATTGCCTCCTCGATCGGCACGTTGGTTCCCCTCCTGGTGCTGGCTCCTGACCAAGTTATGAACCGCCAAGGACTTTCAGTGATGGCAGGTGTGGCCATTGCCCTTGTCGGAACGGGTGTGGTCTCTTGGGCGGCTTGGGAACGCGATGCCAAAAAAGAAGCAGATGGCCACGCCGAGGGCGCGCCGGCTAAACAGGCGTCAGCGAGAACCCTGATGATCGGTCTTACGCTCTGTATCGGCTCAGGGGTCCTCTCATCCTGTGGCAATCTGGGGTTTGCGTTTGGCAGCCAGATCAGCCAAAGAGCGCAGGAAATGGGCGCTGGGCATACCGGTTCGGCGAGTGCTGTCTGGACCATCATCCTCCTCCCTGTCTTCCTGTGCAACTTCACTTACAGCTTGTTCCTGCTCCGGAAAAACAAAAGTTACCGCCTGTTTTGCGAGCCGGGAACCGCTCATTACTGGGGGTGGGGCATCCTGATGGGGGTTGATTGGATGGCGGGGATGGCTGCCTATGGCGCGGGGGCGCTTGCGATGGGGAAGCTGGGGACTTCGATGGGTTGGATTCTTTTTATGGCTTCCATGATTGCGGTGGCCAACGTTCTCGGGGCTCTCACGGGCGAATGGAAGGGGGCTAGCCGCCGCACGCTGGGTATCATGGGCGTGGGCGTCCTTATTTTGTTGTTTTCGATCGTGGTGGTGGGAACGGCTGGGGCCGGAGGTTGAGATCCGCCGCTAGCGCCAGCATAAAAATCCGAAGTCTAGGACAACCCCAGAAAGGAGTGTTGATCATGGAGATGGATCGACGTCGGTTTCTCAGTGTGGCCTCGGCGGCTGGCGTGAGTCTGTTGGCTGCGCGACCCAGCCTAGGCGCGAGTGGCGGTCCGGCGGCCGAGGGGCAGGCTTACAAATATCGGCTGGCCTTTGATGTTTGGATCAACGACGTGCGCGACGAGGCGATGCCTTTGCGGAACTGGCCTTACGGCGTGCTAGACGACAAAACTGTCGATGGCATTGTTAGAGCATTGGACGTACAAGCCAAGGTTGGATATACCGCCATCGACATTTGTGGGCTCTTCACCACGTACGCATGGCCTGTCGATATCAAGAATGCTGTGGATGCCGCACGCATGCGACGCGTGAAGCAGATCATCAACGCTGCGCATGAACGTAGCATGAAGGTAATTTGCTTTCCTAGCGGAGTTTTGAACTGGGGATTTGACGACATCATAAAGAGCAACCCCAAACTCGAGACGGACAACAAGCACGAGATGAATCCGCTTGTCGAGCAATCATGGGAATGGCAACACAAGGTATACGATTATGTCATCGATAATTATGAAATTGATGGATTCCATTTGGAGGCAGCCGACCAGGGTAGGTGCAGCACACCGGAGTGTTTGGAGAAATGGCCCAACAACGTGGGTTACTTTTGCTACGTGACGCGTAGAGCAGCCGAATACCTCCGCCATAAGGATCCCAATTTGATTCTGACTACCACTATCCAGGGCTTTGGGCCTTGGGGAATCCCCTTTACGGAACAGGAAAAGGACTATCTCGTCAACCTAAGCGAGAGCGTAGATTGTTTATTTGACCAAGGGCACCGCGGTACGTATATACCTCTCGAGGAGTGGAAGGAATTCATCCCTAGACTTCATTGTGCGTATGGGACGTCCGGGGGGATTTGGATTTATCCACCCCAGCGCTGGGAGCGCACACGTTGGTTCTTGCCTTATACGCAGCGAACGGGAAGATCGATGAAAGAGCTATATGAGGCTGGTGGCCGGGGGGTAATGTACTATCAAGGACCCGTCCGGAATCCCAGCACCGAAGTGAACATAGCTTTCGGTGGACAGTTGATGGCGAACGTTGGAATGAGCAATGAAGATGCGTTGGCTGTTGTTCTTGAGCAACTCTACCATCCCCAAAAAACTGCCGCTCACCAAGCGTTGACAGAAATATTCCGACGGGCTGAAAACATCTATTTCTCTCAATGGAATGACAAAAGGATCCACGAGGCACAAAAGTTACCTCCGCCTGGAGAATTGCACCTCACCAACTTATTTGGTGCATCTCCAGGGGCTGCAACTTACTTGATGGAGCCGTTTCTGGATACTGAAGGACGTTTGAAATACAAGCAGGGTTTGGTTTCCATTTTTAGAGACATCTCGAAAATCGAAAACAATTTGCGTGACGGCGGAAGGATAGCCCGGATCAAGTACGGGATTGCGGAAACTCTAGTTGACATCAACAACATTGCGAGGTGCAAAGGTGAGAAGCAAGTATGGGATGACGAAAATGTTGGTAAGGAGTTTTAAGGCATGTCCGGAAGTTTATGCACAAAGGCATCTAAGATGAACACAGCCCTGCGCGAATACCCAGGCCATACTGCGGCGGGTGGCGCTTGCTTGCCTGGTGTGAGTCCCTTCCGGACTCGAAGCGACGGATCGCTGGTAAACAGGCAAGCCTACAAATATCGGCTGGCCTTTGATGTCTGGATCAATGACGTGCGCGACGAGGCGATGCCTTTGCGGAACTGGCCTTACGGCGTGCTAGACGACAAAACGGTGGATGGAATCATAAGAGCTCTGGACGTGCAAAGTGAATATGGTTATACGGTGGTTGATCTGGCAGGGTTGTGGACGACCTACTCTTGGCCCGTGAACATCAGCAAGGTAGTCGACAAGGATCGTCAGCGCCGCATCAATCGGATCATCCGAGCCGTCCATGAGCGCAAGATGAAGTTAATCTGCTTTCCCTCGGGGATTTTGAACTGGGGCTTCGATGAAATTATCAGGCGCAATCCAGAGTTACGAAGCGGCAATAAGCATGAGATGAATCCCCTACGTGAAGAGTCGTGGCAATGGCTTTATAAGGTCTTCGACTATGCTGCCGACAACTATGACATTGATGGTTATCACTTGGAGGCTGCGGACCAAGGGCGTTGTGAGACAGCGGAGAGCTTGGAAAAGTGGCCCGACAATGTCGCTTATTACTGCTACGTTACGGGTCGGATGGCAGATTATATACGCCGCAAGCATCCAAATATGATGGTAATAACGACCATCCAAGGCTTTGGGCCATGGGGAGTGCCCTTTACCGAACAAGAAAAAGAGGATCTCATTAAGTTAAGCAGGAGCGTAGATTGTATTTTCGACCAAGGGCATTATGGAACTTATATACCTCCTCGTGAATGGAAGGAATTCATCCCCAGACTCCACTGCTCTTATGGGACCTCTGGAGGTATATGGATTTACCCAAACGAACGGTGGGAACGAACACGGTGGTTTCTACCCTATACACAGCACACTGGAAGAGAAATCAAGGAGCTTTACGAAGCTGGCGGAAGCGGAGTGATGTACTATCAGGGACCGGTGATAAATCCGAGTGTCGAACTAAACATGGCCTTTGGCGGGGAGATCATGTCTGACGTTGGAAAGAGTACTGAAGGGGCCCTAGCTGATGTTCTAAAGCGGCAATACCGCCCGAAGACAACTGGAGCGCACTGCAAGCTAGTTGAGATTTACGAGCGAGCAGAGAGCGTTTACTTTGGGCAGTGGGACAGACAAAGAATCTCAGAAGTACTTAAAAGGCCAGCACCGGGTAATTTCCATCTCACCAACTCCTTCGGTGCTACTCCAGGTGCTCCGACCTACCTCATGGAACCATACCTCAACACAATGGGGCGATCGAATTACAAAGAAGGGTTGATCTCGATTTTGAGAGATATTGGGCAAATCGAGTCCAACCTCGACGACAATGGCCGAACCGCTCGTATCAAGGAAGGAATTGAGGAAACTCTGGTGGATATCAATAATATTGCACGATGCAAAGGCGAAAGGAAAGTATGGGATGACGAAAACGTCGGCCGACAGTTTTAATTCGTTACGAGATTGCCCACTCATGAATCAAGGGGGAAAGAAGGTAAGCCGCCATTGGTTGGTCTCTGGTTCCCGGCGAGAAGGTCTTGCTGATCGTCAAATAGTGGATTTCGGACTCCCAGTGAGCGATGGGAGCTCTTTCAATAAATGTGAGCCTCCAGCCTGCTGAAGGAAGTTATCGAATGCAGCCGTTGCTGGTACAATCATAACTACGCTCCTCAGGGTGCATCCCACAGCCATTTCAGCGAGGTGACAATTATGTCCGAAAAAAATGGAGCTAATTATATCGACGCACATGTTCATCTGTGGAGTGATGACCTTGAGAAGTATCCATTAGCTGCTGAATTTACACCACGGGACATGAAGCTTTCTGCGTTTTCCCCGCAGGAACTTCGACATTATGCCGAGCCAAGTGGAGCTAATCGGTTCGTTTTGGTGCAGATGAGTTACTACGGGTACGACAATTCATTTATGTTGGACGTAATCCACGAATCTCCGCAGGATTTCAAGGGGATCGCAGTGATCAATTGGGAAAATGGTTCCCCGGACGTGGAAATGCGTGAGTTGGCTAAGCAAGGTGTGAGGGGATTCCGCATTTTCCCGGAGCGGTTAGACGATATAAAGCAATTGGAAGGGGAAAGCTGCTACAGGATGTTCCGTTACAGTGTTGAGGCGGGGCTCACGATCTGTTTCCTCATAAACCCAGAAGTCCTCCCTGTTGTACAGCGGCTGTGCGAGAAATTTCCAGGCTGCCCAGTTGTTATCGATCACTTGGCCCGTATTGGGATGGCGGGCCCTATTCGAGAGGAAGATGTTCGATCACTTTGCTTACTAGCTAAGTACCTTGGGGTCAAGATTAAGCTATCCGGTTTTTATGCTCTAGGTGAGGGGAAGCCTCCTCACGACGACTTGAGTTTCTTGATTCGACGTGTTTACGAGGCGTTTGGACCGAAGCGATTGATGTGGGGGTCGGACTGTCCATTCCAACTAATGAATGAAACGTATGAGAACAGCTTCGAACTTATTCAAAACCGTCTGGACTTTCTTTCGAGCGAAGACCGAGAGTGGATATTGTGCCGAACAGCCGAGGAATCGTTCTTCAATTGAGTTCAAGATCAGGTTCTCTGAATGATGACGTTCGACGTGGGCAATCTGGGACTTCTTTCACATACATAAACTGCTTTGTCCCATTGAAACTAAAACATGATACGTGTTGCCGCATCCCTTTCCGAACGCTCTGCTATGCTCGGAAGTAGCTTCCTGCTGGGTTTAGGCTTTGCCCATGTAAATTCCTTCGTTGGCACCAAAACCCGGGCGCGTCACCGGCGTGCGTTTTCTCGTTCGTTCGATGTAACGACTTTGCAAGGCGATCAGATCACCTTTTCCCTTGAGATTGACTGCCAGGAGAATTCCTAGTTGGACACTCAAGGCCTTTTGGCTTTGATCCCTCCTAAGGCAGCTTATACATGAAGAATCTGGTTTGGGGGCGACTGCTGAAATGAACCGAAATGAGCAACTGGAGGTAATAAGCCGAAAGCCGGAAGTGTCAGTTTTGATTATCGGGGGTGGGATCAACGGCGCTGGACTTCTTCGTGAATTGGCTGTCCAAGGCGTCGATGCAATATTGGCGGAAAAATACGACTTCTGTTCTGGTGCCAGTGCTGCCTCAACTCGGGTCATCCACGGCGGCCTCCGTTATCTTGAGAACGGCGAATTCCGCTTAGTCAAGGAATCATTGCACGAGCGAAATCACTTGCTGAATACAGCCCGCCATTATGTGCGGCCGCTTCCTACTGCGATTCCCATTTTCAACTGGACCGGTGGCCTGCTTTCTGTTTTGGGAAAGTTTCTGGGATTTAGAGTTACGCCGCACGAAAGGGGAGCATTGTTATTCAAAATGGGCTTGTCCCTTTATGACCGATTTGCCGATCGCGATAGTCTGCTTCCCCAGCACAAATTCATGTCGCGCAAGGCTTCTCTGGGATTCCGAACTCACCTCAACTCGCGGATTGTTTGCACTGCAACTTATTACGATGCCTGCATCAGCTACCCTGAGCGGCTCGCCTTAGAACTCGCACTGGACGCAGAGCAGAAAAGTTCTGATGCTCACGCGCTGAACTACGTCTGTGCCAAGGGGGCTGATGGGGACGCAGTTATTCTGGAAGATACGCTTTCTGGGCGAACGCTGAAGATCAAACCCAGAGTTGTTGAGCACGC
>JAKAWN010000218.1 GCA_021827245.1 Acidobacteriota bacterium | reverse complement strand
GTCACTATTATGGCCTTTCGGAAAGCCCCCACTGAAAACAAACCGTTTGCTGGCTAAAAAAATCAAAATCTCGCTTCCGAGCGCGGAAGTCAGGTTAACAGGCAGGAGGCGAATACTCCCAGCTCTTTGCGAGGCAGAAGATTGGGGGTGCGCTTGCCGGTCTATGGGGACCTTTACCGGCTGGGACGCCGGCGGCGTTTTGGCTGGTGGTCAAGATTCAGCACCGCGACCTTGCGGCTGAGAGTGTTGCGGTGAATGTGCAAGGCTTTCGCTGCCTTCGACAGGTTTCCGCCGTTCTTTTCCAGAATCTTCCCGATAAACCGTTTCTCAAACTCGCTCACAGCGTCCTCAAAGAGGATATCGCGTTCGATCATTTGATTGACAAGAGCGTCGAGCTGGTCCTTCACTGAGCCACTCCGGTTACTAGAGCTTCTGGTTCCTGACCGACTGGAACTCCATCGATTTCTTGTCGGTTTGAATAAGCGCTCGTTTAAACTTTCTAAAACCCGCACGGAAGTCGTTTCTTATGTGGCCGGGCATAGCAAGAGCAATGATCCTTGAGCCGGCGGTGACGTATGGAGCCAGAATTGACCTGCGCACCGCGCCTTGCTCGATGGCAAACGTCATCATCACCAGCAGCAGTACGCAATCCACCAGCAATCCCCGCATCAGGCCGAAGACCGCGCCAAGAAATCGATCGAACCACTGGAGTTCCACTTTCCTGATCAGCTTTCTGGCAACTGCTGAAACCAGTGCCCCGATCACCACAACCGCGGCAAAAAGCCCAATAAAACTGACGCCAAGGGCAACCTCGTGGCTTCGGGTGAACCTCTCCAGCAAAGGTGCCACACGTTCGTAGTTTGTGGCCGCCACAATCAACGCCACGATCACGGAAGCCAGGGAAACTAGTTCTGCAACGAAGCCCTTGAAAACGGCCGTCACGACCGATGCGAAAACAATGACGACAAAAACCCAGTCGAGCCAGTTCCAGTGTGCCATGCCGCTCTCGGGCGTTCCGCAATCAGGAATCCAGCGTCTTCCCCGTCAGAAGACGGTAAGCATCCCGGTATTTTTGGCTTGTCTTTTCCACAACTTCGGGGGGAAGAGGTGGCGGGGGAGGCGTCTTGTTCCAGTGGGTCGATTCCAGATAGTCTCGCACAAACTGCTTGTCAAAGGACGGTTGGGATTTCCCGGGTTTATACCCGTCCATCGGCCAGAAGCGCGAAGAGTCGGGCGTGAGAACTTCGTCGATCAGGATGATTTCGTTTCCAATCTGGCCCCACTCGAATTTTGTGTCGGCGATAATGATTCCGCGTTCTTCGGCGTATTTTCGCGCCTCCGTGTAAAGCCGGATGCTCAGGTCGCGAAGCTTTTCGGCGGCGGCCATCCCGATTCTTGCCGCAGTCTCGTCAAATGAAATATTCTCGTCGTGCCCCGACTGGCTTTTCGTCGCCGGAGTAAAAATCGGTTCATCGAGACGCGAGGATTCCATCAGGCCCGTGGGCAATTTGATCCCGCACACCGTGCCGTTCGAACCATATTCCTTCCATCCCGACCCGGCCAGATATCCCCTCACCACGCATTCGATAGGGAACGGTTCAGCCTTTTTCACCAACATCGAACGGCCTTCGAGCTGATCGCGAAAGGCCTGCAATTCCCTGGGATACTCGGCGATGTTGGCCGTCAGGAAGTGGGTGGGCACTAAATCCTTAAAGCGATCGAACCAGAAACAGGAGAGCTGCGTCAGCACCCGCCCCTTGTTCGGTATTCCTGCGCCCAGAATCACATCAAACGCGGAAATGCGGTCCGTGGCGACAATCAGCAGCTTGTCGGCAGCCGCCTCGTAAATGTCGCGCACTTTGCCCCGGGATAAAAGCTTGATCCCCGGGAGATTCGTTTCATGAATGACGGTGTTTTGTGTTTTTTGCATAGTGGAAGTCGACAGCAATTAATTTTAAGGCATCACAAAATCATGTCAACGAAAAAAGCGGAAGTGCATCGTTCGACAGAGTGTTCATGCGGCTAACATTCGGATTGCATTTGATCCGCACGGGGCGTATTCAGGCGTCAGGCTTATTTGGTGATTGTCGATGTCCGGACACATTGCAAAACCCGCGATCTGTGCACCATGCGCGAAAGCGATGGTCGCTCGTTCCCATTAATGGTAACTATTGTAATTGCAGCCTGGGGGTTGCATTGAGGAGAGCGCGTCAGGTGGTTTTGAGGCGTGTCTTTTTCTCTTCTGTTGCTGCGCCGTGGCGTGGGCGTGCTGGTATTACGTTCTCTGGAACCGATACTATGACATGCTGCCCCATTCTCCTCAGCCGAGCATCGGCAGGATATGTCCAATTAACATGCATGGATTCACGAAATACTTTACCCGCGAGGAACGTCGTCACCTTGACACCACCGAGGACATCTTTGACGCCTTTGTTGCCATCGGGTTGCTAGTGGGAGGAATTTTCAACAAGGATTTACAGGGCACAGATAACCTCAACAAGTGGCCCTCCGGAAATTCAGGACCACCGTGACAGCGAGCGCGGTCCCGCGGGTGCGCGGCGCAGAATCCTTGCATATCAATCTGCGCGCGGTGTATGAATATAGACGCCAGCTTTGATTCGTGAATTCCGGAGGGCGCCCCTCTCAAAAACCATGAAGCGGGCAGCATCTGGGGGTAGCCTTCCAGGGCTTTCCCATACAGTTGTCAGAGGGTTGTACCATGTCGAAAAATGAAAAACGGCGTCAAAAGCAATTGGCTCACAAGCGGCGAGAGCAGGCGAGACAGGCCAAGAGGAGCAACAAGCCAAAGATCGCAAGCCAGCCGGGCGGCTTTGAGACGACAGCCCCAATGATCGCCCTTGCTGCCGACTACCCGATCCACGAAGCTCTGGTCCCGGCAGGGCTGTTCGAGAAGGGAATCGGAAACCTGTTTTTAACCCGCGCGCTACCTGACGGCCGCCTGGCCCTTTCTGCCTTCCTGCTGGATGTCTTTTGCCTTGGTGTCAAGAATGCCTTTGCTGCCATCGTGACACGGGAGGAGTATGCTCAGCGATTGAGCAGATGGACGCCAGAAGAAAGCCTTCAGCCGACGGAGCCTGCTTGCCTCCGGAAACTAGTGGAAGGCGCGGTCGCTTACGCGCGCGATCTCGGGTTCAGACCTCATGAGGATTATGCCATGGCCTGCCAGATTTTCGGCGATGTGGACAGCTCTGCCTGCCCAACAAGCTTCGAGTACGGGAGCGAAGGCAAACCCTGCTATGTTTCCGGCCCCAATGAAACTC
The DNA here is from genome assembly GCA_021827245.1 of Acidobacteriota bacterium. The sequence continues at coordinate 7,512 of JAKAWN010000218.1, read as the reverse complement.
TCGCGCAGGCGAAGGCCATCGTCAATCAGCTTAAGCGTCGCCTGGGCGAAGGTAACTTTGATTACTTCGTCACGGTCGGGTGATCCCGCCAATCGAAAAAATGGCGGGCGGCGCGGCCCGGAAGGATTTCCAGCGGAAGCGCTCCACTCACCCAATCGTGGACTGAAAAAGCCTGTGGCGGACCAAGCATTCTTCTTGTATCTCGGGGCATATGGAAGGCGACAAACCTTTTCCAGAGAAAGCTGCGACCGGAGTTGCATGGTGCCGCCGCGAGCAGTGGCCGCGCCGGCCTACTGATGGATCAGGCGGACAGGGATGTTAGAGTCTGCGGCGGCGGTCACTGGTTGTGAGCTCTGCGAATCCCCGCTCCCGCCGCCACCGCAAGCTGAAATGTTGAGAACATACGCGAAGACCGTGCCTTTGGGGTTTCCAGGAACGTTAACATCTCGAAGGAAGAGCTGGATGAAGCCCGCCACCCCGACCGTATTCTGGCCGCTGGCAATAATTCCATCAAAGATAGGCGCCACAACGATCGAAGACGAGTTGGCAATGCCTGTGGTGCCGTTGGGCCAAGAAAGATCATTAACACCCGACACGATGCTTGGAGGAATTTGCGGCAAGGGGGGCAAGTCGGCGGCATTTTGACTTGAAGGGTCGTCGCAGGGGCTTGTGGAAATGCCGTCGATGTAATCCTGTCCACAACTCGAACTGCCGGTGTTTTGGTTGATCAGGCACTCGACTCCGTCGGCGGTTGGCCCGGCTTTGGCGCCGGAAGTGGATTGGAGGGTCGTATCAAGCTGGAGGGTTTCGCCGCAGTAGACGGGGCTGTCGTTGCAGCATTCGATATTGGCCTCGTACAACGCACCGCTGCCGTTGCCCCCTCCCGGAGGCGCGGTTTTGGCGCAGTTCGGGCACGTCGAAGGAACCGAGCCGCTCGATGGCAGGTAGGCGATGAAATATTGTCCGGGAGCCGCGGCACTGCCGGGCGACCCGGGCCTGATCACGTACGGCTCTCCAAGCGCCCCATCCGGATAGTTGACAGGACGAGCGACTTTATATTTGCCCCCTCCGATCGGAATGATAAAAGGCCCGACGCCAGGCTGGCAATATTGATAATTGGGATCAACGGTCGTATTGAACTGGTCGCAGTTAGGGAACATCCACGGCTTGAGGCAGGTGGTCCCTATAGTCTCCGATGTGCCAGAGGGATTAAAAGCCTCGGCAGTGGCAAAAGCGGAAACACTGGCCGTGTCGATACCGAAGATTTTGACGAAGAATGTGGGCAGGGCGTTTCCATGGTCGGAGTTGTTATAGGTGCCGCGCCCGGCCACAACCCGGACCTGAGGGTCGGTGGTGGTCTGGTTGGGGAAAGTGATGTCGGTATCCAGATTGATGTTGGGGCTCATCCCGGCGATCAGGTTTTGATCCCCAACTGTCTGCGCGACCTGGCGGGCAAGTGTTGTGCATGCCATGGAGAGATTGCCGCCATCGCCCGTAACGCAATCGTTCAGAACAAAAGACTGGGCGCCCGCCAGGGCCGCAGCGTCGGCCGCGCGTTGCGCCTGGCTACGCGCGACGTATAGCGCCGCCAGGTCAATCGCCATCCCCGCCATTCCCAGAATAAAGATCATCCCCACGGCGAGAATCAGGGCGCTGACACCACGTTCGCTGCAGCGTTCCGTCATCGAACGTTCCACTGGTGTCGATACTTTCCCGGACGCGTTCGTCGCGTGATTCAGATATTGCATGGTCTTATCCCTCGCAATCCATTCGGCAATCGCGGACACGCCGTGCCGCTCAAGGCTGAAGTTCCAGCATCATGGCATCCGTCGAGATGCCAATAGTGGCGGGAACGCTTGCGGCGGGAACTATCAAGTCAATAACGTGGTTGAAGCCAAAGGTCCAGTCGTAGGGACAAGCCAGTGTTACGCGGGTCGCCCAGAATGACTTGCCGCCAGTGGTTACAGGAATGTTCCTTTCGATCTTCAGCCCGTAATCGCCGCTTGAATAGTACGTCGCCGTAGTCGTCGCTGTGTCGTAATTCATGGTGGCGCCGATAAAAGAGGTGTCGACGCCGGCGTTATGCAGGTAGGACACAACCTCGCTATGGATATCCTGGACAGACTGCGGGCTGGAACTACTGCCGTCAGCAGTCCACATTTCGGAGGCGCCCAGCCTGGCGCCCTCCCGGGCGGCATTCGTCAGCTTCTGCTTCAGGGTATAAGCTCTCGCGAAGTCCATGATTCCCACTAACATGACGAGAATCAGGGGCAGCGTCAGGCCAAATTCGAGGAGTTCCGCGGCTTCGGTGTCCCTGAGGACCCTGCACGACTTGCGCAGAGCCTCGGAAATCCGGAGGTGAAAAATCAGACGCGGGGCGTTGCGGGACGAACTGAAAGGTGTTACGTCTTTTGCATCTGTGGCGGGGGTCAGCATGGGTTTTCCTCCTGTTCCAGAAGCGCTTAAGGCTTCCGGCCCCCTCCCAGGTGTCGAGCGTCACATTGGCGTATTCTTTAATAGCATATACGTCACCCATGTTCGTTCTGTCAACGAACTTTAGTTCTAGAACTTTAGTGCCATACGCCCCTGGTTCTTGCACAATGCGTAGGGTGATTCCGCGCGGAATCGGCACAGAATCTAACAGGTTGCTGAAAAACTCGTGCGGAGCGGTCTAGCGGGTAGCGCGGTCCGCCGGTTTTGCCTTCCGCGGTTCTCCTTGCGGCCGTCGCGGGTGACGACCTGCCGTAGTGTGGCATGTCTGCGCTCAACACGTGCTGCTGCCGTCGGACCAACGGGCTCGAGAAAACCCGTGGACCTCAACCCCGGAGGGCCGCGCTACCCGCTGATCATTCTTGAGGCCTGACGCGATGCGCCACCGCCGACGCAGGGGCGGGTCTTGTACCCGCCCTGGGCGTCCACGAGGTGCGCCCCTAGGCCCATGGCGCAAGCCACGGGAAACAGCAAGCCAAACCGCCGAGAAGCCGCGGGGCGGCGACAGATTTTAGCCCACAGCGTGAGCTGTGGGAACAGAATTGGCAATCCGATCCTCCCGAGCCCCCGGAGGGGGCGACAGAATCTCAACAATCCCGACGTTCTTTCGCCCTTCCAGGGCTGAGACGAATTGGGCGTCCATCGATTCCCACATACGCCATGGGCTAAAATCTTCCGGCCCTCCAGGCCTGGGTACGGACCTTCGCGTGAAAAACTCGCGGTCGGGCAAGGCGGAGTGTGTGGTTCGTGGCTGGCGCCGACGACGGTCTGTGGGATCTGCGATTGCCCGAAGGGGTCGTTTCAGGCAACAAGAAGGTCTCGCTTCGCGAGATGGCAGACGCTCCAAAGGCAAGTGTCCGCGCCACCCGCCGTCGCCGGAGAATTCAACCCTTATAACAGCGCCACGCATCCAATGTGAGGGAAGTTTTACCCTTGGCGGGGCAAGTTTCTCTCGTTGGCCGGGCGGGGCGACAAGCGGCCGCGACAAATCCATACAAAACTCATCAAGAATTGGAAACGGAACTGATGGATCTTCAAATTAAGCCGACTGCGGAATTCAAAGCTCTTTCACTTCAAGATACATTCAACATTCTTCATTCCAGCGAATCCGGCCTTTCCGCATCGAGCGTTCGCGAGCGCCTCGCGTTTTTCGGCCGCAACGAGATCACGGAAAAGAAAAAGAATCCCGTCCTCGCATTCCTGCGGCGATACTGGGGGCCCATGCCGTGGTTGCTGGAATTTGCCATGGTCCTCGCGTTTCTGCTCGGCCGCGCGGTCGACGCTGATATTATTTTCGCTCTTCTCACCATCAACGCCATCATCGGCTTCTGGCACGAGCGCGGGTCGCAAAAGGCCGTGGAACTGCTCAAGCAGCGGCTTGCCATCCAAGCCAAAGTCTTGCGCGACGGCAAATGGGCGACGATTGAAGCGGGCGCCCTCGTGCCGGGCGACGTCCTGCTGGTCAAACTCGGCGACCTCGTGCCTGCCGACGCGAAGATCATTAGCGGCAACGTTTCGGTGGACGAATCGGCGCTCACCGGCGAATCGCTTCCGGCGGACCGGCAAAGCCCCGAGCTGATTTATTCCGGCGCCGTCATCCGCCGCGGCGAGGCGAAATGCGTGGCCCTGAACACCGGCGCGAATACCTATTTCGGCAAGACTGCGGAACTCGTGAAAATCGCGAAGCCGAAATCCCATCAGGAAGAAATTATGATGGCGATTGTGAAGTACATGATGTACCTCGGCATCGCCGCGTCGCTCGTCGTGGCCGCTTACGCTTTCATCATGCATATGCGGCCGCTGGAAATTCTCTCGTTCATCGTTGTGTTCCTGATGGGCGCCGTGCCGGTGGCCTTGCCCGCCGTGATGACCATCGTGCAGGCGGCTTCGGCGAAGGAAATGGCGAGGGAAGGCGTCCTGGTCACAAGACTCGATTCGATTGAAGACGCCGCTTCGATCAGCGTCTTGTGCCTCGACAAGACCGGGACCATCACTCAAAACCAGCTTGCGGTGGCGGAAAGCATCCCGTTTTCAGATTACAGCGATGAAGACGTCATTCGCGCCGCCGTCCTCGCTTCGCGCGCCGAGGGAATGGATCTGATTGACCTCGCAATCATTCACTTCGCCAAAAGCAAGGGCATCGGTCTGGATTCCCAACGGCAAGTCACCTACACGCCGTTCAATCCGGCCACCAAGCGCACGGAAGCGCTGGTTGACGGGGGCGGGCACAGGTATCGCGTCGTCAAAGGCGCCGCACCCATCGTGCTGTCTCTTTGCCGCGGCCTGGATGATCAAACGCTTCGCGAGACCGAAGAGATGATCGATATTCTTTCGCGCAAAGGATACCGGACGCTCGCCGTCGCTCAATCCTTCGATGGCGACCTTGGAAATTTGAAGTTCACCGGGCTCATTCCGCTTGCGGATCCGCCGCGACCGGATTCGCAGCAAATGATCGCCGAAATCCGCAAACTCGGCGTGAAGCCGCTGATGCTGACTGGCGATGCGCTTCCCATCGCGCGCGAGATTGCGGGCCAGGTCGGCATTGGAACCAACATCATCCGCCTGGCGGACCTCGAGGGCTTGAGCGAAGAGGCCCAGGCGGCGAAGGCGGCGGCGAGCGACGGCTTCGCGGAAATCTATCCCGAAGACAAATATAAGATCGTCAAGCTGCTTCAATCGCAAGGCTACATGGTGGGCATGACGGGCGACGGCGTGAACGACGCGCCGGCGCTGAAGCAGGCGGAGATGGGCATCGCGGTGAGCAATGCGACGGACGTGGCGAAGGCTTCGGCAAGCGTTGTGCTCACGCTATCCGGCGTGAGCGTCATCGTTGATGCGATCAAGCGCAGCCGCGAAGCCTATCAGCGCATGTTGACCTGGGTCATCAACAAAGTCACGAAGACCGTCCAGGTCGTGGGCCTGCTGACCGTCGGCTTTTTCATGATTCATCACATGGTGCTCACCATGCTCGGCATGGCGCTGCTCGTCTTTGCAAATGATTTCGTCACTATGTCGCTCGCCACGGATAATGTCCTCCACACCCCTGCGCCCAACAGCTGGAACGTGAAGAACATCACGCTCGCCGCATTGATTGTCGGCACGCTCCTTGGTGTCGGAGGAGTGATCGCGCTCTTCTGGGGCGCCGATTACTTCCATCTCGGCCTTCTCCAGCTTCAGAGCTTCATCATGCTGATGCTCATCTTCAATAGCCAGTTTCAGGTGCTGATCGTTCGGGAAAGAAATTTCTTCTGGAATTCTCTTCCGGGAAAAGCTCTGCTCGCTTCGAGCGCCGGCGCTCTCATCCTCTTCTCCTTGCTCGGCATTTACTCCCGGATTGTTCCCCCGCTGACCGCTCCGGAGGTTCTTGGCGTTCTCGCGTTTTCCGCTGTCTACACGCTGGCAATGGATGTTCCTAAACATTACGCTTTCAGAAAATTCAACGTGGAATAGCGCGCTCAATGCCAAGGCGGCTAGCACAGAGTTGTGCGCGGAGCGCATTACTCTGCGGTTCTTCATTTGAATTCCCGTCACCGGCGTTTATCAAAGTCCATGTCGCAGCTATTATCATTAGCTGCAACACCTTATCAACAAATATTCCCCAATCTTAAAAGCCGCAGAGTTTAAAAACAACTCTGCGCTACCAGTTTCAGCACCGCCATCGAATCGTCGCTAAGCCTGAAGCAATACTCGCGGATTGCGCTTCGCAATTTCAAGCAAACGAAGTGCTGAACTTTGTGGCCGACGGATACCCTGTTCCCAGCTCTGTACCGCCTTCGGGCTTACACACAGGTACCGGGCAAAAACGGCCTGGCTGGCATTCAGGCGCATCCGAACCCGCCGGATCTCCGCCGGCTTCATCGGCTTGGGGGGTGAGGGAATCCGGGTCACGAGCAAATTGACGCCTTCGCCGCGCTCGTACGCTCTGGCGTCGTTCAACGCTTCGCGCACATCCTCAAAAATATTGACCTTTACTTTCTTTGCCATCTTGTTTCTCCTGCTATCAGAGCATCTCCGCCAAACGGCGAAGTGCCTTTCGCTCGTCTTCGCTTAAATCCTCCTGTTCATCCTTGTCCAGCAGGAATAGCATATGAATGTGCTCCTTGTGCTGGAGGTAGATATACAGGTAGCGAAAACCACCACGTTTCCCTTTTCCACGGCCTGGGTTCGACATTCTAACTTTGCGTATTCCGCCCAATCCCTTAACCTTTGCCCCGGTTCTGGATTCTGTAGCAAGTCTTCCTGAATTTGAAACAGCACGTCACCCGCCGTGTCCCCGGCCAGTTCCGCCAGGCGTCGTGTAAACGGTCGTGACTCAATAAATACCACACTGTAAGATATACCACGCTGTAGTATATTCCGTCAAGAACTTTACCTGACGTAACGATTCTATGGAACTTAGCACTTGGTGTGTGTGCAACCACCGCCTGCTCGCTGGCCCCATGCTTCGATGGTTTTTCACATCCCCCTTAGAATGTCTGCAGCCTGCGGAGCCGAGTGGGTAGCGCGGTCCTCCGGTTTTGAGGTCCGCGGCTTTTTCTTCGTGTTCATCAGGCCCCATTGTTACCCTGACAAGAACAAAAGCCGCAGACTGCAGCGACGGCAGTTTGCGCTACTTCTTGCGCGACCCGCCATCACAACCTTGTGGGCGGGTGGCTTCCCGATGGATCGGGGCGATCAGGGAAGCGGCGTGGGGTTAGAGTAAGGCGGAGAAGGCCTTGCCCAGCATCGCCACGCCCACGATCACGCAGATGACCGCGAGGATGATGGCATTGTGGGCGATAAGCCAGGGACGCAGCTTATCAAAGAGCTTCGCCGAGGACTGGCGCGCAAGATGGACGAGCGCAATGGGCAGGAAAATCAGCAGCGATCCCATCACGGCAAACACCGTGACCACAAGGGCAAGCTGAACCGTGCCGAGACTTGCCTGAGCGTAGTCGACCGCGGCCGAAATGACGAGCGGGAAGTTTTTGGGGTTCAGGTAGATAAGGAGGTTCCCAAGTGCGAAGACCATGAGCAGGGGCG
>JAKAWN010000217.1 GCA_021827245.1 Acidobacteriota bacterium | reverse complement strand
AGTCGGCAAGGACGGCGTCATCACGGTCGAGGAATCAAAGACCATGGAGACCACTCTCGAAGTGGTCGAGGGGCTGCAGTTTGACCGCGGATATCTCTCCCCCTACTTCGTTACTGACCCCGAGCGGACGGAGTGCGTGCTGGAGAACGCGCTGATCCTGATCCATGAGAAGAAGATCAGCGCGATGAAGGATATCCTGCCCCTACTCGAGCAGATTGCCCAGTCCCGCAAGCCGTTGCTTATCATTGCGGAAGATGTTGAAGGCGAGGCTCTGGCTACCCTGGTGGTGAACAAACTGCGTGGGACGCTTCAGTGCTCCGCAGTGAAGGCGCCCGGCTTCGGCGATCGCCGCAAGGCCATGCTGGAAGACATCGCCATCCTGACGGACGGCAAGGCCATTTCCGAGGACCTGGGCATCAAGCTGGAGAACGTGAGGCTGGATGACCTGGGCAAAGCCCGGAAGATTACCATCGACAAGGACAACACCACCATCATCGAGGGTGCCGGCAAGAGTGCCGACATCGAAGGCCGGGTGAAGCAGCTCCGGACACAGGTCGAGGAGACCACGTCCGATTATGATCGCGAGAAGCTGCAGGAGCGCCTTGCCAAGCTTGTGGGGGGCGTTGCCCAGATTAAAGTGGGTGCGGCGACCGAGACCGAGATGAAGGAAAAGAAAGCCCGGGTCGAGGATGCCATGCACGCCACGAAGGCGGCCGTCGAGGAGGGCATCGTGCCCGGCGGCGGAGTGGCGTTGGTGCGCTGCATCCCCGCGCTCGCAAAGCTCAAGGCCGAAGGCGACGAGCAGATCGGCACCAACATCGTCAGACGCGCGCTCGAAGAGCCACTTCGTATGATCGTCGCCAACGCCGGTTATGAAGGCGCGGTGGTGGTGGAGAAAGTGAAGTCAAACAGCAACCCGAACTATGGCTTCAACGCGGAGACCGAGAGTTTTGGCGACCTCGTCGCGGATGGCGTCGTCGATCCCACCAAGGTAACGCGCGCCGCGCTTCAAAATGCTGCGTCCATTGCTTCGCTGCTCCTGACGACCGAGGCCTCGGTCAGCGAGTACCCGGACGAAGGGAGTAAAACTTCGGCGGGATCTCCGGAAGGCATGGGCGGCGGAATGTACTAAGAAAAATCGGTCGTCGAAGCGATCTACTGGTTGGGAACGCGATCAAGCCAAGTTATCTGCCGCCTAATACAGAGCCCAGGGCACACGAAGGAGGAAGTCATGTCGGAAAGAAATGGCGACAAATCAAGGTTCGGCCGGTTACGAAAACAAAAGATACTCCGGCGGAAGCGCTCTCGCGAATTGCGAAAGGTGCTGGGGACACGGGGGCCAGCAGCTGCCGCGCAGGCCGCCCCGAAACAGGCATAGTTCGTCTGATAATCGCAGGCGACCATCACTGCAAAGACGCCCTCTACTGCCCATGACGGACGGGGAAAGGACCCTTATTATGTACATCCAGTATCGCGGTTTCTCTCCCGGTACAGCCTCTCGGATCTATGCTTATCAAGTGGTTGATCCGCCCCAAGGGACCCGAGAATTCACTGTTGATGTTGCAAACGATGCATTCCGCTCGCCACCCTTTAGAATCCAGGATGGACCAGGAATATGCTTTGCGCGATTGAAGCTGGAACTGGACCGCGAGACAAGCGAAGCCCCCGCCGAGCATCACCTGAGTATTACACCGGGCGACATTCAGGAGTACGTTGAAAAGACTTACCCGAAGCCCGTCAAGAAGCGGACCGCTGCCCCCAACTTGAAGGACCCCCAGTCTCCAGCGTGGGCTGAACGATCAGCTCACCCTGGGAGCGAAAGTAAGTAACGCCGCCCGGAAGGCGGTGGTTGTTTACTGACCTCATCTGCCGTTCTGGCGCGGCCGATCGTTATGGAAGCTGGCAGAATCACTACCGCTTGCGAAGGGTTCTGAGATAGCCGTAACCCACCAATCCTTGGTTAGATTCGTCCCACAAATGCAGCGAAAGGGACTTTAGGCTTGAACGGAGAGTTATGGCTTTGACCTGCTTAAACATCAGACCCTCGTTGTGGCACTTCTCCAGGTTGTAGTTGGGAATGCGCGGGTTCAGGTGATGGATGTGATGAAAGCCAATATTGCCTGAAAACCATTGCAGGAGCCTGGGCAACTTGTAAAACGAACTGCCTTCGAGGGCTGCTGTGGCGTAATCCCACTTGCCGTGTCGTTGCCAGTTGACTCCTTCAAATTGATGCTGCACGTAAAAGAGCCAGACCCCCGCCGTGCTCGCCACCGTCATCACCGAGAGTTGAATCACGAGGTATGCTTTGAGGCCTATCACCAGACTCAGCAAGCCGGCCATCGCTAAAATGGCGGCGTTCGTCCAATACACGGAGTGCCGGTCACGTCTGCTGGCGCGTGCGGAGGCAAACCGGTGTGCCACCAGGAACAGGAACGACGGTACCACCACCAGGAGGACAACCGGGTTGCGCATGACGCGATAGGCGAACCGCTTCCACCAGGGCGCCTCCAGGTATTCCTGCACCGTCATGGTCCACACGGAACCAAGGTCACGCCTGTCCAGATCGCCCGAGCCGGCATGGTGTACGGCGTGTTCAAAGCGCCAGAAGTGGTAGGGAGTGAACGTCAGCACTCCGGTAACGACTCCAACAACATCATTGGCTGTTCGGGACTTGAAGAATGACCCGTGGCCGCAATCGTGGTGGATGATAAAGATGCGCGCCAGAAAGCCACCCGCCAGAATGGCCAGCGGCAGGATGAGCCAACCGGACACCGCCAGGGTCCAATCCATTAGAAACCAGAGTGCCACGTAAGGCACCACCGAGTTAACAATCTGAAAGATGCTGCGCCACAGCGAGGGCTGCTGGTACCTGGTGACAACCGCCTTCCAGGCCATCGGGTTGATCTGACGCTCTGCGTGTGCCAAAGGTGAATCCTGGCTTGCGTCGCTCACACTGCTTCCTCCTGCGGATACTAAGAGATCCGCGTGCGTCGACCATATGCGAATGGGATTGATAATGGAAATTGGGAGAACAGTTAATCTGACCCAAGCGACAGAACTGTGTGCATCAGACGCAAATTCAGTGTACCACACCTGCAAGCCATGGAGCGTTCAGCGATTGGGTATTGTGTTCAGTTTTTGCCTCCGGGCTTGAAAGCACCCCGTTCCACTATTGGTCTCTTTCGGACGGTTTGCGCCCTGCATAAAAACCAAACTGATCGCTAGCAAGCAGCCGTCTCTTCTTGTAATTCAGCGGTCCCCTGCTGGACCCTGCATTTATCGAGTTCGATCTCCAATTGTTCCTCGACGCGCCTCGCGTAGGGTATGAAATGATGTCCTGACAGCAGCATCGCGAACCCAAGGCTGAGCTTGCGTGGAACGAACAGCCAATGCATGAGGAGCCGAAACAGAAACTTCCAGTACGCACCCCGGTAATTGGAGAAAAGACCCTGGTGAACGATCGAGCGAACCAGGATTCCAAGCATTGGCCAGAGTGGAATTGCGGGTGCTCTCTGCGGCTCCCGGAATCCCTTCAGCAGAACTGGCAGGGGCAAAAGAGTTTTGAAGTTGGGTGGATCGAAGTTGCTGGCGGCTTTGGTATCCATCAGTATCCGGCCTTCTTTCAGCATTCAATCAAAAAGCGGTATCGTGGGAGGCGCCTGCAGAAAGCCAGCCATGGCCCATGGAATAGCTGCCTGCTCAATAAAGTCCCTCTGTTGCTCGAAGATTTCTTCGGTATCGGAGTCGAACCCGATGATGAAACCCGCGGTCACCCAGAGGCCCCGGTTTTGGATGAAGTGAACACTCTCCAAAGGATCACGCCGCAGGTTTTGAAATTTCTTAGCTTCCGTCAAGGACCTGGGGGAGGGGCTCTCGATTCCGACGAAAACGTAAAAAAAGTTTGCCTTCACCATGGCGTCAATCAATGCCGGTCTTTGCGCAAGATCGATTGAGGCCTCGGTGTAGAACAGTAGCGGGTAGCCGTGACATTTCTGCCATTTGTGGAGTTCACGGGCCAGTTCGAGAGCCAGTTTGTGGTTCCCGATAAAATTGTCGTCGACGATAAAGACCTGGTCGCGCCATCCAAGCTCAAACAAGGCATCAAGTTCGGCTATCACCTGGGCAGGGTGCTTGGTTCGTGGCTTCCTTCCGTAAATGGTGATGATGTCACAGAATTCGCACTGAAACGGGCAGCCGCGGGAGAACTGAATGGTCATCGAAGCATACTTGTCGATTTTAAGCAGATCGAACCTGGGGAGAGGAGTCTTGCTGACATGAGGCTTTTCCTTGACCACATAGAGCCGCTTGGCAGAACCCTGTTCAAGGTCGAAGCAATCTCAGGGAAGATCTCGTCTGGCTCACCTACCACCACATGGTCCGCCAGCCGAAGTAAGAGTTCCGGTTCGCTGCTCGCGAAAGGTCCGCCGATTATCGTTCGCTTGCGCAGATCCCGCGCCCTCAGGAGGATTTCGTGAATGTCATCTTTCTGAACGCGCATGCCGCTAACCATGATGAGATCGGCCCAAAGCAAGTCTGCATCGAGCAAGTCCTCAAAGCTTCGGTCGATCAGCCTTAGCGTCCATGTCTTTGGACAGAGTGCGGCGACAGTCAGCAGGCCGAGTGGCGGCCGGTCCGTCTCGATGGGGACAAGATCCAGAATTCCATCAAAGGTCCAGAACGAGGATGGGAACCGCGGCCAAACCAGAAGTACCTTTAGAGCCGGGCCGAGCGGACGAAAGCCCGGCGCCCCGCCCGGATCATCCGAAGTCCCCGACACGGATGACCTGTGAAACTCAGTCGACTTCAGCATCTCATCTTCTCCAGTAGATTTAAGCGCATAGCCACCGCAATTCCATCTCTGGGCCAAGCACTACCAGGGGAATACCCAAGGTTATGTTCCCGGGAAGAGCGTTTCCCGGGGCGGTCCACCGGGAGCAAGCGGCATTTCATCCGATTCTGCATGTCTCAAATCAGCCGCAGAGTGCGATTTAAATTTCGCCCCCAGTGCTGATCCAACGATCTTGAAGATTGGACCCCGGTTTTCGAAGACCAGCCGCACCCAGTCTCTGCGCCTCAGTTGGGGAAAGTAAATGCCCCGAAACGCCAGGCGCGAACACAAGTGGATGATCCGATCTCCGATCGGCTTATCCTTGAGGCGCTCCAAGGCCGACGCCATGGCCTTTGGTGAGTATGAGGCTTTCCAAGCTTGCCGTACCTCAGCTTCAGACTGTTCCGCGGAAAGCCCCAGTGGAGAGTAGGCCATCACGAAGGGTTTAAAGTCCAGCCAGTGCCTGGGACGGGTCAGACGGCCTGTGGCGGCGAGCTTGTTGTAAAGTGGTGTTGCAGGGTAAGGAGTCAGGAGGCCAAACACGGGAAGCCCGGGGGGCCAGGAGCGAATCTGCTCCAGAGTGCGCTCTGCGACACCGGGACGATCACCATCCATGCCAAAGATGAATGAAGTTATAGCATAAAGATTGTGCCGGCTGAGGCGTTCCAGAACAGCGTTGTATTCGGCCGGCTTGTTAAAGCCCTTGGAAACACTCTTCAGATTCTCGGGATCAATCGATTCCAGGCCCATGAAGATCCACTTGCCGCCGCTCTGGGCAATCAGGGAAACCAGTTCTTCGTCTCGCAGCAGATTCATGCTGATCTGGGCTACCCAGGGGATCTGCGCGTTGCGGGCAATAATCTCCCGCAAGAGCGCCTTCGTGCGGCGGGGATTGATGGCAAAATTATCGTCAACAAAGAAAACTGCAATTTCGCCTTTTTGCCGCTTGGCGAGCGCCTTCAGCGCAAGGAGTTCATTCACTATGCTTTCGTTGGAACGGAAACGAATCGAGTCTCCAAAGAACCCCGTTACCGTACAGAACTCGCATCCATAGGGGCAGCCTCGCCCGGATTCGATGGGAATCAAATGGAAAGCCTGCCATTTCATCCCCAGGCGACGGAGAATCCGCCGCACCAATCCGGGCAGATGCTTGATCAGGTTGAACTGTTCGAGATCCATGCGGGCCCAGGGAATCTGAGGGTAATCCTGCAGAGAGGGCTTTACTTCTTTACCCTCCGCGTCCAGGGGCGCATAAACCTCCTGCAACTCACCTCGCTCCGCGTCAGCCACAATCCTGGGCCAAGTAAAGTCAGCTTCACCGAGGGCTACCGAGTCGGCGTGGCGTGGACCGCCATCCCTCCCCAAAGGCTCATCCGGGACTTCGGTGACATGGGGCCCGCCCATCACCACCGGCACGCCAGCGGCGCGTACCGCGTCCGCCACCCGATAGGCTTTAGCAGCCATGCGCGTCATGGCTCCAATCCCCACCAGGCCGATATGATGGTCGCGAACGTACTCAACGACCTCCTGCTCGCTCATGCGTCGCGCATTGCCATCCAGCAGAATGACTTCATGAGGCGGAGGCGTAAGTGACTTCAGGAGAAACATCCACAGGTGCGGCATAAAGTTGTTCGTAACTTCATTGTCGGGATTGTAAAGCAGAATCTTCATTGGACTTTGCCCTCCGGGTTCAATCCAGGGGTGTGCCCGAAATCGTGTCGCCCGTGTTGCTGTTGGAGTCCCAACTTGTCGACAAAGCCGAGTCGTAAAATCTCCGGCCCTGCATACAGTCGGCGAAGTAACAGCTTGGAGAGCCGACCCCACCTGTATAATGGCATATCAGCGATAAGAAGCTGTTCTGTATGGAACAGTTGGGGGAAATACAGCGACGGAGGTGGCACGCACTGAAGCGGTTCAATCAGTCGCGAAGGGCCATTCGGATGAGAGAACTATTAACTCTCAGGCCGCCATTGTATTCAATGAAGCCCAGTTTCCTGAACTTGTTCAGGAATGAACTCACCCTGGGGCGACTGGCGCCAACCATTTGCGCCAGAGTCTCTTGACTGATCCGGGGAATTACTGCCTGGGCTTTGCCATCTTGACCAAAGTTGGCGAGAAGCAGGAGAACCCGAGCCAGCCTCTTCTCGGTGGAATTGAAAAGCTGATCCACGAGATCCTCTTCCACTCGTACAGTGCGAGCCAGCGTGTATGACACGAAGCAATCCGCAAATTCGGCGTCCTCATGTAGCAGTCGCACGACGGTGGCCTTCTCAAACCGAAGTATGGTCGAATGTCCTATGGAGGTGGCACTCGCCATACGCAGAGGGTGTCCCGCCACTAAGCTACTTTCGCCGAAGAACTCTCCTGGCTCAACCATACCAATCACAGCTTCCCTGCCGCGCTTGGATACGACGGCCAATTTGACCTTACCCTTCCGCAAGTAGAAAACCGAGTCAGCCGCATCGCCTTGCGCAAAAATGTGTTGTTTGTTACGGAATTCGTGAACGGATTCCCCCTTCTGGAGCTTTCCAAGAAACGTGTCCGGGAGACTGGATGCAATTGGTTTGCGTGGCATAAAGTGTCTCCTGATGTGGTTGTCATCTCCCCTTTGCTCCGAAGGCTGATGCCTGGCATTAATTCGGAACAGGCTTGTGTCTAGGAGCCTGTCGGAGATAGATTTCATCACACGTAGAATCAACAAGTTAGAGCTTTTGCAATGTCTGTAAGTTATTGATTGTTCGTACCAAAAACCTTATCCCCGACACACTCCTAGTCAAACCAGTCATATTTTCGCGCTGTTCGGCCGGATTTTTCAACCGGCGGATCAATTGACGCGCGGCTACCCCCGCCCGGGCGGGGGGCTTCCTACTGTTCGGACTGAACCTTCGCTCATGGTTCACTTCCTTCATGTGCCGCGCATTCTAACGCGGGTTGGGTGTGAACCAGGGCAAAAACTATAGCTTCAAAACCCTAAATCAACCGTCCCATTTCGGCTGAAGTCGGACACTTAGGAGGCTGGAACAATGAAGTCAATGCTGGACAGACTTTTGCGGCCACGCCGGTTCAGTCCTTTTGCGACCAATTCTAGGTACCCGCGTCAATCGAACCGCATCGCTCGGCAGCAAAAATGTGTTGTCAGACAAGTGGGGGTTCCCCCCCACTGAATATCCCCAAAAGTCTGGTTCAAGGGTTTGAAGGACGAGCACTGTAGCAAGCGAAGACCTCGAGATGGAATCCCGGCGTCATCAATGAGTATGAGTAATCGGTAGGGGTTTACCGATTCTGCCCAAATGACGAGACATTCGGAAGTTTGACAAAAACGGTCAAGTTGACGGGTAACGGTCTTGCCGTGCGTTGGCCGGTCGCCCACGAGCTTTTTGAGCCAGGGGGCGGGTTGCCCACTTACAGTCAAGTGTTGGCCTGCTGGCGTAGGGTGCGTTCCGAGTCGCTGGTGATCCGACCAAAACGAATGGTTGGCCAGCGCCGTGTGATACGATTCCTGTGAGAAGAGAATTTGAGCGATATTTGTTCAAGACCGCCGGAAGAGGGGAATGAGTCCGGCGGCGAACTGCAATTATGATGAGGAGCGTACTGTGAGTGATCACTCGGAAGACTTTGCCGCGATGTTCGAGGCTTCGGTACTGGCCGAGCGGCTCGAGCAAGGCGAACGGGTCGAGGGCAGGGTCGTGGCCATCGGTCCGGAGGTGGCGTTGGTCGACGTTGGTCAGAAGGGTGAGGCGGTGATGGAGATCGCCGAATTGAAGAACGCCGAAGGCGAGGTCGAAATCGCGGTGGGCGACACGGTTCAGGCCATGGTGATTTCAACGGCGGGCGGATTGAAGCTCTCCCGTAAGCTGGCGGGGGCGGCCGCCAGCGATCGGCAGTTCGAAGCAGCGTTCCAAGGCGGCCTTCCGGTGGAAGGGAAGGTGGAACGGGAGGTCAAGGGCGGTTACGAGGTGCGGATCGGCCGTCGCCGCGCCTTCTGTCCGATTTCCCAAATTGACCTCCGTGGCGCAACCCCGGTGGAGCACGCAGGGCGCGTCTACGAATTCCGCATCACTGAGTACAAAGAAGAAGGCGCTAACATCGTCGTCAGCCGCCGCGCGCTCCTCGAGGAAGAGCAGCGCGCGAATGCGGCGAAGGTCCGTGGGAAGATCATTCCCGGCGCCGTCATGACCGGCCGTGTCACCTCCGTCCGCGAGTTCGGCGCGTTCATTGATCTGGGCGCCGGTGTTCAGGGGCTGCTCCACGTGTCCGAGATGGCGTGGTCGCGCGTCTCGAACCCGGCGGAGATGGTCAAGGCCGGCGACGAGATCACGGTGAAGGTCCTGGGTGTGGACGAGGAGAAGCAGAAGATCTCGCTCGGGTTAAAACAGCTCTCCGCCGACCCCTGGTCACGAGTGCAAGAGATGTACAAAGTGGGCCAAGTGCGGCCCGGCCGCGTCACGCGCGTCGCGCCGTTCGGGGCCTTCGTGGAACTCGAGCCGGGCGTCGAGGGGCTGGCCCATGCTTCTACATTCGAGCCCACTGGACGAGCGGAGGGCTGGGCAGCTCAGGTAACTCCCGACATGACGGCCAACTTTGAGATTCTCGCTGTCGAACCCGAGAAGAAACGGATCGGCTTGGCGCTGGTTCAAGAAGCCTGGGGGCGGACCGAGGGATCTGCGGCAACCCGGCCGGGCATCGTCCAGGGCGCGCGCCTGACGGGAAAAGTGGAGCGGCACGAGAAATTCGGCGTGTTCGTGTACCTCGCCCCCGGGCGTACCGGCGTCATCCCCTTGAGCGAAACCGGCGTTGCGAAGGAAGCCGATCTGAAGCGAGCGCTTCCGGTAGGGGCGGACGTCGAGGTGATCGTATTGGAAGTCGACCCGTCGGGCCGCCGCATCCGCCTGAGCGCGAAGGCAGTCCAGGAAGCGCGCGAGGCCGAGGAAGTGCGCGAGTGGACGGAGCGCAATGCTCCCGCCGCCCAGGGCCACTCCACACTCGCCGACAAGCTGCGCGCGGCGCTCGAATCACAAAAAAAGTGACGTTGCCCCCGCGGCTCTCGCCAACCTCGGGCCAAAGTAAGTAGTGGGCCTTTCCGTGCGACTCAAGAGCGTCCCGACTAGTGCAATCGTGACAGCAAGCGAATATCGTAATATGCATTTGGGCTGGCACGTGTACCCGGCAGCGGCAATTCTTCGACAAGCCGATACGTGCATCTGACACCGATGCCGGCGACGAACGCGCGCACTTGACATGACTTCCGGTCGCCTCAGGGGATTGATTTCTGTTACGCTATTTTTCTTTTAGGGCATCGAAATAGTGGTTTTCGCCTTCATCCTCGTACTCCGCCGCGACCGATATACCCACGGCTCCGAGCAGCTTCCTGTACTGCCTGGCCTCTAGAGAGACTTATTCCAACCCTGTCATCGCGTCGATCCCAACGACGGGCTTGGCGGTTGCGGTGAATAGCAAGCGGCCGCCCGGCACCATGATATCGGCGAATCTCCGAACCAGGCGATGCTGCTCTTCAGCCTTGAGAAGGAACATCAGCCCAATTGCCAAGACAGCATCGAAGGTGCGATCAAATAATCTCGACTCTAGAACGGATTCGCAAACAATGGGTGTGCCGGGCAGCTTGCGTTGGAATGCCGCAACAAACGACGGTGCTGCATCCACGCCGAAGGCTTCAAGTCCTTCTTCGACCAGTACCACCTTGATGGGAATGCCGGGCCCGCCGCCCAGATCAATGACGCTGCTGCCGCGCGGCAGTTTTTTCGCCCACTTCCGCACTTCCTTCACGCCGATTGCAACCAACCGAGTCTTGCTCTTGCCTCGACGCGCAAGGAATTCTTCCGAGACTGCTTCGTATCCATTGGATCGATCAACATGTTAATGGTAGCAGGCCGTTCAAATCTTGTTGGTAACACTCTCTTGCTGTCTGTAAACGAGCTTCACTTCAAACAAGTTGAGGCTCATTTCACGCGTCTCCGATCTCAACGAGAGGTTAGTCGCCAATTCACCTATC
>JAKAWN010000216.1 GCA_021827245.1 Acidobacteriota bacterium | reverse complement strand
CTTTGTCTGGACGGCGACCGTAGAATCGATCAAGGAAAAGCTCTCGCGCTGCCGCCAGACTCTGGAACAGATTCAACCCGGCTGTACTCTGCCTCGCAGTCGAAAGAGGCGAAAAACGTTGTGCACTTAATTCGTGGACACTACACTAGAATACCTCTGGTCGATGCGCTCCCATTCCGGAGACGGTGCCCACTCAGATACAGCAACCCATTTCTTACGATTCTGCTCCGGCTTCCGGTCGTGCTCTTGCCCTTCTGGCATTACCACGATTCAACTCCTCTACGTTCTGGATGACAGCGAGTGCCGTCCTCCGGTCAGAGACCGCAGGTCCTTCTTCCTTCGGGAAAAAACCGGCGCTCATAGAGCGCCGCTACAGTGTCTCCTAAATCCGCACAAAGGTCTTTTTGCGGAACATGTAATAGAGGCCGAGCCACAGGATGCCTAGGGTGCCGGCGGCGAGGAGGAAGTTGCCGAACATTCCCAAGTGCGTTGCAAGCCCGGCGAAGAGCGTGTGGCTAATGGTCTTAAACGGAATAATGTCCGGAGCGATGTAGGCGACGATGGCGTTCATGCCGAAGACGATGAAAAAGAATGCCCAGCGGCGGTAGCCCAGCACGTCGATCACGTAGTAGAACAGCGCCAGCAGCAGCAGGCACCAGCCGCCCGACCAGAGCACCATCGAGCTGGTCCAGATGTGCTTGATGATGGGGAACTCGAAGCTCCACAGCCAGCCCGCTAAGAGGCAGGCCACTCCGGAAATCGCCAGCAGCAGCGCTTTCCGTTCCTTGGGCTTGGGCCCGCGCAGCAGATGGCCGGCCATGACGCCCATCAGCGTGGTGGCGCCGAAGCCGAGGCTGCTGAGAATCCACGTATAATTCGTACCGTCACGGAAGGGGCCGAGGATGGCGGTGTCAATCCACATGGCCAGGTTGCCCTGGGGCGTCATGACTCGGGCGCCGAAGCCGGGTACCGGAACAAACATCATCAGGGCCCAGAAAGCCATCAGCAGCGCCGCCGCGAGCCCCGCCTGCCAGCGCGCCGGCAACTCCACCAGCGCAATCGAGGCGATCAGGTAGCCGGCGGCAATCGACTGCAGCGTGTTGCTGTAAATCTGGAAGTTGCCGAGGGTGAAGAGCAGCAAATGACCCTGCGCCACCATGCCCAGAACCCAAAGTATGATCACGCGGTAGGCCACTTTGCGGTAGATGCTGCGGCGGCTGTCGCCTCGCTCGACGCGCTTGCCGATGGAGAAGGGCATGGCTACGCCCACGATGAAAAGGAAGAGGGGCATGACGATGTCCCAGAAATCGAAACCTATCCAGGGCGTGTGCTCGAACTGCCCGGCAAGCCAGGGCGGCAGCGGGTTCGCAAACAGCTTGAAGAATTCCATCGCAAACGGGGCACCCCCCGCGATCCAGAACATGTCAAAGCCGCGCAAGGCATCCACCGAGACGACGCGCTCGGAAGGCGCAACAGCGTGCAGGCTGGAGCTCGCGGGTTTGGGCTCGAGTGCGGTCTCGTTCTCCGCCATGACCTGAGGTGAGTGTGCATTCATAGTGTCACTCCAACGGGTGAGGATTCTTCAAAAAACCCGGCGTTCAGGGCAGGGTTGAGCAATTACGCGGTCGGGCCTCTGTGATATACCGTCGATTTCATATACCGCAACCGGGCGGCCAAAGCAAGAGGAAAGAACGATGGGGGAGGGTGCGTGGAGACTGATTGGCTTTAATCCTTAGGTTGACCGCTGTGCACGGGGATGGCATCATAATTCAAGGGAGAACCCGCTATGAAAATCACGAAGAGCAAGGTTGTATGGGGCTCAGTGGTTGTTTGTGCCGGCGTTGGCTTTTGGATTTTGGTGGCCAACGGGATTGCGCGAGCCCAACACGATCAGGGACCGGGACCCACGCCATCGACTGGCGAGACGGTTTATGCGCCAAAGAAGTCCGCAAAGCCTCAAATACAAGAGCCTGTAAACCAGCCTTCCGAGCAGCCGGAGAAGGTTCCTCAGGAGACTCAGCAGCAAGCGCCCAAGGAAAAGCAGCCGGAGAAGATCAATCCCAATGAGGTTTACACCCTGTCAACCCAATCGAACCTGGTGAACCTCGATGTGCTGGTGACGGATCAGGACGGCGATCCCATCACCGGCCTACAGAAAGATAATTTCAAAGTGCTGGACGATGGCGTTCCTCAAACGGTCACCAACTTCTCCACGGCGGAAGCTCCCATCACGGTAACCATGCTGATCCAGTTCAGCAACAGATGGTGGGGTTATCTTTACCTCGCGCTGGAGGATGCCTACCAGTTCCTTAATTTCATGGAGCCCCATGACTGGGTGGCGGTTGTGGAGTTCGACATGCGGCCCCACATTCTGCAGGATTTCACGCATGACCGCTTCCAGGTCCGGTCGGCGCTGGACTCGTTGACGATGCCAGGCTTCAGCGAAAGCAACCTTTACGATGCCCTGGATTTCTGCATCAATCGGATGAGGAATGTCGGGGGCCGCAAGGCAATTGTAGTGATCTGCACCGGATATGACAGCATGAGCAAGCTGACCTATGGCCAGATGCTGAAGATCGCCAAGGGTTCGAACACTCCAATCTATGCGATCAGCATTCTGGAGTGGGTCTCGATTCGGTACGGCGATACTATCGACACACTGCAGGCCAAGAATGGTCTGAACTCGATTTGCAGGTTTTCCGGCGGGCAGGCTTATTTCCCACGATTTGAAGGGGCTGTGCCGAGCGTCTATGAGCAGATTGCGGGCCAACTCCGGCGTGAGTATAGCCTCGGCTTTGTTCCAACAGACAGCGCCAAGGATGGAAAATATCACAAGCTGGAAGTGAAGCTGGTCGACGCCCAAGGGAATCCGCTCATCATCACCAATAAGAAGGGCAAGAAGATCAAATACCGGGTCGTTGCCCGCCAGGGCTACTACGCTGCCAAAGGGTAGGTCCGGCTTGTGAACGCCACGGGCAGCGCTCAGTGGATCCTTCAGCAGGTTGCTGAAAATCCTCGTACCTGATCCTTGCGGCGACTTTAGGTCGCCATGACTTCGGCCTTTGCAATCGGTGTGTGGCGGCATAAAGCCGCCGCTACAAGTTTTTCGGTGCATGGCGGCACAAAGCCGCCTCTACACGTTATTCAGCAACTTGTTAGAACGTACGCCACAGGAACTTTGCACCCGCAGTCTACCCGCGCAAAGCCTGCAACAGCAGTACCGCTCCAATGACGGCGAGACCAACGTGCATGTAAAAGAGGAACCGGTGGCTGCGCATTCGGCGATTGATGGCTCGCCCGGCGAAGATCGCTGCCAGCACCAAGGGGAGCGATACGAGGTAGTAGCGAGTCACTGTGGCGGTCCATAACCCCGCCAGCCAGTAACCGCCCATGACCACCAGGCTCGCCGGAAAAAAGTACCCTTGCAAGGTCGCCCGGAAGTGCCTGGGCGACCACCCGCGGAGCACGCCATAAATCACGAGCGGCGGTCCATTCATGCCATATGCACCGCCGAGCACTCCGGCGCTGAATCCGAACACCCATGCCAGACGGTCGTCCTTCAGCGCAGGCCGCCTCCCGCCCAGCAGGGAGTATGTCGAAAAGGCGATGATCACAATCGCGAGGATCGCCTTCACGATTGGCTCAGCTACCTTGGCGAGGAGCAGCAGGCCCAAGGGGATACCTAGCAAAGTCGGGAGCACGAGCCATCCGGCGCTGCGCACGTGAACCTCGGACCAATCCTGCACAAGCACGACGCCGGCTATGGTGATGGAGACCAGGACCGCAACGGGCGCCGCTGATTTGACCGGCATGATCAGGGCAAGTAGTGGCACAGCCACCAAGGCTTCGCCAAATCCAAACGCCGAACGAATCAGCGCAGCAAGAAGAAGCACACCCAGTACCTGCAGCGTCACCCAGTCCATAATCAAACTGTAGAAAAGCAGCCTCCTATTGGTTGCTTCTCACTGCTTCGAGCGGAGCCGAGCCGTTGACTATGTCGCAGTTGGATTTGACCGTGAAATCTTCAGGCGCAAAGAATCACGGCCGGCACTCAGAACGCTGACCGTGGATGCCAGTTGCTGCTGCACGGAATCAGTGGCGGAAGTGCCGGATGCCGGTCATCATCATGGCCATGCCCAGGCGATCAGCGGCTTCAACCACTTCATGATCGCGAACTGAACCGCCCGGCTGGACCACGGCTGTGGCGCCGTTTTTGGCGGCTTCTTCCACGCCGTCCGGGAAGGGGAAGAAAGCATCGGAAGCCACCACCGTTCCTTTCAGATCATGCTTGAGGTCGCGGGCTTTCATGGCCGCCAGCTTGACGGAATCCACGCGGCTCATCTGGCCGGCGCCGACTCCTACTATCATGCCATCACGCCCGAAAACAATCGCGTTGGACTTGACATGCTTCACCACTCGCCAGGCAAACGCCAGCGCGCGCATCTCTTCTTGCGTAGGCTTGCGTTTGGTCGCGCATTTCCAATCCTCAGGCCTGGCTACCATGGTGTCCGGAGTCTGGACCAGCAGCCCGCCACCCACACTCTTCAGTTGCAGACCATATTCGTCACCCGCCATCGCCGACATGTCGATCAGGCGCAGGTTTTTCCTGGCCTTCAGCCGCTCGAGGGCGTCGACGTCAAATCCCGGCGCGATGATCGCTTCAACAAACAATTCGGCCATTTCCTCAGCCGTCGCCAGATCAAGTTTGCGGTTCACCGCGATCACCGAGCCAAAGGACGAGACCGGATCTGCGGAAAGCGCCCTTCGGTAACTTTCCACCAATGTCTTGCCGATGGCAATGCCGCAGGGATTGGTATGCTTGATGATGGCTGTCACCGGCTCCGTGAATTCCTGCGCCAGCCGCCAGGCCGCTTCCAGATCCACCAGATTGTTGTAGGAAAGTTCCTTGCCATGAAGTTGGGGAGCGTTTGCAAGTCCCCGGCCGCCGGCGGCGTTGTTGCGATAGAGCGCTGCGCTCTGGTGAGGGTTTTCGCCATAGCGCAAATCCATGACCTTCTGGAAATTCAGATGGAGGTTTGCTGGCAGGCCCGGCTCCGCGCGCTGCTGCAAGGTAGTGGAAATGAAACCGTCATAGGTCGCGGTGGTGGCAAATGCCTTGCGCGCCAGGCGCAGACGAGTTTCGCGCTCAAGCCCGCCATTCTTGCGGGCTTCCTCAACGACGCTTGTGTAGTCCGCCGGGTCAACTACGACGGCGACATCTTCAAAATTCTTGGCGGCCGATCGAATCATCGTGGGGCCCCCGATATCGATGTTTTCGATCAACTCCGCGAATTCCACGCCGGGTTTGGCGGCCGTCTTTTCGAAGGGATAGAGGTTGACGGCGACAAGGTCGATCGTGCTGATCTGGTGTTCTTTCAATGCTGCCACATGGCCTGGATTCGACCGGATGGCCAGGATGCCGCCGTGGACCTTGGGATGCAGCGTCTTGACGCGACCGTCAAGCATCTCCGGAAAACCGGTGAGTTCTGAAACATCGCGAACTTTGACGCCTTTCTCGCGGAGCAGCTTTGCGGTGCCGCCCGTTGAGACAATTTCGACACCGAGTTCTTCGAGTCCGGCAGCGAAGTCGACGATTCCGGTCTTATCGCTGACGCTGAGCAATGCACGAGTGATTGGTTTCATGAAAATTCCTGAGATTTGTGATTTGGATTCAACATCGGGAGTGCCGGATACGTCATTATAACGCCGCCAGGCAGGATGCACCAAAACAAAGGGTCCTCGTGGTGACTGCCTCCCCAGGGCCACCTCCAAGGCTGCACAGGTTGACCCTCCTTCCTCTTATGTGTTGAAATGACCATGCATTGTTTCAATGAGCCTTGCGGTCTTGCCAGCGGGCCCGGGAGCGCCTTCAATGGAAACAAAGGGCGATGCAAATACTGTGAAGGAATTGCTTCGCCGGATTCCGTCCGTCGATGAATTGCTGGGTAGCAGGACTCTCCGCCATCTCGAAGGCGAACTGGGCCACCGGGTTGTCGTCCATGCCGCCCGGAATGTCTTGCGGGGTTTGCGGGAAGGAATTATGAACGGGACCACCACGACCTTCTCGCCCGAGAAGGTGGAGGAGGAAATCGTCTCGACTGCCAGAGCCCTGGCAGGATATTCGCTCCAACCCGTCATCAACGCCACCGGGGTGATTCTCCACACCAACCTGGGCCGTGCGCCTATCGCTCGCCAGGCCCTGGAGCACCTGGTCGAAATCGCCAGCAGCTATTCGAACCTCGAATACGATCTTGAAGAGGGACGGCGGGGAAAGCGCGACACGCATACGGACAGCCTGCTTGCGCAACTGGTGGGCGCCGAGCGGACTCTGGCGGTGAATAACAACGCCGCGGCCGTGTTTCTCACGTTGAATACGCTTGCCGCGGGTGGCGAGATCGTCGTCTCGCGGGGGGAACTTATTGAGATCGGAGGTTCCTTCCGCATTCCGGACATCTGCGCGAAAAGCGGAGCCGTTCTGAGGGAAGTGGGCACCACCAACCGGACACGGCTGGCCGATTACGCCGACGCGATCAACGACAACACGAAGGCGCTGCTGCGTGTTCACCCCAGCAACTTTCGCATTGTGGGATTCACAGAAAGGGTTACAGTGGCGGAACTGGCGGGGCTGGCACACCAGCATTACCTGCCCCTGATCGAAGATCTGGGCAGCGGTTGTATGGCTGATCTCAGTTCTTTCGGCATTCAGGACGAACCACCGGTCGGAACAAGCCTGAAAGAAGGCGCGGACGTGGTGACCTTCAGCGGAGACAAACTGCTGGGAGGTCCGCAGGCCGGCCTGATTACCGGCAAGACGGAACTCGTAGATCGCATCCGCAGGAATCCGCTGTTCCGCGCGCTGCGCGTAGACAAGCTGACCATCGCGGCACTCGAAGCGACAATCCGGTTCTATCTTGACGGGAAAATGGATGACGTCCCGGCGCTGCGCATGATCCGGCTGCCGATCAGAGAGCTTGCGGCGCGGGCGGTCTCTCTTGCCGAGAAACTGGCGGAACTGCCCTCCATTTCTGCCCGAGTTGAGGATGGCGAATCGGTGATTGGCGGCGGCTCAACACCGGCGCGGTCGTTGCCCGCCAGACTGATTGCGGTTCATCATCGCAAGCTGAGCGCACAGGAAATTGAATCCGCGCTCCGGCAGAATAAGCCGCCCATCATTGCCCGCGTGGAGCGCGGCCGGCTATTGCTGGACCTTCGCACGGTGTTTGAAGACCAGGATGAGGAGATCCTTCGAGCATTCAAGAAGATTGCGTAAACCGAGATCCTGTGCATCTAAGGACAAGGGGAGATTCAGTCCCATTTCACAGGATGACTGTCAGGGAGGCCAGGGTAAAGTGGCGGAACAACAAGATCAATCACGAAACATTCGATCGGCTGGAATCCTTGCGGGCCTGCTGATTGCCGCCATCGTATTCGGCACCGGGACGGCGCAGGCGCGCAAGAAAAAGGAACAAAAAGAGCCACCCGGGCTCGCAGAGAAAGTCGAGTCTCTGGGGAAACAACTCTATGGACTCGACGTTGATGAGGCAAAACCTATCACGGATGAAATTCAGAAACTTGTTGTGAGCCATCTGACCACGTGGATCGCCAATCGCTCGCCGAATATCGTCCAGGTGCGTCGCGAGCTTGAGCAGGTTTTTTCACAGTTACAGTACCCGGCGGCTGGAACCCCTTCCGTCTTTGTAGCGCCCTGGAAAAACGTGGAATTGATCGGCGCCGGTTACACTCTTGGTTGGAGCGACATCTGGCGTGTCAATGTACTTGCGATCTATGAAAATCAAAACGGTCACAGCCGCGAAGTTACAATCAGTCACTTTGTGCCGCGCACGGACCTCCATTACGTGATTTTGCCTCCCTCAGAGGCAGGCGATTTTCGCTTTCTTGCTTACGGCTGGAGGTTGGGAATGAGCCATCGCCGCCTGACCGCTGTCCTGTACACGTTCGACGGGAAAGACTTGAAATCCCAATGGACGACCGAGAACCTCTTTGGCGGAAATCTCACAGTGAATAACAATATGCTTGTCATCAGCTACTTGAATGAGAGTGAATACGTCCGTGAGACCCAGTTAGGCCATCTGCCGCCCAGGCATGAGAAAACTTACAAAATCACTCCTCAAGGACTCCAGCTTGAAAGCGAGCACGACATCCCGTATTAGTAAAAGCTGCTTCGAGCGGAGGACTGATTTTCATCCTCATACTGCGTTGATCTCTCCTCTTATGTGCGTTAGTCCTCGGCATTGCGGTCATATCTACAAATGTCGTCAGTTCACCAATACAAAACACCACACACTGACAGATGTTCCTGGCGCTTTTCAACAAGCTCCTCCCAAGATTAGCTCCTCGTCCCTCATTTTCCTGCGTCATGGGTTTCCGAACCGGCCAACCATAGCAGCGTTTGTACTCGGCAAGCCATTCATTCGATAATCATTGGTGAAGTCGAATTCCCACTGCAGTCGTGCAGTTCGAGACATGAATCGGTAAGAGTCCGGAGGCTCGCATGAAGGTCTGGCCGGGAGGGCCTTACCCGCTGGGCGCAACGTGGGACGGTAAAGGAACTAACTTCGCCCTGTTTTCGGAGAACGGTACTGGCGTTGAGCTGTGCCTGTTTGATGGAGAAAGGGGAAACAAGGAAATCGAGCGAATCAACCTCACTGAACAGACCGACCAGGTCTGGCATGTCTATCTGCCCGAAGTGGTGCCCGGGCAACGTTACGGCTATCGTGTAAGCGGCCCTTACGAGCCTTCCAAGGGCCACCGTTTCAATCCTGCCAAGTTGCTTCTCGATCCCTATGCCAAGTCAATCGACCGGGTGCTGAAGTGGGACGACAGCATGTTCGGCTATCCGGCTGGAAATCCCGACGAAGACCTGAAAATGGACGAACGAGACAGCGCTCCTGCCATGCCCAAAAGCGTGGTGATCGATCCCGCTTTCAATTGGGAGGACGACAAGCCGCCGCGGATTGCGTTGCACAAATCCATCATTTACGAACTCCACGTAAAGGGAATCACTGCGCGCCATCCCAGGGTTCCCGCGGAACAGCGCGGAAATTACAGCGGACTGGCCCACCCCGCCATCCTTGATCACCTCCACTCGCTCGGAATCACTGCGGTTGAACTGATGCCGGTTCACCATTCGGTGACCGAGCGGCGCCTGGCGGAGCGCGGCCTGACCAATTATTGGGGCTACAACACCATCGGCTATTTTGCTCCCGACATTCGTTTTGCCGGCGCGGGAGCGCTGGGGCGGCAGGTGAACGAATTCAAGAACATGGTGAAAGCTCTGCACCGGGTCGGGATCGAAGTGATCCTCGACGTGGTTTACAACCACACGGCGGAGGGCAATCACCTGGGTCCCACGCTCTGTTTTCGGGGCGTTGACAACGCCAGCTACTACCGCCTGGACGATGACAATCCACGCCTTTATACGGACTACACGGGATGTGGAAATTCGCTTAACATGCGGAACCCCCGATCGATCCAATTGATCATGGACAGTTTGAGGTACTGGGTGCTCGAGATGCACGTGGACGGATTCCGCTTTGATCTGGCCTCAGCGCTGGCCCGGCAATTGCACGAAGTGGACCGCCTGAGCGCTTTCTTCGACGTGGTTCACCAGGACCCGGTGATCTCACAGGTGAAGCTGATTGCCGAGCCCTGGGACCTGGGCGAGGGCGGCTACCAGGTGGGCAACTTTCCTCCGGGCTGGGCGGAATGGAACGGCAAATATCGAGACACGGCGCGCGACTACTGGCGGGGCGAGGACCAGACGGTTCCAGAGCTGGCGTACCGCCTGACCGGCAGCTCCGACCTCTACGAATCGAGCGGCCGCCGGCCCACCGCCAGCGTCAACTTTGTGACCGCGCACGACGGCTTCACGCTGCGGGATCAGGTTTCCTACAACGAGAAACATAACCAGGCAAACGGCGAAGAAAATCGCGACGGAACCGACGACAACCGCTCCTGGAACTGTGGGGTGGAAGGGCACACCGACAGGCCGAAGGTAAAGGCCTTGCGTGCTCAGCAGAGGCGGAATTTCCTGGCGACCCTCTTATTGTCGCAAGGCGTTCCCATGCTGCTGGGCGGGGATGAAATCGGGCGGACCCAGAGGGGCAACAACAACGCCTACTGCCAGGATAACGAACTCACATGGTTCGACTGGGAAAATGCGGACAAAGAACTGCTCGACCTTACCCGGGCGCTCGTTGCCCTCCGGAAGGAGCATCCTGTCTTCCGCCGAAGACGATGGTTCGAAGGGCGGTCAGTGCGGGGATCAAGGGAACGCGATATCGCCTGGTTTACGCCAGACGGCCGCGAAATGTCGGAGCGGGACTGGCAGGCTGGCTTTGCGAAATCGCTTGCCGTGTTCCTCAATGGCGAGGGCATCGTCACGCCCGGCCCCCATGGCGAACAGGTGGTTGACAAGAGTTTCTACCTGATTTTGAATGCCTACGATCAGCCCCTCGAATTCGTCTTGCCTGGTGAGGATTGGGCGCGTGGATGGACCAGGATGTTTGACACCCACGGAGGCTTCTCCGGTGAACATAGCCAGACCAGCAAGGCAAACCAGAAGATAAGCGTGGATGGACGCAGCATGATTCTGTTGCAGCAGGCGGATACCGTCCCATCGGAAGTGACGAAGCCGAAGTAGATTCCTCCCCACCGCCCGTTGTGAGAAAAATACAGGAAAAAGCAGCCGAAATTCGTAAATCATTGCTCAATGCTGTGAGATAATTCTGTTCTTAGCACGTGAAGATGTCCGGTTTTTATAGCACATAATCTGTCCGGTTTTGGTTTTTCTTTGCCGCTAGCCGAAGGAGCCCGTAGGGCGACTGAGGTT
>JAKAWN010000215.1 GCA_021827245.1 Acidobacteriota bacterium | reverse complement strand
CGCGCCGCCATGGCAGGCAAGTGAAATGGCTGCCGCGCGAGCCAGCCGCCTGTTCTTTGATGGAAGGTCACGCGGCAAGATCGCCCACCGCAGAATTGAGTCCTTTTAGCAGCGGCCCTCCTCTCGCTTCGCTCAATGGGGCGGCGCCAGGTTTGACCTTTCGCGGCGCCCAATCGGTGATAGACTCTTTTCATAACACTTCCCGGAGGTAGTCGCATGTCAAAAGACAATCTGTCACGGCGTAAATTCCTTCACGGAATTGCCGCAGGATCAACGGCGGTCGCCGCAGCTTCAGTGCCGTCTTCCATTGCGGGAAAAACCGCTGGCGCCGCTTCCGCGCCAGGAATTCCGCTCACATCGGTAGCCTATCCTATAGCCCAGCCAGAAAAACCTTCCGCAGTTGGCGACATCAACATCATTACCCTCATGGATATCCCCCATGCGTATCAGGAAAAGATGAAGGCGTTCTCTCCCGCCATCAGGTTGAAACTCTGCAGGTCTTACGAGGAATTTCACCGGGAGATTCCCCGAGCCCATGTGATTTTCGGCGGTTTTTCAAAAGATGACCTCGCGCGCGCAAAGCAGCTGAAATGGATCCAGTGGCGTGCCGCCGGTGTCGAAGGCATTCTCTGGCCGGAACTGGTGAACAGCCCGGTTGTGCTGACCAACATGCAGCGTGTGTTCGGCCCGCCGATTTCGGAAACGGTCTTTGCCCTGCTGCTCGCGCTCACGCGCGGGATCGATCGATACACGATGCAGACGCGTGAGCACAAATGGAAGCAGGCTGATGGCCTGGTTGAAATCAGCGGGAAGACGATGGGCGTCGTCGGACTGGGAGGAAACGGCACGGACACCGCGTATCGCGCATACTACGGATTTGGAATGAAGGTGCTGGCTGTAGATCCCAAGCCATTGCCCAAACCGCATTTTGTGGCTGAGCTCCAGTCGCTCGATTGGTTTCCGCAAATGGTGCCGCAGGTGGACGTCCTGGTAAGCGCCGCACCTCTGACGCCACTCTCGACAAAAATGTTCAATGAAGCGGTATTCCATGCCATGAAGCCTTCTGCATATTTCATCAACATCGCCCGCGGGAAGGAGGTTGACACGCCGGCGCTGGTTCGGGCGCTCAACGAGCGCTGGATTGCGGGCGCAGGGCTTGACGTCGCTTACAAGGAACCGCTGCCGCCCGATGATCCATTGTGGAGCGCTCGAAATGTGATCATCACCTCTCACAGCTCGGGCCATTCGCCGCAAACCGAGGGACGCCGCCTGGACTTGTTTGCTGAAAACATTCGCCGCTATGTCAACGGCCTGCCCCTCCTCAACGTGGTGGACAAGCAGCGCGGTTACTGAGCGTCCGGAGGCCTCAAAATCCAGCGGTTCTTGCGCAGAAAGTCGCCGACAAGCGGAATATCCTCGCCTGCGCAGACGATCAGCCGGCAAAAGGTCAGAGGAGCAAGGATGCTGGGATCGTGCTGCGCCACTTCAAGCAGGATCCGCTGCGCCTCGCGCCGGCGTTTGGTCTGCCAGAGTTCAAGAGCCTGAAGCGCCAGCATGGAAGTTGAGTGAGGATCAGCGGCAAGCGCCAGCGCACATTCGCCCAGCGAAGCGTCCGTTTGCCGCTCCCGCCAGAAGGCAAGGGCCAGCACCCGATGCCCTTCCGCCGCATGGGGATTGCGGGCCAATAACGCCTGAGCCTGTGCGATGGCCCCCTGCACATCTCCCTGGCGAAGGTGCATCAGCGCCAGTTGCTCCCCCGCAGGCAGGAAGTCCGGCTGCTCGGCGACGATTTTCGCGAGCAAGTCCTTCGCCTGCTCCGTTTCACCGGATTCCATCTCGAGTTTTGCCAGTTGGTACTGGCTCTGCCAGTCATCGGGATCGAGGGCCACGGCTTTTTCGAACAACGCACGCGCTTCCCCGCGCTGATGGTTGTCAACGAGCAGTTGCGCCAAAGCTGAGTATGCCGCGGCCAAGTGAGGCGAGGCGTGGATGGCCTGTTGGAAATACTCTTCGGCCTCGGCCGGGTTCTGCTGAAACAGGCAGATTTGTCCAAGGCCGAGATAGGCCTGGCCGCTGGAGGAGTCTTCCGCAATTGCTTTCTTGTACTCGGCTTCCGCACGCATCTGGTCGCCGCTGGCCAGCCACGCCCGGGCCAGCGCCACGTGGGCAAGAGAACGCTCTGACGCGGACGTGGCAAGCGGAATTGCTCCAAGCGCGTCGGCCTGAGCTTGCTTTTTGTGCCCCGCCTCAAGTTCCAACTCCGAAAGCTCGAGGCGCATGTTGAAGTCGTGGGGATCAAGCGACACTGCTTTTTCAACTTCACTGAGCGCAAGCGAGCGAAAATCGTCCGGGGAGAGGCCCGCAGTTGCTGCAGCTTTCCGTGCGCCGCCGCTGTAGATTTGCCAGGCGAGCTGGCCGAGTTCGAAGTGCGCCTGTGCGCTTGCCGGCTCGAGACGGGCCACTGTGCTGAGTTCTTGCCATGCAGCGCCAAGCTGCCCTTGGTGCCACAAGGCGATGCCCAGTCCGCGATGTGCGGCGGCATATGCAGGGTATTCCTGGACAGCCTTCCGGAAGGCCGCCTCGGCGGCGCTGAAATCGCTTTGCTCCAGCAGCGAGTTTCCCTGGTTAACCAAGTCGATCGCCTGCTGGGACGAAACCTGCTGGCCTGCCACTATTCGGGCCGCGGCCGCCGCATGCGGCGCCGTGTCCGCGCTGATGGCAGGGCTCGCCAGGAAAAGCAGCACGATACCCGCGGATATGGGTGACGCCAGCAGCCGTCTCCTTGGAGGCCGAACGGCACCAGGAACGCTTTCAATTCGCCATGCGAATTTGCTTTGGGTCGCGAACAATGATCTCAGCACGGCCATTGTATGTGGTGATCTCTCCCGAGATCTCAACCTTTCTGCCTTGCAGCGATCCTAAGTTGCCAAACTTGGATCGATCCGTTGCAAAGATGACGCTGCCGAACGGGCAAGTGCGGTAATCCGCGCAAAAATCCAGGAATGTGCTGCCCGATCGCGCGGTAAACACGCGCAGGACACGCCCCTCGACGCAGGTGTTCTCCCCTGTGTGAAGGCTCGCCCCGCGGAGCGGGATGCATCCGCCCTGTGAAACGCGCGCCCGGTAATCCGGAGTGCTGCGGGCGGCCGCGTTGCGCATGCCCAGGCGGTAGGCCAGTATTGAAGTCAGGACAAGCGCCGCGACTCCGATCAGCGTAATGGTTGCGATTTTCTTTCGAGACATACCTACGGATTTCCGGTGGCGGCACGTTCCGGCCGAAGGCCTGAACTCGATCCCGGTCGCGGCTCCTGAAGATGAGTATAGCAAACGCCGCCGAAATGGAATGCGCGGGCAGCGGAGTTGAGAAGAAAGCGGCGGAATTATGCGCCTCGAATCGAGCAATAAACCTCTCTAGAGTTCGGCTGAGAGCGGCTTTCTGCTGCTCTGGCGAAAGATCCCGTGCGGGTCGTGTTCAAAATGGTAAACCTTGGCGACCTCGACTTCAAAACGCCGCAGCCAGGAAAACTGGCCGACAGCCAGTGCCAGCATAGTTCCCAGGAATGGGCCGAGCCAATAAACCCACCAGCCGCGCCAATCGCCGGCAACCAGCGAGGGACCCACACTGCGCGCGGGATTGGTGCTGGTGCCTGAAACGGGCGCCTCGAGAAAGACCATCACCGCATAAAGGAAAGGAAACAGCAACGGTGTGTAATTGCGCAGGCGGCTGTGGCCAAGAAACAGGAACAGTCCCGCAATCAGTCCAAAGGTTGTGATGATTTCCCCCAGCATGGCCTGGAGCGCCGTATAGCCGGCGCCCGGGAAAGTGGCTCCAAAGTCGATGCTGGCACCCATGTGTCCCCAGACGACCAGCGGCAATGCTCCCGCGATTGCTCCGGCAAGCTGGGCAATGACGTATCCGAGCGCATGAGGACTGCTCATTTTCCCTTTCAGCCGGAAGGCCAGCGTCACGACAGGATTGATGTGCGCGCCGCTCGTTTTGCCCACCGGCGATACGGCGATGCAGGCGCCGGTTGCGCCAAACAGGAAGCCGGTGATCAGCCGGCGCAGTCCCGGGTCCGGCAACGCGGCCACCATCGGGCTCCCCGTGCCAAAATCAAGGATGACAATGGAAAGCCCAACACCGACAAGCAGCGCCGTGCCGAGAAACTCCGAAAGGAAGAGCGTCCACAGATTTTTCATCGTTGCGCCCAGCGAGGTTCAGGCTCCAGCAGACGGTAAATGCGAAAGCCTCTCAACCCGTGATAGAAGCCGGGAGAGAAGCCTTCCGGCAGGCAGGAAATATTGGATCGAGATTTCGTCCGGTTTTTTCCGGTTGTTTATTTTCAATGAGATCGGTAGCTTCGTTTTTCGGTTCGTTTCGGTTCGTTTTTTATGCACTCTAATGTTTTCAACAACTTCTCCGCTTCGTTTTTAGGTTCGTTTGGGTTCGTTTTTGGACCCCGATCCTTTGTTTTCAATCATTTCTCCGGTTCGTTTTGCAAAAACAGATATTTTTTGTCCCATTTGTCTCACTACCCGGAGGCTCTGTGGCACGGTTTGTACCGTTTTTCCGGCAACGGCTCGTGCGCTTTTCCAGCGAAGTTTGCATCCAATCCGGCCATCGTTTCTCCGTCGTCCCCACATCCTCCTGGGAGACTGTGTATAGACTACCATGCTAGCCGACATTTGTCAAGACATTTCCGCTCAGGACTTTCCTCATTTTTTTACCCGTGCCAGGGGAGGAAGATTGGTAGCCGCGACACTGGTTTTCGTGTCGCGGGCTCTTGCATCTTTGTCCCAAAAGCCCGCGACGGGAAAGACGCCGCCGCTGCTACCTCACCCGGGTGATTCTCGTGGCGATTCCCTGTCACTCTTTCACGTATGACGCGCTGTCTGTAATGTGGCGGGGAGATAAAAACCGCAGACCGCAGCGACGGCGGTCTGCGCTACCATTTTCAAAAAAGAGCCCTATTTCGCTACGCGCAAAACTCTGCGCTACTGAGGCGAAAAGAACAACTTCTAATGTGGCGCGGGGCCTTCGCTGACCTGAACAAGGTCATTGGGACGAATCCACTTTGCGAAAGCCTTCTGGACCTCGGGCGCGGTCATTTCCATATAGTGCCGGGCGGCTATTGTGGGGTCGTCCATCGGCAATCCCATGGTGGAGCGATAGATCAGGCCGCCGGCAATTCTGCTCACGCTCGACTCATCGAGCGGAATTGCGCGCAGCAGCATGGTCTTGGCCATGCGCAATTCGGCGGGCGTAACGGGTTCGTTTTGCATCTCTTTCAGGTCGCGAACAATGATCGCGCGCGCTTTGGAGACATTCGGAGGATCGCAGGCGTAACTGACTTCGTAGGTGGTCCGTGTTCTCCCAAAATTGAAATACGAGCCAACGTAATAGACGAGGCCGGCGTTTTCGCGCAGGTCCTTATAAAGGCGGGTGGCATAAAAGCCTCCGCCGAGCACGTGGTTACCCACATCGAGCGGATAGAAATACGGGCTGTAGCGCGTGAGCTTGAGCGTTTCCGCCAGTGTCACGTTATCCTGCACCCGGCTCTTGTCCGGGACCGCAGTGGTGGATGGCGGATTATTAGGCACCGCAGGGAGAACGGTAGGGGGTTTGGGACCGTCAGCCTTCCAGCTTCCGAAATACTTTTCGATCACGGCTTTCGCCTGGGCCGGAGTGACTTTGCCAATCACGACGATGGTGGTCAGGTCGGGCCGAAAGACGCGGTGGTAGTACGCCTCGACGTCCTGGAGCGTCAGGTTGTCGACCGTTTCCGGAGTCGCCTCGCGCAGTGTCGGATCGTGCTTTGGAAACAGAGCGACGTGAAGCGCGCGGCTGGTCAGATAGTCGGGGCTATGCAACTGCCCCGCCACGGTCGCGGCCAGTTGCTGCTGAGTAATCTTGAATGCCGTTTCCGGCAGCGCCGGCTCCAGCTCATTCTGCGCCAGCAGTTCGACGCCGCGGTCCAGATCGTTTGAAAGAACATTGAGTGAAAAATCGGTGCCGGCAGATTCGTCGGCGCCGATAGCATCGAGCGCCTTCTGGAAGGCAATGCGGTTCAGCGTTGTGGTCCCATAGGAAAACAACTGGCTCAGCTCATCTGAAACACCGTCCTGCCCTTTCGGCGTTTCCAGGTCGGAGTTGTTTCTGATGTGTCCGTAGATGCTGACCGTGTTGCTGACAGATTCCGGCTGGACAATCAACTTGATGCCGTTGGGCAATGTGCTGACTACGGGATTAATGGTCAGCTTGGGGATGGAAAGCCGCTTGAGGGCGACTTCGGCCCAGGCAGGCAGTTTGACCGGCTTGGGATGCTTGGGCGCGAAGGATTCCTTGCCGCCGAACGTTTTCGAGGAGATAGGCTTGCCTGATACCTGCGGCGTGAGGACAGCAGTGATGGCATTATTCTCCACCAGGAATTCTTTGGCGACGCGATTGACGTCCGCCACGGTAACCTTCTGGATGGCGCGGACGTCGTCTTCGGGCGATCGCCGGCCTTCCACCGCCAGGGCATTGGACCACGCCATCGCCAGGCCGGAAACCGAATTCTTTTCAAATTCCGCACTGGCGAGTTCATGACGCTTGGAAGCCTCCACCAGGCTGGGCGGCACTCCGTTCCTGATGTCCTCCGCCAGAATCTTCCGCATTTCGTCAACCAACTGGGCTCCGTTGCCACCCTTGGGGAACGCACCGATGGCGTAACCCAGGCTTGCGCGGGGCAAAGAGTCCAGAGAAAAACCGGCGTAGAGCGCTTTGCCTTCCGGCACCAGAGCGTAGAGGCTGCCCCGCTGGCTGCTGAGCACGTCCGCCAGCACTTCCGCCGCGGCAAAGTCCGGACTGCTCGAGCCCGGCATGCGGAAGGAGATCACCGAAAAGCCGTACGGCAGATCGGTTTTCAGGTTAAGCGTCTCGGAGCTGACGGGCTGAAACGAGTAGCCCGGCCTGGCAGGAAGCTTTTTTGATGGAATGCTGCCGAACAGCGTCTTGACTTCGGCCAGCGTGGTCTGCGGATTGACGTCGCCCACAATCACCAGAATGGCGTTGTTGGGCGCGTACCAGGAGTCATAAAACTTGTGAAGCATTGCGCCGGTCGTCTTGTTGAAAGAAGGGCGCGTTCCAAGCGCGTCATGCTCGTAAGGCGTACCGCGAAACATGGCCGCCAGCAGCTTGGTGTAGAAGACGTATTCCGGATTGGACATGTCCGCCGCCACTTCCTGCTCGATGGCGCCGCGTTCCTGGCTCCAGAGTTTTTCGGTGTCAAGAACTCCCCTCATGCGAATGGAGGCAACATGGAGAGCCACGTCCAGATCGGAAACCGGTACGGTGAAGAAATACTGCGTCACGGTCTGCTGAGTGTCAGCATCGAACTCGCCACCCATGGCCGCGGCGATGTCCGCGAGTTGATTCGCGGAAAGCCCCGGGCTGCCCCGGAACATCATGTGCTCCTGGGCATGGGCCATGCCCGGAAAACCTGCCGGCGCCTCGTCCGAGCCCACGCGGTAATTCATCACCGTGGTGACCACGGGCGCCAGCGTGTTGCGGACAATCACCACCTGCAGGCCGTTCGGCAAGGTCGCGCGCAACACGCCATGATTTTGCGCGGCGTTTGCAACCGCTGACCCCGCTGCCACCGTCATGGCAGGCAACATTGTGGCCGCCAGAATGGCAGAAACACTCATCACCCATCCCCAGCGGACGCCCAGGTTCTTGCGCAGTTTACTCCCTGTAACTCCAGAGCTTTCAGGTCGATTTTCTTTCATTGTCTTTCGGTCCCTCAGTCCGATGTCTGCACCGTGTCGTATGAGTTTGGTTGGGTCCCCGTGCGCGGAGGATTGCTCCTAATCGCATTCTTTTTGTTAGATGCACTAACGCGGGCCACCGTCACCGTCCGCGTCCTTCCGGCGAATTTAAACTCCCCGTGTTGGGATCGAACGAGGAACGGCCCGGCAAAAAACCCTACCTTCATGGCATGAATCTTTGATAAATTAACCCCGCATTCCCCGGGGGCCTTGGCGGAAAAGCTATCCATACTGCAAGAATCGGTCCCTGCCGAAGGAGCGTTGAAATGTTCCAGTTGAATAGCCGCGTCCACACGCTGAAGAGTCAGATTTTTAATAATACGAAGACTTTGAGAGGATTTCAAATCGCGGCTGTTGTTCTTGGCGTAATCTTTCTATCCCAGTGCGCCAAGCGGCAGAGCCAGAGCTCAGCCACTGGGCCATATGCTTCCTGGCACGTGGCTGGCGGCGCCCCGGACGACATCCATTATTCCAGTCTCACCCAGATCAACCGCAGCAACGTCAGCCGGCTGAAAGTAGCCTGGACCTACGACACCGGCGACGCCTATAAAGGGTCGCACATGGAATGCAATCCCATCATCGTCCACGGCGTCCTCTATGCCACAACGCCCAAGCTTAGGCTGATTGCCCTCAACGCCGCTACGGGCAAATTGATCTGGAGCTTCAATCCTGAAGAAGAAGATAACGGCGCAGCCCATTTGCGTGTAAATTCGCACGCGCCCAATCGGGGCGTGACATACTGGAGCGACGGGAGCGATCAGCGCATCTTTTTTGTGGCGGGGCATAACCTTTATGCCGTGAACGCCAAGACCGGCAAGCTGATTCCTTCCTTCGGCCAGTCCGGCCATGTTGACCTTCGCGACGGGCTGGGGCGCGATCCGGCAACGCTTTCGGTGACGGCCACCAGTCCCGGTGTGATTTACAAAGACCTCATCATCATGGGTAGCGCCCTGCCCGAAGACCTTCCCTGCCCTCCGGGCGACATCCGCGCCTACGACGTGCGCACGGGCAAGATGCGCTGGATCTTTCACACCATTCCGCACCCGGGCGAGCCCGGCTACGACACCTGGCCGAAGCAGGCCTGGAAATATATTGGGGGAGCCAACGACTGGGCGGGCATGAGCGTGGATGTGAAGCGGGGGCTGGTGTTTGTCCCCACCGGCTCGGCGGCCTTCGATTTCTATGGCGCCGACCGGATTGGCGACGACCTCTATGCCGATTGCGAACTGGCGCTGAACGCCGGGACGGGCAAGCTGGTCTGGTATTTCCAGGGGGTCAAGCACGATCTGTGGGACCGTGATTTTCCGGCTGCGCCGGCGCTGGTGACGGTGGAGCATGAGGGGGGCCGGGTGGATGCGGTGGCGCAGATCACGAAATCCGGTTATGTGTTTCTATTCAATCGGGAGACGGGCAAGCCGCTGTTTCCGATTGAATACCGCAAGGTTCCGAAGTCGGATGTGGAGGGCGAGAAGACGGCGGCGACGCAACCGTTTCCGCTGTTGCCGGCGCCGTTTGCGAGGCAGGCATTCACGCCGGCGACGGTGACGGACCGGACGCCGGCGGCGCACAAGGCGGTGCTGGCGAGGCTGCGGAAGCTTCGCTACGGAGGCCAGTTTATCCCTCCCAGCCTGCAGGGCACTGTCTACTTCCCGGGAACAACAGGTGGCGGCGAATGGGGGGGGCCCGCTTTCGATCCCACTACCGGGATTCTTTACGTCAACTCCAATGAACTGGCAAAGATTTTCCGCCTGGTGCCGAGGCCCCGACCGAAAGGCATCGTGAACGGCCAACAGCTTTATATGAGCAACTGCTCGAGTTGCCACAGGGCTGATCTGGCTGGCAGCCCGCCGGCGTTCCCTTCGCTCAGGAACATCGGCAGGAGATATAACGACCGAGAGATTGCGGACTTCATCCGGACAGGCGGCGGCCGCATGCCGGCGTTCGTACAGCTTGGGCGTGCGCCCATTCAGGCCATCGCGACCTATGTGGCAACGGGAAAGCAAACGATGGCCAGAGCCGGATGGAACCAAGCTGAAATGGGGCCCTGGCTGAAATATAGGATTACCGGCTATAACAAATTCCTGGACCCGGATGGCTATCCGGCAAACAAGCCGCCGTGGGGGACGCTGAACGCCATCAACCTGAACACCGGTAAATTTGTCTGGAGAATTCCTTTCGGGCAATATCCGGAGCTTGTCAAAAAAGGGCTTCCTAACACCGGCAGTCTGAACATTGGCGGACCCGTGGTGACAGCGGGGGGCCTTCTTTTTGTCGGCGCGACCGACTACGACCATAAGTTCCGCGCCTACGACAAAGCCACCGGAAAGCTGCTGTGGGAAACCACGCTACCCACTGCCGGAAACGCGACTCCGGCAACCTATGAAGCCCATGGCCGGCAATACGTGGTGATTGCCGCTGGCGGCGGCGAATGGGGGGCGCCCTCGGGCGGCGCCTACGTGGCCTTTGCCCTGCCGCAGTGATTTTTGCGCAAGCGCGTGGAACCACTGAACGCCAGTGCATTTCCAACTGCTGCGACTCGTCGGAGGGATATCCTATAGTGGAAAACATTCATGTTGATTTCGTATTGAAATCTGCCGTTATTCTTATTTGTTTTAGTCTCCTTACCGGGTGCGCCAAAAAGCCAACCGCCACTGCTGAGCCTTATACCACGTGGCGGGTAACTGGCGGCGGCCCGGACAATATTCATTACTCCGCTCTGAAGCAGATCAACCGGAGCAACGTCAGCCGGCTGAAAGTGGCGTGGACATACAATACCGGTGATGCATTTGCAGAATCGGAAATGGAGTGCAACCCCATCATCGTCCACGGCGTCCTTTATGCCACAACGCCCAAGCTTCGGCTGATTGCCCTCAACGCCGCTACGGGCAAGCTCATCTGGAGTTTCAGCCCACCGAAAGAACAACCCTTGCGCAAAATGCGGAATCGCGGCGTGACATACTGGAGCGACGGGAGCGATCAGCGCATCTTTTTTGTGGCGGGGCATAACCTTTATGCCGTGAACGCCAAGACCGGCAAGCTGATTCCTTCCTTCGGCCAGTCCGGCCATGTTGACC
>JAKAWN010000214.1 GCA_021827245.1 Acidobacteriota bacterium | reverse complement strand
CGCCGATACAACGTCGAGGTCACGCTGAAAGCTCCCAAAATCCCCTATCGGGAGACGATCCGCGGCAAGGCGGATGCGCAGGGCAAATACAAGAAGCAGACGGGCGGCCATGGCCAGTACGGCGACTGCAAGATCAAGATGGAACCCCGCGGGCGCGGCGAAGGCTTTGAATTCATCAATGACATTTTTGGCGGCGCCATTCCCAGGAATTACATTCCGGCCGTCGAAAAAGGGATCCTTGAATCGGCGGCACGCGGTTATCTGGCCGGCTACCCGGTTGTCGATTTCCGCGTGAGCCTCTATGACGGTTCCTACCACGAGGTGGATTCTTCCGAACTTGCCTTCAAGATTGCCGGATCGATGGCCTTCAAGAAGTGTATGGAACAAGCCAAGCCCTGCCTGCTGGAGCCGATTATGAACGTGGAGGTGACCGTCCCTGAAAACTATTCGGGCGACATCATGGGCAATATGACCAGCCGGCGCGGCCGAATTCAGGGAATGGAGCCTAAAGGGCAATCCACCGTCATCAAGGCCCAGGTCCCTCTGGCGGAAATGCTGACTTACGCCTCCGACCTGACCTCCATGACCCAGGGCCGCGGAAGCTATTCGATGGATTTCTCCCACTACGACGTGGTCCCGCAGCAAATCGCCGACAAGATCGTTGCCGAGGCCAAGGCTTCGGGCAAAGGTGCGGAGGAAGAAGAATAAGCTGATTTCCGGCCATCAGTCGTAAGACGTCAATCGTGGGTGGCGCATACATCGCGGTTCCTGCGATGTGTGCGGAAGGTGAGGTCGGGGATTGGTAGCCGCGACGCTGTCCTCTGAGTCGCGGGCTTGTTTTCTTAAAGAACCCGTGACACAGAAGGCAGCCGGTAGCCACCGCACCGACTTTGTGCCGTGCGCATTTCTCTGCTTTCCTAAGATAGTCCATCAGCCAGGAGGCGCTGAGTTTATGAAAAAAGCGATCTGTTTGCTGTTCCTCTTTACGTGGCCGCTCGTTCTGCGTGCTGTTCCACCCAAGAAGATTCCCATCCTGGTTGACACCGATATCGGTACCGACATCGACGACGCGTTCGCGCTGGCCCTGGTCGCGCGAAGTCCGGAACTGAACCTGCTGGGCGTGACCACTGTCAGCGGAGACACTCAGGCGCGGGCGCGGCTGGCTGCCAAGCTGCTCTGGACGGCCGGACTTCGCCGCGTTCCGGTCGTGCCCGGCGAGCCGGGAAGGCCCCTGCCCGATGAGCAGACGCGCTGGGCCGAAGGCTTCAAAAGCCCGCAACTCAGGCCCGGAAACGCCGTCGACTTTCTCGATGCCACGCTCCGCCGCTACCCGGGAAAGGTCACCATCATCGCTATCGGGCCGCTCACCAATATCGCTGCTCTGCTCACAAAAGATCCGTCGATCACCAGTAAAATAGACCGGATTGTCATGATGGGCGGATCCATTCACCACGGGTACGGAGACGACCCGACCCCTGTTGCGGAATACAATGTTGCAGCCGATCCTGCGGCGGCACAAAAAGTGTTCAGCTCCGGCGTCCACATTCTCATGGCTCCCCTTGATGTGACGGCAATGCTCCAGCTCCGCGAACCTGACCGTCACCGCATTTTCACCAGCCTCACACCTCTCACCGATTCCCTGGCCATTCTCTACAACCTCTGGGGCCAGCGCACGCCGACACTGTTTGATCCCATGGCCGTGGCCATGGTGATCGATCCCAGCCTGTGCCAAACCGAGCCCTTGCACATCGAAGTCGATTCGAACGGCTACACCCGCGTGGTCATGGGCCAGCCGCCGAACGCGGTGGTGGCACTGCATACCAATCCGCAAAAGTTCTTCCAGTTCTACCTTTCGCGCGTCGCGCCGGAACCAAAGCATTAGCAGCCGGGTAGCGCGGTCCTCCGGTTTTGAGGTCCGCGGCTTCTGTTTTTGTCCATGGCTTTTGCCTTTTGTAGCGGCGGTGTCCCCACCGCCAGCCTCCCCCAGAAATCTGGCCCTCTCCAAGGGGGGAGGGTGGCCCGCCAGCGGCCGGGTGAGGGGGCTTTTAAAGAAATTGCATGATTGCGCGAATAGCGATTGAGCGATTGGATAAACGAAGGATTTTTGTAGCGGCGGGTTTATCCCGCCATCAGGCTCGACCATTGAACGCTTGTCAGCGGGTAGCGAGGACCGCCGGTTGCGCGGTCCGCGCGTTTTCTCTTTAAATTCGCGTCCGTTCATCCGATGGTAACAACACGCGGTCGATGATCAATCCGCAGTGGCAGCCACGGACAGTGTAGCGAGTAGCGCGGTCCTCCGGGGTTGAGGTCCGCGGGTTTTCTGTGTGCCGAGCGAGTAGCAGGGTAGCGCAGAGCCTCTGCTGTTGAGACTCTGCGGCTTTTCGCTTGACGGATTTCACGGCCAGGGAAATCGTTGCTGGATATCGCGCCGCGCAGATGGCGTGCCAGGCTTGTAGCGCGGGCCTTTATGGCCCGCGGTTTTTCCAGAGAGCAAGCGGGTAGCGAGGACCGTCGGTTTTATGGCCCGCGGGTTTTTTCAGAACATAAGACCCGCAGGCCATAAAGGCTTGCGCTACAGGCGCACGGTGACGAAAAAATAGCGGTCGGAAAGAAATGGGCGGCGCAGCCTGGACACAGCGATACAACACCGTGAGGACCATTGCCAGGAAAGAACCGCGGACCTCAAAACCGGAGGACCGCGCTACCCGCTACCATCTTGAACGCAGGCACGATGTCATCTATATTGGCAAGAGGGTTACGGCTTGCTGCGGGTTGGCGAGAGAAGTGGAGCCTGATCAGATGAAATGCCCAAAATGTCATGTCGATATGGTGCCGACGGAGCGGCACAAGCTCCAGGTGAACTACTGTCAGTCCTGTAAAGGAATGTGGTTCGAGCAGGTCGAGCTGGGAGAGCTCGAGGACGAGGTCTTCGACTTCGGCGAAGACTCGAAGGGAACTCTATTCCTGGATTCCACCCCGACCACGGATCAGTGCCCGGAATGTAGCGAACGCTTACAGAGGTTCCAATACAGATTCTACGACCTGGAGATGGAGCTCTGTCCGAATCAGCATGGCTACTGGCTCGAGGATGACGAAGACACGAGGGTCCTCGAGCTCATGAAGAGAGAGGAAGCCGACGTCAAGCGGGAATTCCTTGCCGAGGACAAGTGGGCGGCGGCGTTGCACCACATGCGCTCGGGCTCATTTTTCAGCAGGATGCGCGACTTCTTCCATAGATAGCCGCGGAGCAACCTGCCGCGCTCCGGCATGTGTGCGGATTTCTGGGGTCATGAACCGGACGCCTCTGCGCCGGGTTCGCACAAGCGGGTAGCGGGCAGATACAACCTTGTCAGGAGGGCTCCGGTTCACGGGGGCCATTCAATGTCGCCAACAAAGCAAGGCTTCAGCCGCTGAAAACCCCGCCAAACCAAGGTGCCATTGCATTCCCGCACCACAAGTGATATACCGTCGTAGAAATTGTAAAAGAGTAGCGAAGACCGCCGTTGTTGCGGTCTGCGGTTTCTGTTATTGTCCGCGCCCGTTGGCTTTGTAGCGCGGGCCTTTATGACCCGCGGTGGTTGGGTTTTTTAGCGGCGGTGTCTCCGGTTTCTGGAGTCCGATGGTTTGAATCGGACTCACCGCCGGCTGTCGGTTTTGTAGCGCGGGCCTTTATGATGGCCCGCGGGTTTTTCAGGACGTAAGAGCCGCAGGCCACAAGGACCTGCCGTTCTCGTTGTTGGTGTTCGATGCTCGCTTTATGGTTTTGATCCCTGGGTCTCCGTTTGGTAAAGACCCAAGAACCGCAGGCCGCGAGGGCCTGCCGTTCTCGTTGTTGGTGTTCGATGCTCGCTTTATGGTTTTGATCCTTGGGTCTCCGTTTGGTAAAGACCCAAGAACCGCAGGCCGCAAGGGCCTGCGCTACAGGCGCACGGTGACGAAGAAATAGCGGTCGGAAAGAAATGGGCGACGCAGCCTGGACACCGCGATACAAAATGGCACCGTGGGGACCATCGCCAGGAAAGAACCGCGGACCTCACAACCGGCGGTCCGCGCTACCACCTCAAGCGGCTTACGTCTTGCCTAACGGACAAGCCTGCACTAAGATGCGGTTGCCATGAGGC
The DNA here is from genome assembly GCA_021827245.1 of Acidobacteriota bacterium. The sequence continues at coordinate 6,776 of JAKAWN010000214.1, read as the reverse complement.
TGATCAAGGAGGGTTGAGGGGATGCCAAACCCGTGGGATAAATGGATTCCCGGTGTACTCAGCAGAGCGCAAGTTAAGTCGCTTTTTGACAGTGGGCTGATTACCGGGGAGGACTTTTCGGATAAAGCTCTGGACAACTCTTCTGTAGACCTGTCTCTGTCCGACGAGGCGTTTGCGATGACGCTGGGATCAGTGAAGCCTTCTGGAAACAAACCCTACAGCTGGTTCATTGAGAACAAGGGGCTCGCAAAGAGGCTGGACAAATCGAAGGGCGGAACGTATATCTTGGAGCCTCTGAAGACATACGTCTTCAAGCTGAGGGAGAGGTTGCGCAGGGCGCTGGGGGAAGCTGGAATATATGGGCAGGCGACCGCGAAGAGCTCAGTCGGCCGCGTCGATGTCCTCGCCAGGCTAATAGTGGATGGCATGGATAAATACGAATGCTTCGATCCGAAAGGCTTGGCAATGCAAGATGGCGAGCTTTACCTTGAGATTACCCCTATAACATTTCCAGTCAGAGTCAAAGCTGGTATAAGATTAACGCAGTTGCGGTTGTTCTACGGCGATCCGAGGAATGTGGAAATAAAAGGTCAGGAGCTCTTTAGCACGGTCCTTCACGGGCCAGGCGAAAGGGACGGTAGTTTGACTGTGGACTTGGAAAATGATGTCAAGGGAGGACTGGAGGTTGCAGCATTTTGCGCAAGGCCGCCCGCGAACATGGACGATGCGATCCCGCTCTGGGAGGAAGAGCAAAAGCCGGAGCCCTGGAAATACTGGAAGCTCCAAGCCACCAACGAATCAAATCGCCTGGCGATCACGCAGAGTAACTTCTACCTGCTGCGTTCGAAGGAGAGGATCTCTGTACCCAAAGGCATTGCCATCTATTGTCGAGCAAGCGATGAAACCATTGGTGAGATGAGGATACACTACGCGGGCTTTGTGCATCCATTCTTTGGGATCCGCAGGGACGACGGGCAGATCGGAACTCCGCTTATATTCGAGGTACGCGGCCACCAAGTCAATGTAAGCTTGGCTGACCAAGAGAAATTGGCAAATCTTGTGTTCTACAGAATGTCCGAGGATAGCGATGAAGGCGACCCGGGTTATGAAAAGCAGAGCCTGCAACTCTCCAAGTTCTTCGGCGAGTGGCCCGAAAAACTAAAAAGGAGTGATAACGATGGGACAGTTGAGCCTGCATGACCGGGAACAAACCGGAACCCTTTTTCCAATGCGAGGCGAGGTTCGCATTATCGAGCTGAGGGAGAAGGATGCAAGGCAGCAGAGCGATGAGCTGAAGACGCTTTCTGGACTCATCTCATGCAGCCAGCCTATGTATCCAGGCATCGAACGATGGTTCACTGAGAAGGTCGTGCCCGGGTTGAAGACATCGGAGAGGCTCGCGTACATCGCTTACGAGGACGAGAACCCGATAGCGTCGGCGGTGTTAAAGCGCGGTTACAGGTCGAAGTTCTGCCATCTCAAAATCCATAAGGACTTTCAAGACCGGGATCTGGGCCAAATCTTTTTTACCCTCATGACGCTCCAAGTTCGCCACATTGCGAAAGAGGTTTACTTTACCCTTCCCGAAAGCTTGTGGAGCGAAAAGGGCGGGTTCTTTAGGTCCTTTGCCTTTTGCGAGGCGGCGCGTGCCTCCCGACAGTACCGGCATGGGAACACAGAACTGATTTGCGCGGCCCCGCTCCAGAATGTTTGGTCAGCGCTGGTCGAAAAGCTTCCTGCTCTCGCAAGGAAGTTCTCCGTCGGTGGGTATTCCCTGGACAACAAAATCTTAATCAGCGTTAAGCCCGTGCACGCTGAAAAAGTTCTTGCCGGTAAGAAGACCGTGGAGATACGTAGAAAATTCTCCGGGAAATGGGTTGGCTGTAAGGTTGCACTCTATGCTTCGCGTCCGGTGAGTTCGCTTGTCGGCGAGGCAACGATACGCGGCGTTACATCCGCCTCCCCGGAACAGATTTGGGAGCGATTCGGTCCGAGCATCGGATGCTCACACGCTGAATTCATGGAGTATTCGGCTTCAACCCATAAAGTGTCGGCCATTGAGCTGGACAGCGTAATTCGTTACCTTGAGAGAGTCCCCCTTGAGCAGGTTTCACACCTCGTGCGGCAGGAGCTGAAACCGCCGCAATCGTACTGTGAACTGGACGCTGAAAAAGCCAACTCGTGGGCGCAGGCGGTTTCCGTAGCCAGCCTCCTCCATGGGAGCTTAAAACAACACTTTATGAAAGTAGCTGCCCTATCTACGCAACGCTAGCGTTAAGCGAGCGGCTCAGAATCCCTGCAGTCGGAAACGCTCGGCAGGTCCAGCGAGTAGCGCGGTCCTCCGGTTCTGAGGTCCGCGGGTTTTCGGTTGATGTGGGTTCAGGGTGTCGTATTCCGATGGCACTTCGCGGTTCGGCGACTCCTTAGTAAACGTCCGGTCCCATCATGCTCCGTCTCAAAACAAGAGCCGCAGACCGCAAAAACGGCGGACTGCGCTACCAGGCTGCCGCCCCCATCCGGGGGCTGTTGTCATTCCCTCGCGAATCTGCTTTCCCGTGGCTTGTGCCATGGGCGTAGCCAGTAGTCACGACAGCGGGTTTGTGCCGTGGGCCTTTCCCGGCCCTGGTTTTGCCGTGCCCTCTGCGCGTTGAATGCTCTGACGCCCGGCTCACAGCATCTCTCTACCACTAACAGTCAAAATGCTTGCGGCCTGTACGAATTTTTGTTCGGCGTGGCATGGGCGTCTCGCCCATGAACACGGCCGGGGACGGCCGTGCCACGTTTGGTTGCGGCTCCGCCGTGCTGTGGTAAAGTTCTTGCGGCGGCAGGGTCTTTCGAGTTCCGCGCGGGGTGGGAGCTTACGCTGCTAGGCTACATTTTCTGTGTCAGCCCCAAAAATGGGACGGATGGGATTTTCGCCGCGCATCTCATCAAATTTCGTAAGTTACTGATAATAGGCATATTATAGAATTTATTCGCTATTGCATTCCCTGCTTCCTGGGCAGAATTGTTCGTCTCGCGAACAGTGATTAAAATTTACCTGCCCGCTCGCCGCTGAGCGGCACTGCGTTTCGACTCGTGCGTTCTCCTCCTTACTGGCTCGACTGATAAGGCGCGAGCTTCGAGGTGATGCGGGTATGGATCCAGTTTGGGTCCCACCATTCGAGCGGATTGACGAAGACGCCGTCCACCAGGACGGAAAAGTGGAGATGATCCCCTTCGGCCAGTCCGGTCTCGCCGGTATGGCCGATGATCTGCCCGCGCGTTACATGCTCGCCCGGCTTGACGGCGAATGAACTCAGGTGGCCGTAAAGGGTCTGCAGACCGCAGCCGTGATCGATGAGGATGGAGTTGCCGTAGATTCCGAAGTAGTGGGCAAAGACTACGACGCCGCTGTTGGCGGCCGGAATGGGCGCATGGTCGACGGAAGCCAGGTCAAAGCCAAAATGAACTTCATGATCCACGAACTGACCCTGGTAATAGAAGGTTCTGCGATCGCCAAAATGCGCCTCCGCCTCTGAGTCAGGGAGACGGAGGAACGTGCCTTTCCACAGGAATCTGGGGGCTGTCTTTTCCGAATACGCAACCAGCAACTGCGAGTCGATCATTGCCAGGCGCTTGTCGAGCATCAGGAAATTTTTCACAAGACTTCCCTGATCGCGCAATTCAGGGGTGTGGCTGAGGATCGCGGGCACGGCGCGCTCCAGAAAGCTTTTCGGCAAGAGGAGTTTGCGCTTGCGGAACTGTTGCGGAACAAAAGTGCAGGAGAAAGTAGTGACGGTCTTGTTGCCCACTTCGTCGCTTGCAACGATATAAGCCGTGGTTTTCGGGTTCATATCGTACGGAAAAGCGAAGAGGCACATGCGCGTGTCGGGCAGGGATGGCTTCACCGGATAGCTCGGGAAATAGTACCCCCCTACCTGGATTCCCGACCGGGTTGTGCCCGGAGAAACCTTGAAGATCAGCAGGTTGCATCCACCCTGCGCCACGTAGACCTGCGAGGTGAGGTCTTCGATCTGAGGTGAATGAAGCTGAACGGGCAGTTCGAGCCTGACCTCGCTCCTTCCCCCCCGAAAGAAGCGTCCCCAAGAGTCGTTGGTGGCCACAATGTCGAGCGCTGCGCGGCCTTCCTTTAGGTCCGGAATACTGTGATGGCCGATTTGCACCTTAAAGACGCCCCCGCTGGTGGCTCGCTTCGCCCAGAATTTCCACCATGGCGGGGAAGGAACATTGTGAACCTGACTGACTAAAGGGACTGGAAAAATCCTGCCGCCCTGTTGGATGCTAAGACGTACACTTCTCACTGAATGCGCTTTATCTTGGACGGTGAATTCTATAGTCGTTTGTTTCCCGATGCCTTTGATCTGTTGGCTGAATTTGATGACAGGAGCCTCGTGGCTGAAAATCTTCGATCCGAAAATACCGATTGCGGCTATGAAGACGAGAAATATGAAAATCCAGCCTTTGCCTAATCCCTTGTCCGACCCTTGACGAAACTTCAAGTTACAGCCTCCCGAAATTGCTTGTTCATACTGCTCCAAGAACTATACCATTCTCCGAAAAAAGCTGTGTGACGGCAAAAACGGTGATGTTTCTTGATACCCCACGGAGCTGGGCGCCACTATCAAAATTGACTTGGGCCAGCCAAACAAATTGCTTTCAGGTGTCTCGCCATTCGTCTGTCGCATCCACCTGCGTAGCAGCTTGTAGAAAAATGCCGTTTGAGTATGTTTCCCCTTTCCAGTCCGTCTTCTGAAAGGATTATGTCGAGGATAATTGGTCGATTCGGGAGGGTTGTCAGCAACCGCCAGTTCCTTAGGCTCTGCCCGTGGTTCAGAGCAATAGCTGGCAGTGACCGACGCGGACAGCCGGTTCCTCTGCATGTAGCGAGAGGCTGTGTGGTTGCCATACGACGGACCGGGCGGTAAGCGAGGACCACCTGGTCGTAGCGCAGCACGCCGCGCCCACGACGAGCGACACGACTTTACTGTTGCCCACGCGGTTCAGCGGGACGGGTAGCGGGAGCCTTTCAGCCACCAGTTGCCCTGTGCCTGACCGGACTGCCACCAGCCGGACACTTCTTCGACGAGCGTTCTATCGAGCATATCCCGAAGGGTTTTGCCGTGCCAGTGCTCGAGGTCCGCGCCCCAGGAGCCAGCGAGCGATTCGCCCGTCGCGGTGCGGCCGAACCAGCGGCCTTCCCAACTCCGGCTGTTCTTTTCCACCCGCCATGTTCCGCGGAAAACCATCTGCCCGGCGCCGGAAAGCGTCCATGTGCCCTCCGCAACATTTGCTTGATGGGGCAGCGTGCCGCCGGACCAGGTTCCGTGCAGTACTCTTCCCTTGCCGACGGTGGCGATCCAGGTTCCGCGAATCACCTGAGCAGGTTCCTGGGCGAGCGCGCAAGGAGAAGCCAGCGTGGCAATGAGCAGCAGGCGGAGCGCAGTGGGGAGCAATCTTCGAATGGCGTTCCTCCGGGGCAAGTATATATGTGCGCTACGAATCCCCTCACCCGGCCCGCAACTGCCGGCCACCCTTTCCCTGGGTGGGAGTTGGGAGGTCATAAGGGGCTCGTGCTTTGCCGCATGGCTGAAGCCGTGCCCTGGTGCGCAACCAAACGGATTTCTGATGCTGAGCCTCAGGAGCCTGGTTTTTCCTCTTTGGCTTTGCGGGCCTGCCACATGTCGAAGGCCTTTTCCAGGGTCGATTCGAGCACGTCCGGCATGCGTTCGACGGTGCGGCCGAGCGAGCCACCGGCTCCCAGGCGATGCACGCTCAGTTCGGCTCCGCGAACTGCGACAAGCGCGACAGGGGTCAACCGAATGCCGCCGCCCCCGCCGCCACCTTCGCCCGTGCAGCCCTTCTTAACTTCTTTGCCGTCTGCTTCGCCGGCTCCGCCGCCCGCTCCCACTCCCAGCGAAACACGGGAAATGGGAACAATGACGTATTCACCCATGGTGATGGGCGCGCCAACAATGGTCTCGGTCTTTGCCAAATCCTTGAGGTCTCCGATCAGACTCTTGAGAATGTCTTGTGCCGGATTCACGATTTCCTCCTTCGCTACAGTTAGTTTGATGACTGCTATTGCGGCCTCGCGGCCGGTAAAGCCCACCACAGTCTGAACATCGCCCGATAAGGCAGGCCGAACACGAAAAGCAGAAGGGCCTTGAAAACACGATGCGGATGAAAGCGCAACTCGAGGAAAAGGCTGTTTTCACCCGCGAAGTTGACCCGTATGCCCGACCAGAGTCCCCTGCCGGACGCCGCGAGCGCACCCGCCAGCAACCCGTTGAGCGCGGGATCTGGCAACGAGACATCGCTCGCCCAGCGCGAGAGATCGGCCGAGCCTATAATTTGCCGGACCAGCTTCGCCAGTTGCTGAGCCAGTGCGTGTCGAATGGCGGAATCACCCATGCAGCGTAAGAAGAAACGCCCGCGCACACGGCGCTTCCCACGTGCCTTGGGAGTTTCGATCGTCTGCTTTGCAGGTTCTTTGGGCCGGAGCGGAACCGGCTTTTGGAAAATGCAGAGGCGCTTTTCTCCCTTGGTCCCCGGCAACGGCATCAGAAATTCCAGCGCGAACAGCCAGCGAAGCCGCATCTGGCGGTTGCGCGAATCGATCGCGACGATGACTGGGCTGAATACGATGATCGCCAGCACAAGAACAACAACGCACAGCGCGATGAGAAAGGTTTCCATGAGCGGCCTTCCGTTTCTTTCAGGATGCCGACATTCCTGCCTTTCGTTTTAGCCCTCGTCAGAATTTTACGCCTCTT
>JAKAWN010000213.1 GCA_021827245.1 Acidobacteriota bacterium | reverse complement strand
TGCGTTGAAGCAGAACCCTTGATCGATCATCGAGGCTCGGTAGCACAAGCACCCCTGTGGGCGGTAGAAAACCGCCTGTCGGCCATCCGTATTGCACGTCCATTTATCGAAAACGAGCATACCCAGAAAAGCGTTGAGGTTTTCCACCTCGGCGAGCCGTTCGTCAGGCAAGAAATCGTAAACCTGCATCTCGTTAGGGTTCTCTGGATAGCGCGAGCCGAACTGCAGACCGGCCCGTAGTTTCTTCCGGGCATGCCCCAACTGAAACACGAGATCGTCCGACTGGTTGATCAGCCGCGTCGGGACTTCCACAACTGCGGTTTCTGGGACCGGCAGGCTCAATCGCGCCGCCAGTTGGGCTCCCAGCCATTCGTTGGCCAGCACTCGCAAGTGCTGAGGATTGTCCTGGAACTTCACGACGTAATAGTTGTCGTCGGAACACCGCATCAAATGCGGCTGGGAGCCACCCCGCATTCTGCGGACATGTTCCACCGCCACCACTTGTCGCACTTCGGCGCAGACCCGTTGCGGTCCGAAGGAAGGGGTCGAGTTTGGCCTAGTTTCCAAAACTGAGGCTGTTTCTCTCAAGGGAGGTCTCCTGTGACTTCAATAGGCGGCAGCAAGGCGGTGTTCGGGAGTGCAGCGTGGTAGAAGAAGCTGGCGACGGAACCGTACGGGCGACCTATCAGAAAAGAGGGCAGTTGCGGTCGTGCGATTTTCTAAGGCGTCCTGGTTGCTTCACCGAAGTGAGGCCTCTCGATCAGGTCCGGGAACGGCCTGCCGGGCACCCCTGTCGTGGAGTTGTGCGATTCGTTGCTCACTGCCGCACCCGAATGTCCCAAAGGAGAGTGCAAATTTTGAGCGCAACCCGGCGGAGCTCTCCGGACGTGACGGGGTGGGAATGTTGCGCCCAACTGGCCGGGCAGCCGGTCTCTTCCGCAACGATCCGGTCGAGCGACCGAGCCAGTTGAGCCGGAGTGGATTGTCTTGGCGGACCAACCGGTGTTGAAATGTTCGAGGACATCGCTGCCTCCTGTGTAGGCTGTGTCAGTTAAGGCCATAGCTGGACCCATTTGAAGTCGGAGCCCCTTTAGGCCATGAGGAACGCTGCGGAGTGAGAGTTCACCCGTGAACAGAGAAAAGATACCCGAGACTGTTGAAACGCATGTCCTGGTGACAAGCGGCCGGCGGTGCTGCATATGCTTCGGTTTGCGCCATGATGCGAGTATCAAACGCGGCCAGATTGCCCATCTCGATCGCGATCCTTCGAACAAGGCCGCTGAGAACCTGGCCTTCCTTTGTCTTGACCATCACGACGAGTACGATGCTCGCACGAGTCAGAGCAAGGGGTTCACGATCCACGAGGTCAAGCACTACCGATCGGAACTTTGCGAATTTATGAGAACTGCGATTCGACCGCCCGCAGAGCCGGCAAGCGAATCCCCTTGGAGGAACTTGTGGCCGCCAGGAGAGTGGACTCTACGGCACGACGAGGCAGTGGAATTTTATACTGGCACCCACCGAAGCCGGTCTGTAGTTCAGTCACTCGTTGGGGGCACTAGAACCCTCGTGGAGGTTAATGCAGAGATTCCACCACACGATCTCGCCTGGACGCGGGTGATCATAGAGGATCTCATCCAACGAGGCTGGGTACAAGGCGATTCTGGCCAGCCGTCGCGGTACGACCTGAGTCAGCACGGACGCCAGATGTTACGCACGCTCGGCGAAATTCCCGAGAGTGTCAAGGCCGCCGCCTGGCGGGTGGTGTCCTAATTCCGATTCGTGGCGGACTGATTGCCGTGCCTTTTATCTTGTCGGGCCGTCTTCGGTGGGGCCATAGCACTCGACTGGGAGTGTCTGACTGGGCCCAAAAAGCACGCACGTCGAAATCCCGCCCTACGCCTGAACTGAAACCGATGGAGCACGCTCGCGGTTATCTCAAGACAAGCCCGATGGCTGGCCATCCCTCCACTGCACTGAGCATGTGGCAACGACCGCTCGCAGTTCCGGATCTACCGATGGTACGTCTCACAATTGACCTGGGATTTGCAACGCGGAAGCAAGGGTTGCAGCAGCGCGCCGAATTTCGTGCTCATCGAAAGCAGCAAAACCAAGCTGCAATCCATGCCTGTCGGTGCGCCCCAAAGTAAAGCGGCTGATCGCAGCTGTTTCGATTCCCCTTGCTGTGGCGGCCTCCTCCGCCGCCCTTGAGGGCATTCCATTTCGAAGGAATCCGACAGTGTTCAACCCTGCCTGTACAGGCGATAAATCCAACAGTCCCGCAAGATACTTGCGCGCACTGTCCTGCAGAACGCCCAGGCGATGCGCGTAGAGTTCGCGCATGCGCCGGAGGTGGCGCCCAAAGTGCCCCTCGACGATGAAATCGCAGAGAATAGCCTGGTCAAGGCAGGGGGGACATATGTCGGCTGCCATGCGGAGCCCAAGGAATGGATCAACCAGCTTCGGCGGCAAAACCACGTAGCCCATGCGCAGCGAAGGAAAGAGAACTTTGTTAAAACTGCCAACCAGAATGACCCTGCCGTCGATATCCAAACCTTGGAGGGCGGGAACCGGCTGGCTCCCAAAGCGAAATTCCGAGTCGTAATCGTCCTCAAGAATGAAAGCCCGCGAGCTGCGAGCCCACGCGAGGATGGCGAAGCGGCGCTCCAGCGACATGGTCATACCCAACGGGCATTGATGAGCAGGAGTCAGATACGCCGCCTTAGCGCGACGGAAGGAGCGCTCGCCCTGCGAAACGATTAGGCCCTGCTCGTCCACAGGCACAGGGATGATCTTCGCGCGGACATTGCGGAACGCCGCCGCAGCCCCAAAATACCCCGGATCTTCCATCCAGACAGCGTCGCCGGGGCTCACGAGAATGCGGGCGAGCAGGTCGAGGCCCTGCTGCACACCCGACACGACCGCTATTTGGTCCGCGCAGCAATTTGCGCCGCGCGACGAGCCGAGATACGCCGAAATGGCCTGGCGCAAGGGACGATATCCAGCCGGTTCACCGATGGTCAAAAGCGAAGCGGACGAACGCCGCAGACGGCGTCCGGCCACACGCGCCCAAATCTCGGTGGGAAACTCGGCAATCGCCGGCTCGTAAGGTCGAAACGGACGCGCGGGTCGAGAGAAGGGCAACCCACGGACGGACGCCGGAACTTTTATGGCAGGAATTTGCCGCTTTCCGGCGCCAAGAATGCGCGCAGGCAGACGCTCATTCACCCGAGTGCCTGACCCGACGCAGCCGAGCAGGTACCCTTCGGATTCGAGTTGCTCGAACGCCGTGACGACGGTCCCCCGCGAGATGTTGTATTGACGCGCAAGGTCTCGCGTCGCCGGAAGGCGCGTTCCCGGGGACAGCCGGCCGTCGAGAATGGCAGCACGCAAGCCTTCATAGAGCCAGCGCGTGAGCGGTGTTGCTGGTGTCCGTGGTTGCAGTGCAAGTTCGAGGGAACTCACGTGTTTGGACATAGCGATCCCGCAACTAATGGTCCAACAGATTTACACAATATGGCTCTACGAACCGTACCATACCGGGCCTAGAATCGAGCCATGAAAAACCGTCGGGAGTTTCTCATGGCCAGTTTGGCCAGTCTTGCCGTGGTTGCCGCGAGCAAGCCGCAAAAGGTCGATCAGTTCGGAATGGAAATCCTCGCGACCTACGATCTCCCACACCTCGACCTGGAGGGTTGGCAGGCCAGCATCCGAGAACTGATTTTCCCGCCCGGCTACGAATCCCCGAAGCATATCCATTCAGGATTTGTGCTTGGTTACATTCTCGAGGGGAAATTCAGGTTTCATGTACAGGGCCGACCGGAAGTCTTGTTGTCAACCGGCCAGACATTCTACGAAGCACCGGGAGTTATTCACCTGCCTTCTGGCAGCGCGAGTGCGACCAAGTCGGCCAGGGTGCTCGTTGTGGCCTTCGGCGAAAAGGGCAAGAAGTGGACGAAGCTCCTATGAGTGAGGAACGCATTCTGCGAGCGACAAAAATCCTTCTGCGATTTGCCCTCAGCGCCGCGTTTCTATCCGCAATTGCCGATCGCTTCGGGCTCTACGGACCGCACGGAACTCCGGGAGTGTCCTGGGGCGATTGGTCTCACTTCCTGCAGTTCGTCGCATACCTGAACTGGTTTGTGCCAAGAAAGTTCATTCCCGCGCTTGGAACCCTTGAGTCAATTGTCGAATTCACGCTGGCGGTTGCTCTTCTCGTCGGGTTCTGTCAGCGCATGGTCGCCTGGGCCAGCGCCGGACTACTCCTCTCGTTTGCGCTGACGATGAGCATCGCCCTTGGCATTAAAGCGCCTCTCGGTTATGGAGTCTTCACGGCCTTTGCTGCCGCACTGTTGCTGGGGGCTGTGGCAAATCCCGACTCGGCTCAGCATCGAGAAGGTAAAGCGAAGAAGCGCTCGCTCGCGTAACTGCGAAAAAGTGCATCGAAACTGACACCAAACCGGCACCCGCAATCTTCGCGGTCGGTCCCGAGTGCTTGCAGGGTGCCCTTCGTTTGACGGAACAGGAGACAGAGAGCCGCAAAGTTGCACAGCTGATGATCGGTCGCGAGGTCTGCAGCCGCCAGCATCACCTCGGCGGAAGTCTCGATGACAGGGAAAGCATCCTGCCAGCTCAGCAGCGCCTTCCGGGCCTTCGTTTGTGTTCGCCCCGCCTTCCGCACGAGTAGGTTGAATAGCTCGCCCAATGTCTGCACGGGCAACAGCGCAGCACCATCCGGCAGCCTCTCCACCAGGTCCAATGCTTTTTGCTTCATGTCAGCGCCGTTTACGCCTTCCGCGTAGGCCAGGATGTTCGTGTCCAGCGCTACTCTCATGGCTTGTCCTCGTAGAGCTCATCCCGGGTCCAGCGTCCGATCGTCACCACAGGCTCCGCGCGCAATCGCTTTACCAGCGCTTTTCTGGCGCCACGCGAGACCTCTCCATTTCCCTCGACGGGCACAATCTTCGCCACCGCTTTGCCATGCGACGTCACAACAAAGCTGTACCCCTCCCGAACCCGGCGGAGGAGCTTTGAGAATTTACGGTTTGCGTCGGCGGCAGAAACGGCTTTTTCCATGGCCAGAACCCCCATTGTAGTGATATTACGTACTATGCCATGCACCCGTGCCACTGGCAAGTGGCTGCTTCGCTCTCTTGTCTCAACCGTTGGTTTCCCGCCCGATTCGGAGATCGGTTTCGATGCGCACGTCCGCGATGCTTGCGAGCTTCTCCCGAAGCTCGGTTCTCTTGGCTGTTTTGAGCGTTGAGGAAAGGCCCGAAATCGTCAATTTGTCGCACAGGCCTTGCTCATCGGGGTGCGCACTGAACCATTCGTCAAGGATCGGAATGGCATCCCTGTATGGGAAGAACTTCTTCTCCGTAGGCACAAAGCCGGCAACGTATTCAGTTTGGTTCCCGTCCCGGTACCGAACCGGCCCGCGTTCAACCATCAAGTCCTTCAACACCCTGGTGTTTTGCTTTTCGGCCTCCTGTAGCCAGAGCGCAAATCGCAGCCGTTCCTCGGCCGACATCTGGCCGTAGGGATTGGTCTCAGCCACAGGGCAACCGTGCAACAGAATCGGACACCAGGTGCAGTGCCGGCCAGGCGAGGCCTTGAGGTCCTCGTAGCCAAGGGACAGTTCGTGGAGTTGTTCTTGACGCGCCCGTTCTCGTTGAGCCAGTTCCTTGAGCCAGGGCAAGTCCTTTCGCGTGTATTCGACGCAGCGAGACGCGCCATAGCGGATGAACTCCAGCACGAATTTCACGCGCTCGAGGGATGGGTTCAGGCACATCAGCAGTAGGGGATAGAACTTCGATTGGAACGTGTCGGCATCAATGACTTGGTAGTAGCTCTTCCAATCGTCAATCTCGGCCTCGGTGACCGAATGGAGCATCACCAAGTCAAGCGTCCCTTCGTACTCGGCCATTCGCCCAGCGATACCAGGGGACTCAACTGGAAGAAAGTATTCGTCGAGCGCAATATGGAGTTCCGTGGCCAGAACCTTTTCCGGGTCAAAGGCGTGGCCGTCACGGAAGCGGTCCAGCACTTCGCGCCCTTCGGGACTCACGCTTTTTATGAGATTGTCGAACAATTCGAGGTCGGTGTGGCGCCTGGTTCTGACCAAATGGTTGATGTACGTCGCCAGGATTTGGTGGATTTCAATTCCGCGTGTCGCCGGAGCTGATTCCGCCATCCGCCCGCCCTGGACGTGCTTGCGAACGTAGAGTGTTTCGCACGCCATGTCGCCCTGCCGCGACTGGCTCAGCGGTGGGGCTGTCCGCAGATTGAAACTGCTGGCATTTTCCGCGTTTGGTTTCATGGGGATCTCTCCTCAGCGAGCGTCGGCTCCGCCTACCCGTAGGCCTCAGAAGTGGTCAGGCCGTGAATCGAGGCATTCCTGCAGCGATTGCTTCACCGAAGGAGGACGACGGAGGCACAAATCGGCCAGTGGATCAGTTTCTGGGTAGCCGACCATCCACACAGTAGCCTGATTTCTTACGACAATGGCGTTTCGCGATGCCGATCCTTAGATGGGCCTAGGACTACGCTGACACTGAAGGTTTGGCCATCTACAAGTGCTAGCCGGCAGAAGCAAACCGGACGGGGCTCAGGTAATATTCATCCACAATGCTGCGCGAAGAGTCGAAGGTGTGCTTGTCCTTGGGTTCCAAGAAAAGGCTGATGCCACGAATGGGTTTGATGGGATAAGAAATCACCTGTGCCTGAAGCGGTCACAATTACTTGAGAGTCGCCCCATATACAAGTCGCGATGATGAATACACCGCGTGATGGCACTGATAGACAACGTTCTGGTTATATCGGGCGAGGGCAGCGAGATCATCGGTGAACGGAACGACCCGGACATCCTTCTCTTGGGTCCGGTAAGACTCAATGACTCTAGGCGGCAGCACGTACGGTAGATTGAGTTCCTCAATCTCGGCAAAGAGATAGACGATGAACGCTCTTGAGCACAAGTTGAAGCTGAATGAAAGATGGGATCCCTGTGGCAAAGGCGTAGCGTAGCCGCGGTCGGATAGAAGGCATCTCTTGTCCGCAGGTTCGCTGCTGTATCTATAGACGCAAACCATAGGAAACCCGGACGGGCTCTCGAATATTTGTTTGACGATGGTCTCCATGAGATTGACTTCGTTTGGGGCAGGCCGCACGAGCAACATGAACAACGCCGATAGCCACATCTGATATTGTTCCGGGCTGATGTTCAGTTGTGCGCAGAGATGAGCCTGCTGGGGCTTGCGTCCCGCGAGCACCGCATTGTAACTTGCCAGAAGCTCTGGATCGGTGGGATGAAAACGCAGAACGTTGCCGAAGGTGTTTAGAACTTTCTTAACGGAGTATGGGTTGCGAAGAAAGTTCATGAACTTCGCTACGAACACTTCCAGAATCTCTTTCTTGAGATCTCCCGAGCCCTGCTCAAGTTTTCGCAAAAGCGCTACGGTGTTCAACTCCATGTCTCTTTCGTACTGCTGAAAGAACGACTCGAAGTTGAAACGCAAGGCGTTTTGGCGAATCACGTCAAAGCTGAATAGATCGCGCAAGACAAGGTTTTTGGAGATGGAGCGCCCTCGCGGGGAATCGAGGGAGAGAGTAAACGTTTCTCTGTCGGTAACCTTGAATGAATAGATGCGCTGATTGAGCTGACTTGCATTCGGGTTCAACGCATTGAGCCGTTGCTCAACTTGCGAGAGGTAATGCTGATTCGCAGCGCCGTTACGCTGCATCTTCGTCCCTATCATTCATGTCTATATCTGCACAACAGGAGCCGACAATGGCAGCGCTCCCTCGTTCGCGATTTGGATTCATGCCAAAGAACATCGTGTATACCGACCTAAGTTTCTAGTCCAAGAGCTGAACCGATTGAAGGAGTGCCGTCGCAGCCTGAAGAGATTTAGCGACCTCGTCATAGACACGATCCAGGGCAAGTCCCCAGCCGGTTTTAAATTTGTCGGGCTCAATATCGAATTCCTTCAGGTTCGATGCCTGCATTGTTGGATCGCCAACCGACAACGCATGCGCGTCGGCCAGACGAAGCCCGTTCAAAGCAAAAAGTGGTTTGTAGAAGTCGAGACGGGCATTCTTGTCCCAGTTCGTGACGACCTCTCCCGCGTCCTCAATGAGGCTCCAGTGCTCTTCTTTTGCAATAGTTGCCAGTTGGCAGAGAAATGCTGAGAGTTTGAGCCGTTCTTCCTTGATCTGATCTTTGGGTATGCCGAGAGTGCGCAGCAGAGATCGCAAGGGGCCCGATTTTAAGCCCTCGAAAATGGCGAAGATATTTTTGCACCGTGCCAGGAATTGCTGATAGGTCATAGTTAGAGGTGCCACGTTGCCGAGCCGGCCCAATTCTGGAAAGGTCCACCAACCCTTATAGTTGATCTCCGACTCAGACAGGCCGCCAATCTCGGCGGCCGTAGATGATAGCCCGGAGGCATCGCAAATCTCTTCGATGGCCTTCATGTAGGCAAGGTAGCCGTAGACGACATCACGGGCGCGGATACCAATGTTCCGTTTTTCAGCATCACTTGTGGGCACGTGCACGGAGTTTTCTTTGACCGCGTACCCGCAGTAGTGTTTAATCACGGAATACTGTGCGCCTTCGTACAGCTTGCGCAGTTCGAGCGCAATGTGATCTCGGCCAACCCGTCTGCAATATCCCACGGCCCACCATGCGCTGTTCGCAACCGACCCGGTTTCGGGGTGAATGTCAAACTCCGGACGATTTTCATAGGCAACGAGCACTTCGTCCCGGACGTATGCCTCTTCCATTACGCCGAACCCGGCCATAATCCCGGACCCTGTGATGGAGCCGTGATGATCCGGCCAATCGAGTTTCTGCTCCGAATCGAGTGCCTTCTCCGGTTTCATGACGAGTCGGGTACACCACGTGTCTGAATGTTGATCTCCCTCTTCAAGATGCTCCACGCGCTTCAGCCAGACCTCCCGACCTTTCAGCTCGGCGGTGAGTCCCTTTTCCTTACCCAGCACCGACTCGAACATTGGATCACCGGTTGAGTATCGCTCTTCCCACTGTGTAGCGAGAGCAACGCATTCATTGGCGAGCAGGTAATCCTCCAGATATTCGCGGAGAATTTCAACGCGAGCCGCGGTCGCGAACTTAAGTGTTTTGTAGATCGCCAGCGGACTCACCCGGACCACCTCGAATGTAGGAATCCTGAGATCGTCCCAAGCAACGGTCAGGTCTCGAAGGACTCGCGGGGAAAGTCCATAATGCTGCAAAAGACCAGCGAACGGCAGCAGGATATGTCGATCATGTACCTGCCACGATTCGACCAGCGACTGATACCGCTTGTGGTCGGGGCGCCGCGACTCCACCCAGAATGCACCCGATGGGTTACCAGCAGCAGGATCGTAGACTGGTTGCCCTTTGAGATTACTGATCCCGTGGCCTATTCCGCCTGGACGGCAAAGACACTCACCTGTCTCGTCCGCCGGCACCATGGCCGTATAGAGAAGCCTCGTGCCTGGGAAATTGTTTACGGGCTCGCTGCTGATCTCACCGATGGTGACATGCTGCGACGAATCGCTCAGGTATGGCTTTGTCAGATGAGCCAGCGATGCTGGCCAGAAGTCCTCGTCGATCTTGGCCATGAACTGACTGTAAATGGTAACTGACTGCGCGATCAAGCGAAACAGGCGGTTGAGTTTTCGGACTCACCTCTGGGCAAATGCCGAAGAGTACAGGGATGACGCCAACGGCACAACCGGCTTGGAGGAACGTGATTAGGCGCCTTCCAATTATGAAGGCGGCTTTTGGCTGGCTGACGGGCTAGCTGGAAACTGACCCACCACGGCAAATCGGCTGTGGCATCGGCGCAGCTTGGTAGGTAGTCAGCACAAAAGGCGCCGTGTCATTGGATGCCCTGAATAGAGTGGACAATCACACCGCGCCGGTTGTGAAAGGAGTTAAAGGGAGGCTCGCGTCTCAAGGGCATGAACACTTCTGATCTCCTCTGAGAGACATCTTCCCCTTATCCGTGATTCGCACCTTGCTATGGGGGAATTGGGTCGAAAGTGCATCCCTGACCCGTCGACCAGAATTGTTGCCGTGTAGTGGGCTGAGCTGCAACGGCACAGCGATGAGTTCCTCTCGCTGGTGGGGCCTAATCCTGCATTTCCTGGTTCCAGCATCCAGCTTAGTGGAAACCCCCAAGAAGCGCTGACAATGCGATTCCGAGCCCGAATATCGCGATGCTCAGCACTGCCATCCCAGCCGTGGCTCCCTTCGAAGGGTTGGTGCCATGAGCATGCGCCATTTTTTCGTGATCCATAGTCCGGCTCGTTTCAGACGCGGCTGCTTCGGCAGCACCAACTTTCCGCACGGTCATCATTCCGTGCTTCAGATGGCGGGCAACCAACCACCAGTTGATGGGGTACGCGACGATCCCGCCAGCCAGTAGCGCCATCGACATGAGAAACCAAAAAGTTGCGCCTCGCGGAGAATCGCTCCCCGGGATGCTGACCATCGTGAGCGTCACGACCGGTATCATTCCCCCCATCAATGCATTCATCGAAAGGAATTCGGGGATGAAGGTCAGCCGCACTGCGCGGCTGAAAGACCCGCCCGCCATATCTCGCATGAAAAGCGCCTGAAATATCGTCCAACCGAAACCAAATCCAAGAACGTATTCCAACGCGATATGCATCGGTGCCGAAAGCCCGAGCGCGCTGCCGATCACCGCTCCCGCGAGAATCCCGACCCCGTCGCCTGCCACGCAATGCATGGTGGAGCCAAGAACCTGCCGCCACCGGGCCGAGACGTAGCGCTCGTGCAGGCCTGGGAGTGGTTCACGGCAACCGAGAACATAAAGGAACGCGCCGAATGGACCCGTGTAAGCTGTGATGAGGACAAATGCCCATTTCAATACCGCGGATTCAGGTGTCGAACGAA
>JAKAWN010000212.1 GCA_021827245.1 Acidobacteriota bacterium | reverse complement strand
CTCCGCATGGCGCAGGTCGTGTTGCAGGAAGACCTCGCGCCACGCCAGGCGCGTGCGCCGAGTTTGGCCTCCCGCCGTCACCCAGGAGCAGTGCTTCCATTCCCGCTCCGGGATCTTGCGGGTCAACTCCGCCAGGGTTTCGGACTATCGCTGACGAACTGTTGCAAACTCTGCGCGTCCACGCCCAGTCGTTCCCCCATCGGGCCGATCGACTTTCGCTGACCCGGCAGCAGCAATCCCTCTACATAGCGCGCGGCAGCTACTCGCCTCTCACTTCGGCCAAGCCCGGCGACCAGCGGCCGCAGGTACTCGTGAAATTGTTCTACGCTTTGTTTCCAAAGTCGGGTGTTCCATCGGATGGGCTCCATGCGCCCATGCTAACTCGCCCAAGGGAGAAATACAAGCCATATATAACATAGTAATACTAGCACTGTAGTACTACTCACAGGGACTGCAGCCGCTAAAGGATTACAAATCCGGGCCGATAAGTTTGGTTGGCTAGAGAGCGCCAGAAGGCAGGAACCCACGGCGGGACGACGCCAGCCAGAGGTTCTCCGCCGGAGGCCAGAGAAAAAACACGGGAGGAGAATCCTATGGGAATGAGCGTCCTGTTTAACATCTCTTCACTTGAATCGCAAAACCAGTTGCAGAGCACCAACCAGTCGCTCCAATCCACCTTGACCCAATTGACCACCGGATCAAGGATCAACAGTGGAGCGGACGACCCGGCGGGCCTGCAAATCGCAAACTCGTTGAACGCTTCCATTGCTGCCCTGAACCAGAGTGTCAATAACGCCAGCAATGGCATCGGCATCGGCCAGGTTGCGGACGGTGCATTGTCCCAGGTGAGCACGCTGCTGAATACGGCCGTCACGCTGGCCACCGAGGCCTCCAACGGGGGGCTTTCGTCGCAGCAGTTGACCGCACTCGGGACTGAATACAACAACATTCTGACCGAAATCGACAACATCGGCCAAAACACCAACTTCAACGGCAAGGCAGTATTTACAAGCGGAACCACGAACGTCTTTTTGACCGACCTGACAACAAACTACAACATCGGTATCTCGACCACGGTCCTGAACAGCTCGAACCTCGGCCTAACCACAACGGACTTTACGGTTTCCGGCAATCCGCAGTCGGCCCTTACCCAGATCAACGATGCAATCAACACCGTTGGGTCTCTCCGAGGGCAAATCGGGGCCGCCATCCTGCAGCTTCAAGACGGTCAGAATGTGGCTTCTGTCGAAGCTCAGAACACGACTGCGTCACTGAGCACTATTACGTCAGCGAACCTCCCTCAGGTTGTTTCAAACCTGAGTAAGTTTACTGTCCTTGAACAAACAGGCATCTACTCGCTGAGTGAAGCCAATTCGGTTCCGCAGAGTCTGCTGAAACTGCTCCAGTAGTGCTCGTTTCTTCCATGATGGCAGAGGGGTGAAAAAGACCTCTGCCATCATAATTTCTTGTTGGTCTGTTAATGAGGAGACAAGAATCCGATGGGGTCAATGGGATTCGGCTTGAACCTGAATACAACGGGCCTTGGACTGAACCAGGGTCTCAATGTCCAGCAGACAGTAGCAGCACTGGTGGCTGCGGCGCAGGCTCCGGAGCAGCCGCTTCTCGACGAGCAGAGCTTTTATAGTTCCCAGCAATCGGCTCTCAACAACATCAATGACCTTCTGGACAGCCTGCAAACCGCTGTTCAGGCGCTCCAGGACCCGCTTGGCGGCCTGGCTGCCACGACGGCTGCATCTTCCGATAACACCGTGCTGGCCGCCACGACCACAACCGGCGCAGAGACCGGCACGCACACCGTGCTGGTCAATTCTCTTGCGACCACTTCGTCGTATGACACCGCTGCGCTCGCGTCTGACAGCACGACTTTTGCAACTGGCCAGTTCACGCTCCAGGTGGGCAGCGGAAGCCCGGTTGCGATTACCGTCGACGGTACCAATGACACATTGAGTTCTCTGGCTTCTTACATCAATGGCCAGGACTATGGCGTTGCCGCCAGCGTTGTTACGGATGCGAATGGGTCCAGACTGGCGCTGGTCAGCGACATGGGTGGAGCGCCCGGGGACCTTGCGATTTCCGGGAACACAACAGGCCTGACTTTCAACAAGACCGCAGCAGGGGCCAACTCCTCGCTGACGGTGGATGGAGTTCCTCTGAATACGACGAGCAATACGGTCACGGGGGTCATCCCGGACGTCACTCTCAATCTGACAGGGACATCCTCGAACCCTGTCACCCTGACGGTCGCTTCCGACACCGGTCAGGCATCGACGGCCATCAACAACCTTGTTTCGGCTTACAACGCCGTCATCCAGGCGGTGAACGCGCAGTTTACTTACACGCAGGGGGCTTCCCATCAGCCTCCGTTGATCTCCGATGCGGCGCTGGCCCAGGTGCAGCAGAACCTGTACAACGATGTTAATTATTCGATCAGCGGGAACAGCGGCATTACCAGCCTGGCGTCCCTGGGTATCACGCTTCAGTCGGATGGCACCTTGCAGGTGGATAGTGGAACGCTAGGCGCGGCGCTCAGCAGCAATCCTAGCGCTGTGCAGAATTTCTTCCAGCAAGCCAGCGGAACCAGCGGTTATGCAATCAATTTCGGCAACGACCTGCTGAACCTGACGAATGTTGGCAGTGGCCCCTTGTACGTCGATTTGCAGGGTATTGCCCAAAACCAGCAATCCCTTCAGAACGACATCAACGAGTTTCAAACGCGCCTTGCTCAGCAACAACAGCTCTGGCTTCAGGAATACGCGCAGGTGAATTCGACGCTGCAAACATTGCCTCTGTTACTCCAGCAGATTAATGGACAATTGGGTTCAATCGGCAGTAGTTCAACCTCAACCACTTCTTCATTAGGCGGATAGTGATGAAGAGCAATCCTTTCAAGACTTATCAGGAGAGTGTCGTCCACGGTTGCAGCGCAGCCGAAGTTTTCATTCAATGCTACGACGAGATCATCCGCCTGCTTCACTCGGCGGCGCGCGCCATTGAGAAGGGTGATATCGAGAATAAGACGCGCGACTTGAACCGTGTGCTCGCCTTCATTGTTCACCTTCAAGGGGCCCTGAACTCTGCGCAAGGAGATGAGGTTGGCCAGTGGCTAAACCATTTCTATGGCCTTGTTCGCAAGCAGGTTTTCGAGGCCAGTGTTCAGCTTAGGCCTGACCTGCTAAGGCAGGCAGCCGGTTACTTTGCCGACGTCAGAAAAATGTGGGAGGGGGCTCGGGCCACGGATTCAGGAAACCCAGCCAGCATTTCTGCTTATTCACCGCAAGATGATCCATTCCGAACGCCTCAAAAGGTCGCCCCCGCCATTGCGCCCGACATGGCCGGAACCTCCTCCCCAACTGACTGGAGCGCGTAGGGCTACTGGCCCCCGGCCCACCCGTTGACGCCTTTGGAACCAGTGAAAGGGGAATTCAGTTTGGGCTGAAGCCGGTGTAGCAACTCGCCGGAGCTTAAAGAAAATGTCTCCGTCGTTATGATCCCCAGTCCCTAACTAGCACGATCATAAGCATCAAGACGTTCCGGTCAAAAATCCAAAGCTCAAGATGGCGTCTGCCCGCCGAAATTATGATGACGGCAGCCCTGTGGTTATTGCCCGATGTGCTCCTTTGCCAAGCAACGCAGCAATTTCCTCGAAAGGACTTCGAAGCTGGGATGCACTTCGATGCCACCCACCCGATCAGCAAGTGTATCGACTTCCTCTTGGGTGGTGAACTCCATTCCAGTCGTGCGCAGGAGCACCTTGTATACCGGGAAATCGACGCCGGGTTCGCCTTCCGCTTAAACAAGTTTCTGACCATCGAGCTGTACTACCGGTATTTCGTGACCGATGCCGCTTCCGGACATTTTTCGCATGAAAACCGGCTGGCACTTGCGACAACCGTCGAGGCACAGCGGAAACGCTGGTACATCAGCGACCGCAATTTAGGTGAAAAACGATGCCAGCAGAAACGATGGTCATGCGCTATCGGAACCGCGTAGAGTTCCGGCGACACATCAGAGTAAAGCAAAACCAGTTGAGTGCCTTTGTGTGGGACGAACTCTGTCAAAGTTGGATTTTGCATGAGTTGTATCGAAACCGGCTGGCGCTTGGGGTAGGGCGGAGATTGAGCAGGAGGATTGCAGTCGACTTTCTTTATTTGTTACAGAATGACGGGTACTCCAAACCTGGTGACTGAAACGGTGTCGAAATGGCCAGCCACCAAGGTTAATCATTGGGCATGCGGAAGTTCTTTGCCTTGCAGTCCGGAAGCACGCAAGGAAGCGCGATGGGGATTGCCGTAGTCATCCATTGCCGTGCACGTGACAGTGTGGCTATTCTTGAGGCTGATTGCCGCCGTCCACACTGCGCCGTTCCCGGTGGGAGATAGGGCCAGCGGCATAGAGCGGCCGGACGTACACTTCGGTGCCCCGGTGATTTCTGGCGAGACCTTGGCCCTGATGTCAAGCGTGTCCATTTGCCTGCCGTGTTGCATACGGGGAACGCTGCTCACAACAATCGGTGTGATCGAGTGCAGGGAAAGGCTGAGAGGGATATCCCCAGTGGCATGTCCGGTTACCACGAGAATGGACTCCGGGTCCAGCACCAAGCCCGACTGAGCGGCTCTCATCTTTGTCGAACCGGAAACCACCGTCGGGTTCAGAACGGGCTCTTCGAGGCTGTAGGAATAGGTACGGAGCGTGCCCGAGGGGGAACCCGGCATCCCGGCCAGGGCAATCGTTGCGGGCGCGTCGTCGTCGGTGTTGATCAGCATCACAGTTTCCGATTTGTTCGGGCGAAAAGACTCGAAAGCCAAAACTGCAGGTTTGGGCGACGGCAAGGCACTCAGTCGCGATCCGGGTTTCGTTAGTTTCGAAGCGAGCAGAAATCCCCAATAGGCGGGCATGGGTGTATCAAGAGGCGGTTCCTTCAGGCCCAATTCTTTGATCGGCGTATGGCTCGGGAAACTGTGACTCAGGGCCGGCGTGAACGTTATGTCGTGACTCACAACCCGCTGTCTGCTCACATGAACGAAGTGCAGGGGAGTTGCCAGCGTGATCCCGCTCCCCGGAGTGCTGACCGTTTCGCCGGTGAGATGCGCGTGGCGGAGCGGTGCCGTGAGCACGACACCAGTGCCTGCGTCGACGGTGCGGGTCCCGATGACGTGCGCCCTGGTCAGTGGGATTGCCAGGGTGATGCCCGTGCCCAGATCCTGAATACGGGAGCCTGCCGCCATGGGGTGCGTGAGACCTTCTTTCAAGTTTAGGACAGCCCCCAGGTCTTGAACGCCAGTGCCAGAGGCATAGGCTCGCTTGAGCGGGTAGAATAGCGTGACGCCCGTGCCAGCGGCACCCGCAGTTCCCACGTGATTGACCGTATCGATTTGACGGCTGCCACCGAAGCCAAATCCGACAGCGATGTCGTCGCCGGGCATGATCCCCTTGACGCTCACTACATGGATCGTTGTGGCGCCAGGAACCGTTGCCGTACACGGCCTCGTCGGTGCTGCCTCCGTGCCTACGCTGCCGATGGTATCGATCTCTCGGCTGGTGCCCGTACCGACGATCACTTTGTTTCCTGGCCAAAACGAAGATCCGAAGAAGCCGTAACCGGCGTCTGCGACTCTGACGGTGGTGGCGCCGACGGGAGCGGAGCGAACCAAAATCGTTGCCGGGCCGGCCGAAGTCCCGACGCCGGCGATCCTGTCTACCTCCTGGTCAGCGCCGGAGCCGATGACGATCGGGTCGCCGACGTAGTTTGCCACGCCGGTCCGCGTGTTGGTGACGCTCGCCACATAAATTCGGTTGGCACGGCGGCTGGCGGCGGCGGCGAGCGTTGTTCCCAAGCTCGAAGACTCGCCGACGGCTTTGACAGTTGCTGTCTCAGCCGTTGCCCCACTGCCGATGGTCAGCCGTGCGCCGGGGACGATGCCGGAAGGCACGAAGATCGGCGTTTTCTGACCATTGGCGGCAACGCCCTTAAGGTAAATGATTGAGGACCCCGCCGGCGACGGCGCCACCAGAGTGTCCCTGGCCGAGCCGGTTCCTACCGAGGTCACAGTGTCGGATTCGGCGTTCGCGCCAGTGCCGATGACGATAGGAGTCCCTGGCGCAAATATTTCCTGATAGTTTGTATCGCTACCGACCATCGTGTATGGCCCGGTTATCGCGACGTAGATTCTCGAAGAACCCGCAGAGGAGGACGCGGAGAGAGTGGTGCTGCCAGGAACGGCAGTGATCTTGCGCGATTCGGTGTTTTCGCCGCTGCCGATGGTGAATTGATGGCCGTAATAGAAACCGGCTGCGCTGGTCACCGAAAGGTTGCGCGCGTGAATGGGCGCAGGAGTTGTGAGAGTGGAGAAACTGGGCCCAGGACTACCGGTCCCGTTCGACAGGAAACCGAAGTCTCCGTCCATGCTGTCAGAGTTATGCACCTGCCACCACAGATAGTCCGAGGCTCCGTGCGAGAGGAACGTCAGCGCCGTGGCGGCAGCGTAGAGGGCCGCGACGGGCTGAGCGTTGTACACGATTTCCGCCTGTGAGATGTTCGATTCGCTCACCGAAACAAAGATGCCCGGATCGTATTTAGCGATGAGCTGTTTAAGGTACTTCATCGCTCCTGGAATTTGCCGGACGGTCTGGAAAATCTGCGTGTTCGTCAGCACAGGGGCACCAAAGACCGGATACCAGTGAAAGTCGATAAAGTTGATCTGCCTGGAGTCCTGGCCGAGGACCGTCTTGTTCCACAGGTTCGCATTGGGGACCCATGTCCCAGTCCCGGCGGAAATCTGCCGCGAGATGGTCACTGGTATGCCAACCTTGGCGTTCGGATCTACGGCATGAATGGACTTCATGTACGGCAGGGCATGCGCTGCGAACGCTTGCGGGATGTGAGGGTTCTGATGCTGATCCGGCTCCCACGCCCCATACTCTTCGTTGCTGATGATACACAAAGCAGTGGAATCAGAATAGTTGGGCAGCTTGCGGGCGTTCGATATCCAGTTTGCCGCAGCCTGCTGGCCCGCAACGCCGCCAACCTTTAGCATTCCGTAATCGACCGTAATCACTGGCGCGGCTTTTGCCTGCTTCAGCGTGCTCATAAACAGGGGCCAGGTCAGCGGGACTCGCTTGGATGTCCAGTCATAAAGGTCGGCCCCTGAACCGCCCAGACGAACGCGGCCGATCCCTGCTTGCTTGAGAAGACCGGGGACTGCAGCGTCGGCGAATCTCGGGTCGAAGCTGGTTGTGTTCACCCCAAGAGATTGGGCCGTCATCGTGTAAGACTTGTTTCCCACGCGCGACCGGGCTGACTTGAAAGCTATGTGATGACCGCTCGAAGGATCGGCCGAGGAAGCAGCATTGCCTTCGTCAGAAGCCAAGAGCGGCACGATGCCATGCTTTAGCGGAACTGGCTGAATCGCTCCTTTGCAAGCGACCGGCAAGCCATGATGCTTGATTGTCAGGTTCGCCTGAGACGGGCCAGGAGCGAGGGATTGGGGAACAGCCGTTGCTCCCCAAAGCAGAACAAAAAGAAGAGAACCCGATATGACGCGCCGTGAAATCAATGAGCTACATTTTCCTGCCAAGTTTGTAAACCGCCCCTGGCTTTCGGAGCTGGATTGGGACTTGCTCCCTCCGCCTTCAAGCTTTCAGAATACATTCCGGACAATGTCCCAAGGCTGATCGCCGAGTTTCTTGGGAACGTCCGTCTTTGCATCGCCTATCCTCTTTGTCAATAGATGGATTCTGTCCAAACGCATCCTATTTTCTGGTCGGGTTGACGCTCACTTCAATTTCTGTTGTCAGCTCGCTTTGTTCAATTTGACGACCTGGCAAGCGAATTACCAGCCGGTTGCCAGCCAAGTCGGCTTGCCAGCCAGCCGACACGGAGCTGAACCCCGCCGCCGTCAGCTTCGTCCAGACCTTCCCATTCACTCTGACGGCAGAAGCGGTGGCCAGGCCATAAACCAGCAAATAGCTTATTTCGGGAAGGTTTTCAAGCACCCAGCCAAAACCATTTGTTTTGGACTGCGTCGTCACTTTTGCCGCTTCGCCCCGCGCATTGAGCAGACCGACGGTCTCACGCCCATTTCGCGGAGTAACCACCAAGGCGCCGACACGATGGCTGCTCATGCTTTCACCAAATTTTAATGCCGGGCTTAGTTGCACCGGCACGACGGCTCCCGGTTTCAAATAGACCGGAATCGTATCCAAAGGCGCGCTAGCTCTGCACCTGACTGGACCGGACACTGTTTTGCCATCCCACAAGCTCGTCCATACGCCCGATGGAAACTGGATAGTCCTGAAGTTATCTTCGTTAATTATCGGAGCAACGAGCAAATCTGGCCCAAACATGTATTGATCCCACACTGCTGCTAGTCGCCCCTCTTCGGGAAACGCCACCGCCATGCATCGCATGATGGGAATACCCGTCTTATGCGCAATTACCGCCGCATTGTAGATATAATTCAATATGTTTTCACGAGTCCAGGCCAGGAATTTGTAGTTCCTCACCGCCGCTTCCCCGTAATGCCACGGTTCGCGCGGCGCCACTCCGTGCGGGCGCATTAACGGACTGAAACATCCGAACTGGAACCAACGCATATAGACCGCCGGCTGCGGAAATCCCATATAGCCCCCCAGATCGCTTCCCCACGTCGAATATCCGCAGGCGCACAAGTTCAACGCCCCCGTCAACACGTGCTGGATTCCTAGAAAATTGGACGGGTGATCGCCGGCAAACTGGCCAACCCAACCTTGTGTGCCGGGCGCCGCCCCCCGGGCAAATAAGATGAAATCATTGCCCCGCTTTTCCCGGAACACTTCACTGACCGTGCGTTGATAGTCATAGTAGTAAAAATTGTGCATCTCGGCTCCGCGTCGCCCGTCATAAAATACAGCGCTGTCCGGCGTCAAATCCCCGTAATCTACCATGCTTCCGGCCTCGCCAAGGTCCAGGGCCGGCCTCAATGCCCGCCGGCAGACTTCCAAGGCGTTGGGGTTAGTGAAGTCAATGTAATCGAGAGCCCGGGTCAACTTTTCGGTGCCGCAATGGAGAATAACAAGCTGGTCAGGCTTCAGATAACGCATTACCTGTCCCTGGCTCCCTGGGGGAATTATCGGATAGGAATAGCTCAACAGCCTGGGAACTACCGGATAAAAATAACCCAACACCCTGATTCCGCGCGCCGCCATGAATTGATACAAATCCGGCGAAAGGGCGGAGAGCCCTTCCGCATAAATCGCGGAATGAGGAATGTCCAGTTCCGCGAAACGCAGGGTGACGCTTTCTTCCTCCGCTACCGGATCGTGCAGCGGGCCGCTGGCCCACGCCCGGTTGCCTCGGCCCATCCATGGTTCAAAGGCCCACTTGGGGGGCAGCGGAGCCCGGCCGGTCAGGGCCGTGTAGGACGACAACGCCTTTTGGGGTGAGCCGATCCAAAAGTAATAGTCCAAAATCGGACCTTGCTGGGTGAGGCGATATTGGCTTGGATGCGCCTTGCCAACATCCGCCCTTAAACGATAGGACGAATTGTCGAAAAGCATATAGCCTTTCGTACTGTGAAAGACTGGCAAAGGCTTGTAGGACGTATCCGCCAAACCATCCGCGTTCCCAGCCCAGCTATCCGTGCCCCAAAGCGTCACTACATATCCATTTTCGTTGAAATCATCATACTTCTCTCCGAAGCCATAAATGACCTCGCTTGGATCTAAATGATTCCTGAAATCCGTCGCGAGAATCTTGCCATCCGAACCAAACCGAAAGGCCAAGCTCTCAGCGCCGATTTGCGTCACTTCATTTCCACTAGGGTTATAGAAAGAAATCGAAAACGGCCTTTGGCGGACAATTATCCTTCCTTCGGCGGTTTCAATGGCGCAGGAGCCGGAGGACTGCGTGGCTATTAAGGGTAATAGATCAGCAGGTCTCCAATAGCCTTGCGCACTGCCGTAGACTCTTACGCCACCCGTCTGGGGCAGGGCAAGATGTAAATCAACTTCATGGCCACCGGCCATACACCGCATCAGCAGCGTCTTGTCTTGCACTTCCAGACTATCCGCATTGGTGACCGGCTTCCATTCGTTTTTCAAAATATCGCCGGGCGAGCCGTCGGCGTACCACCACCTGGACATCTTATCAAGCTTGCTTAGATAAGAGTCCAGTAATTGAAATGCCTCTCCTGGATCATTTCTCTGAAAGGCGCCATTCATCCTTTGCCGGAAAAAGGCCAGCACCAGGTTGTTGTTCAAAATCCCCCAGGAGCGAGGCCAAGGAGTGAATCCTTCCAGCATCATCAAGTCCATCCAGCGTTGCGTGAGGAAGAGCCGCTGGCCCATATTATTGATATCCGCCGGGGTGGAAAGCGAAGATTCCATGTGCCAGATTTGATGGAGTATTTCCGATTCGGGATAGGTGAGCACCGCCGGTCTTTGCCACCGGAGCATCCCGGAGGGCAATCGGCACAGGCTGCTTTGGGGATTCTCGACCCGCGCTGCATCCGAAAAATGGGTTTCGATTAGAAGGTCCACCGGCAGCCCTTCAAGGAAACCGATCGCCACGGGGCTGGTGAATTCACCGTCGCGCCAGCGGGTCCGCATGGGCAAAAACCCAAAGTAGGATTTTGGCTTTCCCCCCAATGTCTGCCACGGTATCCGGAAGAAAGCCAGCCATTCACGGGTTCCCTTGCTGACATTCGCCTCGAACTCTTCAACTTTGCTTACGCGGATCGATGAGTGTCCAGCGGCGGCCGCTTCATCCGCCGATGTATTCATATTGGGACTTAAAGACCGCTCGCACCCAAAGTTCAACCCCTGCAGCGTCGCCGCAAACTGGTAATAGGACGAAATGCTGGAGTCGGGCTGGATCAAAAGGTCTACTTCGTCGGGATAAGGAGGCCAGATATTGGCAGAGGGCAAACCGTGCAATGAATACCAATCGGCGTTGCGCCAATATTTCGTATCCAGATTGAGATCGGAA
>JAKAWN010000002.1 GCA_021827245.1 Acidobacteriota bacterium | reverse complement strand
TCGTCGCACCTGGATTTAAAGATTCAATCTTCCTCCGGACTTCAGGCGCAAGGGCCCGCGGGCTCCGGGCCGTTTCCACGATGAGCGTGCCCTCCGAGACCGGCTCTTGGGCGAAGGGGAAATAGATGTAGGGTTCGGGCGGCTCATGCACCCCCTCGATCCTGGCGTTTTCGGCGATGCCGACGATACGGAACTGGACCCCGTCGACCACGATGAGGTTGCCGATAGCGTCTCCCTTCGGCCAAAAGCGATGTTCCATGGCCTCGTCGACAATCGCCACTTTTGCCGCCGCCGGTCCGTCGGACTCCGCAAAGGCGCGGCCCCTCATGATTGTAGTTCGCATGACATGGAAATAATTCGGCGCCACGCTGTTGAACTTGATGTTGATGGTGGGCTGGCCCTGGGGAAATTCGACACCCGGGATGGAAACCGGGACTGTTGCACCGCCTCCGGACAAGCCGAGCGGGGGCCGCATGGCAAATGTGGCCCGCCTTGCGCCCGGCAGTGCGGCGACGCCGTCAGCGAACCGCTCGTGAAATTCCCAGGTTGGCTCGGCCGGTTTGCCGTTTTTCACTGTGGCTCGGGGAGACAGATCCACCAGCAATAGCTTCTCATGCCAATCGAAACCCAGATTTGCTTGTAGGGTACGGAGCAGGCTTTCCAGCAACAAGCCAGCCGCGCTCATCAAGACCACCGCCAATGCCACTTCACCGACAACGAAGGCGCCTCGCATCCTGTGTCTGGCAGAGCGGCCGCCGACGCGTCCTCCGTCGTTCTTCAATGCGGGTAGGATGGCCATCTTTGACGCAGGAATGGCGGGTGCGAGGCCGAAAATCAGAACGGCGACGACGCTCACAGCAACGGTGAACACCGCAACCGAGCCATTGTTCCGAAGACTCGCGCCTACTGGAATCGGGGCTGGCGGCAGGACGGCAGGTTGCAGATGGACGAGTAGGGAAGCCAGCCATACGGCCGCAGCAGCGCCCGCAAGACCGAGCAGTGCGCTCTCGGTCAGTATCTGCCTCACCAAGCGCCAACGGCTCGCACCGATGGCGAAACGGACCGCGATCTCTCGGCGGCGAGTCTCCGATTGGGCTACAAGGAGACCGGCGATATTAGCGCACGCGATCAGCAGCACGAGCCCGGTCAGCGCCAGAAGGAGGCTCGTTGGCACAAGAGCCTTCCGCAGCCGCTGGCTCTCCGAAACTAGGCCGAAAGAGCGGGCCGCGTTGCTTGCCGGATACTCGTTGGCCAACCGAGTTGCGATTGCAGTCAGCTGTGTTCGCGCTTGACGCGCGCTGGCGCTTTCCTTGAGCCGGCCGACCAAGTCCAGGTCGCGAAATTTGCGGCTGGCGAGCTCGGCTGGGCTGTAGGAGACGCTCAGCGGCAGCCATGCCTCCACCGGCAGCCCTTTCGCCAATCCCGTAAACGAGGGCGGAGCTATGCCGATCACCGCGTAGCTCCTGCCATTGAAAACGACGCTCTTTCCCACCAGTCCTGGGTTTCCCCCGAAGGAGCCCTGCCAGAGTGCGTAGCTCAGGACAATGGCAGGGGCTTCAGAAGACTCCGACTCCGGCGAGAACACCCGTCCCCGAGACGCCTCGATGCCGAGCACCTGGAAATAGTTCCGCGAAACGTAATGGAGGGCGATCAGCCGTGGATTCCCTTCCACTCGCAGAAACCCTGCGTGCCTCGAGTACGCGAGAACTCCGGAGAAGGCGGAACACTGCTCGCCAATGTCTCGATAGTCAGGAAACGAGAAATGATCGTCTTCTCCCGTGGGGTGCTGCTGATTAGCCTCACGAGGTGAGCAGGGTTCTTGCCTGGCAGCGGGCGCAGGAAATAGGCCTCGGCAACGCTGAAGATTGTGGTGTTGACGCCGATGCCGAGGGCAAGAGTGAGAATGGCGACAACCGCGAGGGTCGGATTGCGTCCCAAGCCGCGCAACGCGTAGCGCAGGTCGTTCCACATGGTCACCTCCAGGTGGCCCCGTGGCTGTCCCCCGCAGCCCTGGATATTTGTACGCGGAATACCAACTCCAGTTTCGTGCTTTTCCCTGCATGTGGCCCTCCATTCCAGCCACACCCAGCACACTTTAATAAAGACACTTAGGTTCAGCCTGACGCGATCCTCTGCGTAACGGTGGCCGGTCTTGGAAATTCGGTGTCCGGAAGCGGACGAGTTGTACATTCGCAGAGCGAAAGGGCCAACCCGTTTCTGTGATCGGGTATGAGGTGTTTTCAGGTCAGGCCGAACAGATGCCAGCAAACCAGAGATCAAGAAGGTTGGTGCGAAGTGGAGCGGCGAAGGAAGCAGCAATGAAGAATGCTCACGAGCGGTTTGGAACCGTTACGTTCACGAAGCGCGTGAAAGACAGGACCACTCAGATCCGCGTCTACATGGACCGGCTTATTGCAGAACCAGCGAAGGAAGGGCGTGGCCCGGCCGTCGCTCATCTTCTATCGGCCCTGGGGAGCGACGCGGAGGTCGCCGCTTTGTGGGCCGCGGTGACCGAGGGAGCGTTGTTTCAGATTCGAATCCAGGGTAGTGATTCGTTCGCCGCTTCCCTGGGTGCAGAGGCGCAGTGCTATCGCGGGAGTGTGATGTTGCCGGGTCGAAAGCGTCCCGTCCGGCACCTGATTGGATTGTCCGCGGAGATGCTGAAAATGAGGTCCGGGGCAGACCGCGAGGGGAATCGCATGATCCTGTGCGACGATGATCCGGCGTTTGTGCTCTATCGGGTGGCGCGCCGGTTTGGACTGCCGGTTGTCCCTGAATGGGCGCCATGGTTCATGCGAGAGCTGGAACGACGTAGGTTAATCCAACCGTTGCTCGGACTGGGATGCTCACCGGTGGTGGTGAAGGGTAACAAGGAGACTTTTCTTGGCTGGATCGGCAAGGCCCTGAAGGCTGGCTCGATCCGCATACCAGAAGAAAATGGAGCGATTTCCTGGAAGCTGGCCAACAATTTCCTTGAGCAGCCGGCATTGTCACCACGGGAAATCCACAAGATGCCGTCGGCGAAGGATCATCGGAAGCGGCGGAGGAGGTTCCGTGCAGGTCGTTTTGAAAGTGTGGAGTTGTAATCGAGATGAGAACGCAGGCTGCGATTTCGCAGTGGTCGAGATCACACCGGAGTTTGCAAGGCTCGCTTTGCACCGAATCGCTTTGCTACGTGAGCACAAAGCACTCGATCAATCTTTGGACGAGACTTACTACTGGGACTCGGCAGCAGATTTCTTCAGCCCTTGGCTATTTCCTGCCGCTGGCACCCCAGAGAGCGAGGCGGCATGTGTGAAACTAGAGGAGGAACTGGACCGCCTTCAAATTGACAAGAACGAGGTGGTCACCATGTCTGGCAATTTCTCCGTTCCAGAATGCCAGATCGCGAGGGTCGAGTGTGTCCAGATGGTTGTGAGGGAGAGCGGCATCGCCTTCACAGCCATCCCAAAGCACAGGGATTTCTATGTGACAACTACTGAAATTCCCGAAAGTGCTCTTGAAAGACAGGCTACGACACTTTGACGGCCACATACTCCTACGTGGAAGCCAAAGGAGCGGCTTTATGCTATCCCCCGGTCCTAGGTGCGGGTGCATCAGCCCGCAGGGCATGCTATCTTTGAGGGTGAAAATTCGTCCTTCGTTTTATGTCGGCGACCCGGAACAGGAGGTCGAGGTGACGGTATTCAAGCGGATCACAGTGAAACCTGATCAAATGGATGGCGCTCCGTGCATCCGTGGATTGCGCATCCCCGTCGCCACTGTCGTTGGCATGGTGAGTGAAGGGATGGCGGAGACGGAGATTCTGAAGGCGTATCCTGACCTCGAGCTGGAAGACATCCGTGAAGCGCTGCGTTTTGCCGCCGAAGCGGTCCGTGAACGCGAACTTCCGGTTGCCGGTGGTTCTTGAGATTCCTTGTGGACAACGCCTTATCGCCGGTGGTCGCAGAAGGCCTGCGGGCTGCCGGCCACGATGTGGTTCACGTGCGCGACTATGGCATGCAAAAGGCAACCGACTACGATATCTTCTCCCGGGCTGCGAGCGAAGATCGTACCGTGATTTCCGCCGACACCGATTTCGGGAGCCTTCTGGCTTTGCGCGACGAGAAAAAGCCTTCCGTCATCCTCTTTCGACGAGGACCGAGAAAGCCTGTGGCGCAATTGGAGCTCCTCCTTGCCAATCTCTCAGCCCTTGAATTTCTGATAGAGCAGGGCAGCATCGTGGTCATGGAACAAAAACGCATTCGGGTGCGTAGGCTGCCTGTGGGTGGCACAGAATAGGGCCTCCCGGATCCGTTCTCCTTTCTTCATTTCTTGCGACTCGCTAAATCAAGTCGAACCGCACCGAATGGTCGCAGCGTCGGCCACCTTTCTGTCCCCCAAGCCCCTCAAGTCCTCAAGCTCTTTTTCCCGTAGCACCCGGTGGGTCACTCTCGACAGACAGAGGTTTAACGGCTTTCGTCACGATGAACGCCGCTCCCCATCCGCCCAGGATGGATAGTGATCGGTCGTAATGACGAGCCAGTTTGGCGCAGATGGCCCAAGGCGGGTAATAAACTGCTCCGCGAGTGCTTTTCACATCCAACTGCACATGGCCAAGAAGAGTTTGCAATTCTCCGACTGTCCAGAAGTGGGCGTGCTTCCAAGATTCGGAACCCAACCATGCGCGCATTCGGCGGATGAGCGCCCAAGCGCTGAAACGGCCCAGTTCCCCCAAAAGAAGCATCCCGCCGGGCCGTAACACGCGCGCCAATTCCCCAACGACTTGACTCGGTGACGGGACCAGACACAGCACAGTAATAGCGAGGACGAGATCGAAGGAAGCGTCCTGAAATGGAATGGCTTCGGCTCGACCGTGACACCAGACGATTTCCGTCCTCCCCAGGCTCCGCTGCTCCCGCTGCTGCGCCGCGACCAGCATGGGGAAGGACAAATCCAGTCCCGTGACTGTGGCTCCGCGCCGCGAAGCCTCAATCGCGTACGTTCCGTCGCCGCAGCCCACATCGGGAACCCGCCAGCCCCTAAGGTCGGGCAGTTGCGAAAAAACCGCTTCCTGCTCCAGACGCTCAGTGATGGACCCGAGTTCAGATTCTCTCCAATGAGCGTATGTCGCTGGTGTAATGTCCATGAGGCGGTTGCGGCGGGTTCAGAAAACAAGGATTTTGTCAGCGGCCTCGGTCCATGCCGTCAATTCGTCCATCGAGCTGCGAAGCGCCCCTTCGACGAGTGCTTCCGGCTTGATGCCGCGCGCATCCATGCAGGAGCCGCAGACGCCGATGCTCACGCTCCTTCCGGCAAGAAACTTCAGCATCCGTTCCAGATTGTAGTAGCCGGCAGGCGTGACTTGTCCCTTGACTACGCAGGAAGCCGCGTCGCCCATCAGAAAGAGCGTGACATTCGCCCCTTCCGACTTGGCCAGCGACGAGGCCAGTCGCAAGCCGTTGTAGCTGCGTTCGCTCCCGTAAGGGGGATCGTTGAGAATGAACAGATATTTCATGGGAATCTCCAACAAGGGCAGGATGCCTACATCCTGATGGGTATTCCGTACATTTTTCCGCCCGCGTTCAACAGGCTTCCATAGAGTCCGCGCCTCCAGCCGGGCGGCGACAGCCACCACTTTTCGAGCAATACCTTGCCAATATGCCAGCCCTTGCCAATTTTGCGCAGATTCACTTGGGGAGCTGGCTGCGCGAAGAAGTCGCCGTAAGCGAACCCCGCGAGGTCTTCTCCCACCTCCAACATGCAATAGCCGTCACCGCAGAACGATTCGGTTGGCTTGCGCCCTTCAATTTCCGCCGCGATTCTGGCTGCAACAATCTCAGCTTGATCGTGAGCGAAGACGCCCGCCTTCGGAAGCATCAGTGGAACATCTGGCTTCCAGCGCCCCGGGATAGGGATGGCCGTGACGTCGCCAATGGCAAATACGCGCTCATTGCTCGTTTCCAGCGTTTGCGCATCGACGGGCACCCAACCGCCTGCATTCGTTAGGCCCGCTTCATGAACGAGCCGGGGAGCGCGATGGGGAGGGATGACCGCTAGCAGGTCATAATTCGCGACGCCTTGCTGAAAACGAGCGGACTTTGTGGCGGGATCAACGGTAGCCAGATTCTGCATCGGGTGGAACTGAATGCCTTTCTTTTCGAACATCTGCAGCACGGCCTTGCCCAGCTCCGGCCCTGCGACCGGCATGGGTTGACTCTCGGGCGTGTAAAGATGAACCTCCACTTTGACCCCAGGCCGCCGCCTCGCAAAATAATCGGCGATCAGCATGGCAGCTTCGTGGGGTGCGCCCGGGCATTTGTAAGGCATGGCGGCAACCACCACGGCGATGCGCCCGCCAGAAAATGCGCGGAGTGCCTCCTGGAGCCGGCAAGTCCCTTCAAACGTATAGAAGCTGTGCGCTCCTTCCAGCCCCGGGACAAGTTCAGGCGCAAGATCGGCGCCCAGGGCAAGGATCAGATAGTCGAAGGAAAATTCCCCGCCCGTCGTAACAACCCGGCGCTTCGGGAAGTCAATGGCCTCAGCATTGGCGTGGATAATTTCGACCCCTCGGTATAGCAGGTTTTTCAACGGACGCCGAATCTGCTCTGGCCTTCTGTCCCCGGTCATCAGCCAGAGAAATGACGGAGCAAAAGCGTGTTCAGCGTTGCGTTCAATGAGCACAACCCGGTGTTCAGCGGACAGTTTTGCCCGCAGTTCGTTGGCGGCAATCATGCCCCCTATGCCGCCGAGGATTACTATCGTTCTGCCCTCCATCACACCGCCTCCTTCACGTGTATCGTTCGACCCGTGGGCGCTTGGCTCGCACCCGAACTATCCTGGCCGGCGTCATGGTTTTGCGCGGTATGCGTTCTGAAGGAGTTACTCTCCTTTCAGTTGCGTACATCGGTGTCGCGATTCACCTCCGCAACACTGCATTCCGGTTAACGATCGGGCACATGGGTCTCCTCAACTGCAAGGGCGATCCACAGACCAGACAGCAAGAGAAGTATGACGGTGAGCCAGAAGGCGGCGACGACATTCCCGCTCGCTTCGGCCGCGAGCCCCAGGATCAAAGCGCCAATGGCATAACCCGTGTCGCGCCAGTAGCGGTAGACACCTAGCGCTGCACCCCGCCAGGCGGGCGGCGTCAGGTCGGCAACGGCGGCGATGAGGTTTGGATACAGCAGCGCCATGCCGAGGCCCATCACCATCGCGCAGCCGAGCCAAGCGACTGGCCTGGCGACCAAGCTTGCCCCCGCAATGCCCGCCGCCAACAGCCAGAAGCCGAGGACGATGGGTGGCTTGCGCCCGATGCGGTCGGAAAGATGTCCGGTGGCGAGTTGGGCCACGCCCCACGCCATCGCGTAGGCGCCGGTGACCCATCCAATGAGCGCGAGGCTTGCGCCATGGTCCTTGAGAAAGACCGGGAAGAGCACCCAGACCAGGGCATCGGCGATCTTGTTTGCGGTGCCACCCTGAGCGAGGGCGCGGTAGCCTGGGTGACGGAAAGAGACCAGCCGAAACACCTCGAAGCCGCTTGGGTCCTTGGGAATGGCCTCAAGGTGCGCGTGCGCAGCACTGGACGAATTCGCTCGCGGCAACGCGACCTGTTCGGCGAGCGCCCAGGGCAGGGTCTCGCGGATCAGAAACAGGGTACCGAAAAGCCCGAGAGCAATCACTGCCAAGCCGAAACCAAACAGGGCGTGGCGCGGGCCGAAAGTCCCAGCGAGATAGCCGGTGGCGATGCCGGCCAGCCCGACTCCGACATACCCCAAGCACTCATTTATTCCTACCGCGAGGCCGCGCTGCCGCCCGCCCGCCAGATCGACTTGGCTGGTGATGGTCATAGTCCAGGCGAAGGCCTGATTGACGCCGAGGAAGACGTTGGCTGTAATGATCCACCACCAGTTCGGCGCATAAAGGATGAGAAACGGAATCGGCAGGGCGGCGAACCAGCCAAAGAGCATGACTCTCTTACGCCCCTTGCGGTCCGACAAATGCCCCGCGAAGAAATTGAGCGCCCCTTTGATCAGGCCGAAGGATATGACGAAAGCGCCGAGAAAGGAGTAGGACCCACGGGCGACCCCGAAAGACCCGCTCAGCGTTGGCAGGACAGTGCGCTCCATCCCGATCGTCAGTCCGACGAAAAACACCTGGAGCGTCTGCTGCGAGAACTGGCCGAGATTGGCCTTAATGCCGCGCGGATATGGGTCAAGGCGATCCACCTCGGGTCTGTCCCTCAAACCATTGCGCGTAGCAACTGGGATCACTGTGTCCGTTCCTGCCATGGTCGCGCCTCGATCAAGCCTGAGTTCGCGCTCCGCGACAGCCGCTGGCTGGACAGGGATAATGCCCGCTGGCGTTCGAAGTGGGGGCGGCTGGGGGGACAATGCGCGGGCATCACCTCTCCTCGAATCCCAGATTGACGGCCCGATTCCTGGCAGTATCCGGTGGAGGAGTCGGGATGTTCCGCAACATGTAGTTGACGAATTCGTCTTTGTCCCCGATCTTGAGCGCTGGGTTAAACCGGCGCTCAAAGCCGATCGTGGACATCGGCTTCCCACTCAGGGCTCGGCCGCATACCGAACCGGAAAAGGCCCCGGGCAAAACCTCGATGTGGTCGGGAAGCGCTTTCAGCTTTTGAACTGTTTCGAAAAGCGCCCGAGCACCCTCTTCTGCGCTGGACGCAAGCTCCGTTCGGCCCAGGTCTCCGACCATCAGCGTGTGACCGCTCAGCAGGAACCACGGCTCCGGGCCGCGCGTCCTGTCCGTCACCAACAGGGAAATGTGTTCCGGAGTGTGGCCTGGAGTATGGAGGATATGAATATTGACGTTCCCTAGGTCGAGGACGTCTCCCTCATTCACCGCCGTGAAGTCGTACCGAGCTCCTGCGCTGGTATGCAGGACGTAGTTCGCTCCCGCCATCGCGGCGAGTTTTCTGCCTGTGGAGACATGATCGGCGTGAACGTGGGTGTCGATGACGTAGCGGATCTGCATCCCGCATTCTTCCGCCACGCGCAGATAGAACGCGGGTTCGTCAACCGGGTCGCACACGGCGCCCAGGCTTTTTCCACCTCAACCGAACACGTACGACGCCGCGACGAGGGGCCGAGTCTGAAGCAATTGCCGAAGAATCATTTGGCCCTCCCAATCGGTACCCTGCGCCCCGGCTCTGCGCCTTTCGCCAGGGGAAGTCCCTCCGCACGCCAATCGGGAATTCCATATTCCATGCGCCGGGCCTCAAACCCCTTTGCCCGGAGGACCTGGACAGCTTCCTTGGCCAACACGCAGTACGGTCCGCGACAGTAGGCCACGATCTCTTGACCTCGGGGAAGTCTTGGCAGATAAACCTTCAGATCTTTGAGCGGCACGGATACTGCCCCCGGTATGTGTCCAGCGCGGTACTCCTCGGCAGGACGCACGTCTAAAACCGTCACTTCTCCCCGGCGGATTCGGCGTAGCAGCGCCCTCATCTCGACGGGTTCGAGTAATTCTCGGTTGTCGCGAAACTGGTTGAGCAGCAACTCGATTTCTGCGAGCCGGCGCTCGCCCAGGATTCGCAGGCTCCGGAAGAATTCACAGACGGCCAAATCCGCTAAGCGATAGGTTACATACAAGCCCTCTTTCTCTGCCTCAACCAACCTTGCTCGATGCAATACATGCAGATGCTGGGAGCAGTTGGCGAAGCTGAGGCCGGCTTCTCGGGCCAGAGTCTCGACCGTACGTGGCCCCTGACAGAGCAGGTCCAGCAATTCCAGCCGGGGCGGGCTGGCAACGGCCTTGCCAATCCTTGAGAGCTGTTCGTAAACAGCCTTTTTCGGGTGCGGTGATTTCATAAAGTATTCAATTGTGCATTGAAATACTTCCGATGGCGTTTGTCAACAGCAACGGGTGGGCGTTTACGCGATGGGCTTCCGATATTTCCAGCCAGGAGGAAGGAACCATGCAGTTACCGAACGACATTAACGACTACCTCAGAATGAATGCAGTAGCGCTAGCGGATCGGATTCTCCGGAGCTACCCGCCCTTGCAGGGCGTCGAAGATCCGCCATCACCGCTGCTCGGGCAACTGCTGCGGAGACCGTTCCCCGCTCAGACCCTCGCCATCATGGGCGTGGTGAAGCGCTGGAAACAAGCCCGCGCAGCGGCGGTGATCGCGGAATGCGGGACCGGGAAGACGCTGATCTCCCTTGCGGCGGCGCACGTCCACAGTGCTGGGGGGCCGTTCACTGCATTGGCGATGGTGCCGCCTCAATTGGTTGAAAAGTGGGCACGGGAGGCGTTTCGAACCCTTCCTAGAGTACGGGTGTTCCTCATCGACGGGCTGCGTACGCGAACGAGCGCGAACGGCCATGCCGGGGTCAACGAGCTCAAACTGCGAAATGGCCGCATCATGCGCGAAGGGTTGCGCACCACGCTGACCGAGTTGCGGTTGCGAAGGACCGCCCAGACGGCCCGCGGACGCTGGGATTCCATCTGTCGGTTGCCGGCTCTTTTCATCGTGGGGCGCGATCGAGGGAAGCTCAGCTATTTCTGGCGGCACGCGTATGGAGTCGCAGAGAGCGGGCGCTACCAAGGAAGCGTCGTCAATCCGGACAGTGGTTGCCCCATCTACCTGGGAGAGGACGGAGAGCGGCTTCTGCGCGCGGACTTCAAGAAGGCCAAGCTGAGCGAGATTCTGGACCGCCGGAACGGCGACGACTCACGCAAGGCTAGGCGGGTTCTCTATAGCGCGTTGTGGCAGGCCGATGGGACGAAAACTAGGCGCTTCGCTCCGGTGGATTTCATCGGCCGCTACATGCCCGATTTCTTCGACTACGCCATCGCCGATGAGGTGCACGAGCTGAAGGGGGATACCGCGCAGGGAAACGCGCTGGGGACGCTGGCGGCATGCGCGCGGCACACCGTGGTTCTGACCGGGACTCTGCTCGGAGGGTACGCCGACGAGGTGTTCAACATCCTCTTCCGGCTCGAGCCGGCCAAGATGGTCCAGGAAGGGTTCGAGTACGGCGAAGCGGGCGTGCGGGCGTTCACGGAGACCTATGGGTTGTTGGAGAAGGTGACAGTGATCGAACCGACGGACAACGCGTGCTCGGAGGCGCGCGTGACGAAGCGTGTGCGCCGACGGCCGGGTGCCTCGCCGTTGCTCTTTGGTCGGTTCCTGATGAGCCTGGGAGCGTTCATTTCGCTCGAAGACATCTCGGAGGCGCTGCCGCCTTACCGTGAAGAGGTCGTCAGTGTGGAGATGGATCCTCCGTTGAAGGAGGCCTACAAAAGACTTGAAGAGGACGTGAAAGCCGCGCTGAAGGAGCATC
Organism: Acidobacteriota bacterium; assembly: GCA_021827245.1. The sequence goes on along the minus strand of JAKAWN010000002.1, from coordinate 42,704 downwards.
GTGGGAATCAGTCGGTGATGAGCGTGGCGCTGAACGCCCTGCTGCTCTATCCAGACCGGCCGTTCGGCCTGGGGAATCTGTTTGGCTGGGAATATGACCCCGAGACCCAGCGGCGAGAGAAGTTCCTCATCGCGGAGACGGAGGACCTGGCCGAGGAACGCATCTACGCGAAGGAGCGCCGGCTGGTGGAGGAGGTGAAGGCGGAACTCGGGCGCGGGCGACGCTGCCAGATCTATGCCGTCTACACGCAGAAGCGCGATGTGACGCGCCGACTGGAGTGCATCCTCAGCGACGCCGGGATCCGGGTGGCCGTGCTCACGACGGAAGTGCCGCCGGAGGCGCGGGAGGTGTGGTACGAGCGGCAACTCCGGGCCGGGGTGCAGGCAGTGATTTGTCACCCGAAACTGGTTCAGACGGGGCTGGATCTGATCGAGTTTCCCACGATCCTGTTTTACGAGACCGGCTACTCGATCTACGTCCTGCGGCAGGCGAGTCGGAGAAGTTGGCGGATTGGACAACGAGCACCAGTCAAGGTGAAGTTCCTCCATTACGCCGAGACGATGCAGGAGACATGTCTGCGGCTCATGGGAAAGAAGCTCCTGGTGTCGCTGGCCATGGAGGGCAAGTTCTCATCGGAAGGGCTGCAAGCCATAAACGACGATGATGACATGCTGATGGCGATGGCGCGCGAGTTGGTAACGGAGAAGGGGATCGGAGAGCGCGCCGATTCGATTTGGTCAGCCCTTCAGAAGAAGCAGGAAGAGGTATTCGGTGTGAAGGCTTCTGAGCCCTTGGAAGCAGAAGTGGAAACTGCGAAAGATCTGCCTTCCCTTCCGGAAACTGACCCGATCGTGCCAGGTCAGGATACGGCGCTGAGTGTGTCCTTGCAGCCGGCCTACCGGGAGAGTCAGAGGAGTGGCCCAACAATCACAGCCGAAGGGCAGCTCACCCTTTTCTGACCGGGCTCGCATTCCCGCCGAGAACTTCAGTTTACGGCCTACAAGATGAAGAGATCCCAAGCAGAAGGAGAAAACTCAATGGGCATTCTCGGATTGACGCATGACGAAAACGGTACAGCTCTGGAGAAACTGCCGGTGAGGGTCAAAGTGGCCATCGGCGAAGGACCGGAGCCAGGGAGCCAAAACGGGCATCCGCGCAAGCTCGACCATTTTGTTTTCAAGCGGAAAACGCTCCGGGGGCAGGAAGTGGTTTGGGACCCGGCTCCGGAGATCGCCAAGCTCTACGGCGAGGAACCGACGGAACTGGGAATCATTTTCCTGAATGACGATCCAAGGGAGGTTCTCCGGACCGAATATGCACTGTGGACCACAGCTGGTTGCAAGTGCCACGGAGACCTGGTTCAGATCGTGAACGGTAACGGGCCGAAGTACGAGATGCGGGCGGTCCGACGAACGCAAAAGCACCCGGAAGGCGAGCCATGGCCGGGCAATTACAAATACACGGAGGGGCCAAAGAAAGGCCAGCCGGTCCAACCTTGCGGCGACGGTTGCCCCGATCTCGAGCGGGGCGATTGCAAGCCTTCAGGCGACCTCTATTTCATCCTGGAGAAGCTCCCCGCACTGGGAGCCGTGTGCCGGCTCCATACGAGCAGTTATCGTTCAATTCGGAACCTGTCGAACGGGCTGATGCAAATCCGCCGCTTCAATGGGGGCCGATTGACCGGGATGAAAGCAGTGCTCAGGGCCACCCCTGAGAAGATCTGGTACAGCGATCGGAACGGGAGCAGGCACACATCCGTCGTTTACATCCTCAGTCTCGAAATGAGCGCGGCGGGCATTCCCGGATTCATCCCCAGCCCGGCTGGGCCCGTCAAGAGCGTGGACCAAAGCGAGGGTGCTACCGATTTGAGCCGGGAAATGCAATACGCAGTGCGCGAACCCGAGGAAGAACGGGCCGAGGAGATTGCCGGCGAGTTCTATCCGGACGGTGACTCGGCACTGAGTGAGCCCGTGGATTCACCGAACGGGCCAACCGAGGAAGACGAACAGGTCGCGAGGATTTGCGACTTGGCACGGCGACTCGGATATAACGAGGCCAAGACCAAGATGAAGCTGGGCCAATGGGCGGGAAAGCTTGCTGGCCTCGAAGCAGAGCTATTGAGCGAACTTGATGGCCTGGGTGACCAGTCCTGCCCACGCAGCGAGGCGGCGCGGCCAAACGGAACGGGTGAGGAAACCAGGAGAAAGGAAACTTTGGGATCCACAATTCGTTCCTCAGTTGCTGGATCACCCGAGAGATCGATTTCGGACGAGGGATTTCTCTTCTGACCTTTTTGGGGGCTTCCCCTCGGGATCCGACTAGGCTCATGCCTGTTGTGAAAGAGATGCTCACAAGCTGGTTTGGAAAGACGTCTCGGTCGCAATGAATCAATGTGGTTGTTGCTATAGAACGCGCAGACGGAAACTGAGGATTACAAGCAGCCCAAACAATATGGCATGAGCTAACTCGCTTTTGCCCAGACGGTGAATCTGTAGTGGCTGAGTGCGGCGTCTGAACGACCATGCGCCCCCACGGACGAGGATGGGCAAAAAGGCTAGGAGAGCAAACCAGGGCAACAGACGGGCCCGCCAAGCGGCGAACAGAATCAAGACGGTCACGACTTCACCAACGAGGAAGAGTAGTTTGCTGCCGAAATACGACGCCTCCTTCGGGTCCCGTACCTCACGGATGCGAAGTTGAACGTATAGAATTTGATTGGTGGCGAACAGCCCGTTAATGAGCCACAGGGTGATGGCCTCGAAATCGAACCGGCCCGCGGCCACAGTCCACGAGGCCAAGGCCACCAGAGCCAGGCCGAAGGCGCCGATGATCTCACTCGGCAGGCGACCAGCGTGACCAGCACGCTTGACCATGGCTTGCAGCGCGAACAATGCACCTGCAACGATCGCCGGTTTCCATATGAGTCGCAGCACTCCCTCGTGCCAAAGCATTCCCACTGCAAAGGCACATGCAAACGTGTACACGACCATGGCTGAAGTCAGCCATCGCCATTCGGCACGGTTACGCGCACGGAATGGGGAAGCGGGCAAGCTGTTCTCAAGCGGAGTGCGCAGGGAGAAAGCAGCCGTTGCAGCGAACGCCAGCCACAGCAATTGGGGTAGGGTGGCCAATGACGAAAAGCCTGCTGCGGCGCCCGTGACGAGAGCGACTGAGAGAATTCCCCACGCTCCGTGCTCCCGTGGCCACACCAGAGTCCGGCGACGAACTGTGGGAATGTCCCTCCAAAACATGGGTGAAATGGCGAGCCCTCGCTCGCGTTTTTAAATAGCTTGGCTGCGGTGCCCAGGGCTGCGTGCGCTAGACCATAAGCTCGAGCCGGTCCCGTATTATATTCGAACAGATGACGCTGCCCGCCTACAGCGCAGCTACGACACGCACTTCCAGCGCCCTGCCTTCGAGCCGAAGTAAAGAAGCTCCGCTATAAGCCCTTACGTGGTTCAAAATGACCGAAGCGCAAGGAAAGGGTGGGCAGAACCAGCAGATTCAGCGCGGTTGAGGTGAGTAGGCCACCCAGAATCACGACGGCCATTGGGCCTTCAATCTCGGCACCGGCCCGGCCGCTGGCGAGCGCGAGCGGCAGCAGGCCGAGACCCGTGACCAACGCGGTCATCAGGATCGGCGAGAGGCGTTCGAGAGCGCCGCGGATAGCCGCCTCGCGGCCCCACTCCATGCCCTCCACGCTGACCAAGTGCTCGTAATGTGAAATGAGCATGATGGCGTTGCGCATCGTGATACCGAAAAGCGTCACAAAACCAACGAGCGAGCCAAGCGATAGCGTGCGGTCGGTAAACAGCCATGCGGCCAGCACGCCTCCCACGAGCGCGAAAGGCAAATTCAAGAGCACCAGTAGAAGATTGCGGTAATTGGCCAGCACAATCGAGAGCAGCAAAATGATGCCGATTGCGGCCAGAATCGAATGCACGAGCAGATCGCGGCGGGCCTGCGCCGCCGCGGCCGCCGTGCTCACGAACTGAGCGTAAACGCCCGGCGGCAGGTGAATCTGGGCGATGCGGCTTCGTGCCTCCGCCACGAACGATGCGACGTTTCGCCCGGTGACGTCGCAAGTGACCGGCTGCACGCGTCGGCCGCCTTGGTGATAAATCATGTAGCGGCCCGAATCGGCGTAGACGCGCGCGACTTGTCCGAGCGAGACGTAGTTGCCGTCAGGAGTGCGCAATGGCAGTGAAGATATGTCGGCGACGCTGTTGCGCTCGTTGGGAGCAAGCCAAACCGCCACGTTGAAAACTTGGTTGCCCTGGAAAATTCTGCCGACGTCGGCGCCCTGATACGCCGTAGAAACGGCCTGCAGCACTTGAACCGGATCGAGGCCCCAGCGCTCGGCGGCGCGGCGGCGAACGTCAACTTCGATTTGCGGCATCGAGGGCGGCGCCTTGATCTGAACGCTCGTGGCGCCGGGAATTTTCCGGAGCGTAGCGGCGATCTCCGCGGCTGCCGTATCGAGCGCGTTGAGGTTGTTGCCGGTTGCTTGGACCACCACCTGCTGGGTAAATCCGGAAAGAATTTCGTGGAATCTTTCGGTAAGGAAGGTTTCCGTGGATATGGCAAGTCCCGGAAACTTTTCCGCAACTTTGCGAAGCTGCCCTGGAATGGCCGCAGGATCGGAGTAGGAAGGATTCACCTTGATATCGATTTCGCTTGCGTTCACGCCGCGAGCTTCCGCGGCCAATTCCCCGCGGCCGGCGCGCTGCGTGACCACCTGAACGAACGGAAGCTCCAAGACGGCTTTTGTAATCCGAGTGCCGATGCGAAGCGTTTCCCCCAGAGAAGCGCCGGGAGCTTCCTGAAAATGAATGATGTAATAGCCTCCTTGGAGCTGAGGAATAAAAGAAGTACGCAGGCGCGGCAGGAGCAGGAGCGCGCCAACGATCATCACAGCCACACCCGCAATCACAACGCGCGGCCATCTTTCGACCGCTCCGAGCAGCGGACGGTAAATCCGCTTCGCCAGCGCCATAAACGGTGGATCGTGCGGAGGTAGTTCCCGCTCGCCGAGAAGCAAAAAGCACATCGCTGGCGTCACGGTCAGTGCCACGCCTAGCGAGGCCAGAATCGAAAAAATATAGGCCACGCCTAATGGAGCGAAGATGCGGCCGGCGAGACCGGAAATCGCGAGCACGGGCAGGAATACCAGAACCACGGCGAAAGTGGCGTAAACCACGGCGCTTCGCACTTCGAGTGAGGCGTCGAGCACCACTCGCAGAATAGGCTGGGGCGAGGCCGATGCGCGGTTTTCCCGCAATCGGCGCAGGATATTTTCGACATCAATCACGGCGTCATCCACCACTTCGCCGATGGCGATGGCTAGACCACCCAGCGTCATTACATTCAGGCTATATCCGAGATACGAGAGAACCAGGGTTGCTGTGAGCAGGGAAAGTGGGATGGCCGTGCACGAAATCGCTGCGGTGCGCAGATCAAATAGGAAAAGAAAAAGAACGATGATGACGAGAATCGCGCCCATCAGCAGCGCGCTCCGAATAGCGTGCAGGGCGATCAATACGAAGCTCGCGGGACGAAAAAGATTCGTGTGAAGGGTGATACTCTCGGCCGCCAAGGCGGGTTGCAGCTCAGCCAGTGCCTGGTTGAGTCGTGAGGTGATGGCCAGGGTGTTGACGCCGGGCTGGCTGGAAATCACCAGCAGAACGCAAGGCTGGCCATCGATTGTAGCGGCACCGATAGAAGGAGCAGGTGCCGCAACAACGCGCGCCACATCACCGATAGTGACATTTCGGCCGCTGATGCGCGCGAGAACCGTGTTGGCGATGGGCTGCGGATCGGTGGTTTGACCCTGAGTTTGAAGGACCAGCCGCTGATTAGGTGTGTCGATAAAGCCAGCGCCCGCAACGCCGGTCGCGCGCTGGGCGGCCACAAGAAGATCAGTGACAGTGAGGTGATGCTGGACGAGTTTCTCGGGATCGTATTGGATTTGCATCTGTCGAACATCACGACCAAAGACGGCGATATTCGCAACGCCCGGCGCGGCGAGCAGGTGCGGGCGGACTAACCAATAGGCCGCGGTCTGCACATCCATCAAGGAATGCACGCGCGATGTGAGCGCAACGGTCATCACCGTGCCCGCCGACGAAGTGGGAGGAGACAAAATCGGGGTTTGAACGCCCGGGGGCAGAATCGAGCTGATGCCGACCAACCGTTGCGCGAGGATTTCGCGGATGCGGTAGATGTGCGTGGTGAATTGGAACACGACCGTAATCGATGAAAATCCCTGAATTGAGGTAGAACGCATGGCGGCAATGCCCGGCGAGCCATTGATCGCGTTTTCGATTTGCTGGGTGACGAGCGTTTCCACCTGCTCGGCGGAAAGGCCCGGCGCCTCCGTGCGGATCGTGACCTGAGCGGGCGCGAAATTGGGCAAGATATCGTATTGGGCTTTCGTGAGGGAATACAGGCCGTAGCCGAGCAAGACAAGGGCAAGGATCATGACAATGCCGCGGCGATGCAGGGCCCAGCTAACAATTCGGTTCAGCATGACGCAACCTCCGGGCGCACCTGTCGAAAAATCGAAGGTCCGGCTTGCTTCGCTTCAGCGGCTTTCGCCGCGCGGACGATTGGCTGATTCCGGAGGCAAAGCCGGTCAGAACAGACGGGCAGAACTTGTAGGAGCTGCATCAGTCGTCATCTCCTTCTTTTCCTTGATTGCCGCCTGCGGACTGGGCTTCGACGGAAAACACCTCTTCGGCCGCGCTGGTAACGACGCGGTCGCCTGACGCAAAGCCAGTCGTGACGAACCAGCCATTTGTTACCGGCTCACGAGTCGAGACCGTCAAGCGCTCGAAGCGTCCGCTAGCGATTTCCTTGTAAGCCCACGCCTCGCCCTGCGACCAAACAACCGCCGATGTGGGAATCAACACTCCCCTTCGCGCCGAGCCGGCGGGCATTTCGGCAACCAGATTCAATCCCGGTGCGAAGCCGGGGCTCGCGGGTATTTGGTAGAGGAAATTCAAGCCTTGAATCACTGGATTGGTTTGCGGGAGAGAAGAAATGAGGTGCCCGAAGACCGCTGTGCCCGAAGGAGCAGAAAACTGCACTTTCCGCGGCGCAGAAGGAGGATCGCTCGCACCGAGTGTTACCTCGACGAACCATTCCTGCTGGCCCAGGATTTTTTGGAGTGCTGGCGAGGGATCAACTAGCCATTTTCCAACGACCGGGCCCCACTGCTGCTGGGCAGCGAAAGCATCGAGTTGAAGTTGATGCTGGGCGGCAACTACTTGCGCCTGCGTCGACTGGAGGGTCCCTTCGGCAGCCTGGAATGCCTTCAGCGAAGTGTTTTGGTTTTCGCGGTAAAGCACCTTTTGGCGTTGGTATTCATTTTCCGCGACCGCAAGGTTGGCGCGGTACACCGCGAGATCCTTCGTGTCCGTAGAGTAGTTGGCGCTCAGGGTCGCCAGGCTCTGCGGAGAGAGCACGACGGCGTTCGTTCGCAGTTGCGGCGCATGCCACACCGCTCTCAGAACCGTCACACGCAATCCCATGTCCTTCACTGCATCCGGGTCGAGCGTGACGGTCGTCGCAGCCGCCTCATCTGGCGATGAATTTGCGTCCCGCAGGTGGGCGCTCATTGTGAGCCGAGGATCGCGGCTGGCTGCGCCGTGCGGCGCCCAGCCGGCTGCGGCACCGGCGACAATACAGAGTGTTCCTACCCAAACAAGCTTTTTCATCGGTTGGATTCCTTTCTCCCGCGCGAAACGGGCATCGGAGCACGAGTCATGATGGCTGCGGCCTCGGTTCCTAGTGGTCTTTCCACGGCGTCTTCCAGCGCGCCAAGGGCTAACTGGGTCTGGCCTAGAGCGGCGAGATGCTGCTGCGCGTAGACGGTACCCTGTAGCAAGAGCGTGTTTAATTGCAGACGGTCGGATTCTCCTGCAGCGACGGCGCGTGCGGTCATTTGCACTTGCACGCTCTGGTTCTGGAGTGGCCGATTGGCCTGGCTCACTGTGGCGAGAGCGGAGCGATAAGCGGCGAGAGCTTGCTGGCTCTGCGCGATAGCGTGCGCTTGCACGGCCAGGAAATTTGCCGCGGCCTCTTTTCGCAGGGCTTCGGCTTGCGCGATTGGGCCATGGTTGCGATTGAAGATGGGAAGAACAACCGAGAAGGGAACACTGAAGTAACTGTTGCCTTCCTCGAAATCGTAGCCGGGCCCGATGTTGAAATTGGGGTATTGACGGGCGAGTTGGAGCCGAAGTTCGGCGTCGGCCGCGGCGTATTGTTCGAGGGCTCGACGCACGTCGAGGCGGTTGAGCACAGCATCGCGCTGGATCCGCTTGGGCGAAAGCGAAGCCAGCGTGGGTAAGCTTTCGAAGTTCGGCCAAGTGAATTTCAGGCCATTCAACGCATCGACGGGCACGCCGATGGCGCCGGCAAGCGCCGTGCGCGCCGTAGCCACTTGACCTTCATCCACGCTGGTGGCGAAGCGAATGTTGGAAAGAGCAAGCTCGGCGGCTTGCAAGGCAGGACGCGCGCCCTGACCCGAGGCCAGCCTTTGTTCCAGCAACGCTACTTGCTTGGTCTCGATGTGTTCTGTCGAGTGGGACAAGTCGAGCTTCGCTTGGGCCATTCGATAGGCGAGCAGCGTCTTGCGTACTCCGCTCACCACGTTCCATTCCGTTTCGCCCAGAGCCAATTGCGAGGCGGCGGAGAGATCTTTCGCCTCCTCGATCCGCAACGCTCGCTTGCCGTGGGTTTCGATGGGGAGAACGAACGGCATGTTAAATAGCCAGGGGCTTGGGATGCCTGGCGTGAGGCTCAAGCTGGGATTGGGATGCTCGCCGGCGGTGACGATCGCTCCCTGTGCAACGGCGACCTGGTCGCGCGCGATTTGCATCTGCGGACTGAAATAGAGCGCGGCGAGTGTCAGCGTCCGAAGGTCCCATTGCCGGATCGGCCATGGAACTGGACGACCAAGCGCCCTCTCGATGTACTCATGGAGACCAGGATCGGTGAGCCGACGTGCCTCCAAGCGGTGCGCGGTTTCGACCGGGGCAATCGGCGCCGGGCGATAGGGCTGAACTCTCGCGCAGCCTGCGAGGGTTGCAATGAGCAAAATGGCTAAAGGCAACATCCTATGACGTTTCATTCCCTATTCCTCCGGGCAAAAGATGGAGCGGTACTGCACGGGGCAGCGCAAATGCGCATCAGCGGGATCCGGGGCTCTGGGGAAGAAGCTAGATGCGTAAGGGGGGTGTCGGCCCTGACAGTGTAACTTCCATGTGGACAGGAATGGGCAAGTAGAAAGCAGGAGTGGGAACAATACACATCTGAAGAGTGAAGAATTTCGAAGACACAGCGAAAATGGCCTTTACGACCGGAACGGCGGCGGCTGAGCAGAGCGCGACGAGAATCAGGGTGGCAATGGTGTCGTGTCCCGAAAGGAAGCTGTTGTGGTAATGGAAGATCATTTCGAAAGCGGGGATGGTCACGCAAATCGCCATCACCAGAACGACCACAACTTGTACGAGCGAACGTCGCATATCTGCTCTTTCCTTCCAACGAAGGGTTAGGTGATGTAACGCCTACACCGATACTTCCGGGCGTGGCATTGCCTTGGAAGGTAGAGCTAGATTCGCAGCAGCAGTGGAGGTGGAGGGCCGTTTGGCGGCGCTACAAGGTCGGCAGGGAAGGACAATACCTGAAGCGGGGCGGAAACAACAATTTGCTGGAGCGTGAGGAGTTTCGCATAGAGCGCGAATATCGCTCTCGCGGCTGGAACAGCAAGCGCGGCGCAGAGCACGACGGCGATCAGGTTGGCGACGGTGTCGTGTCCCGAGAGAAAACTGTTGTGGTAATGGACGACGAACTCGATAATGGGAACGGTCACGCAGACTGCCATCACCAGAACAATGGCCGTCCTTGCGATTGAACGTCGCATTCTCTTTTCGTAGCTCAGATTCCAGAAAAAGTCAAACCGCGTGAGTCGAGAGTCCAAGCTTCAAGGACGAACAATTTCCTGTCTACTGAACCTTTTAGGTCATCGTCGCGTCGGGCCACCAGGCGGGTTCGTGTATAGTATCGGAGAACGCCAGATCTCGCGTCTAGCAGAAAGGGAAATGGAAGATGATGATGAATCTCGGGAACGCGCTGGCCCAGTTGCGAGAAGAACGAAGCCGTATTGACAAGCAACTCGGCCGTTTGGACGAAGCAATCTCGGCCCTTCAGAGCCTGGCTGGTGATCATTCCGCACCGGCGCGGGCTTCGAAGCCGAGAGCGCGCCGGACACTCTCCGCCGCCGCACGGAAGAGGATTTCCGAAGCACAGAAAGCGCGGTGGGCGAAATTGAGAAAGCAGAGATAAGGTCGCCTATGGGAGGTGGACTCCTTAAGCCCCCGACGTTCCGACACTAACCCCACTTCATACCGATGAGATGAGAAGCCCTCTTGCATGTGAGGGGTGGGACAACAGCGGGGTGATGGACATCGTGTGGCAGGCCCTACCGGCTCCTCATTCGATTCTCCCACCGGTCCAGGCGGGTTAGGCCGACCCGTCAGCCGTGGCCGCTGACTTCGCGCCCTGCCAGGTGCCCCAGCACGTGGGGAATCGCGGTCATCTCTCAGCCGGGAGTTGCCGCAACTCCGGCGACCAGAAAAGAGACGGAGGCATGCGCGAAAACATAGAGAATCAAAAGAAGAACAAGCCAGGCCAGAGGAGCCGCCCAAAGGCCATCGTGGGCCGTGTGATCCCAAAGGATCGCTGCACCAATGAACGCCAGGTAGACGCCGCGCACCCATTCACCCCACTTGGAACCGAAGCCGCTGTTGACCAGACGAGGCAACACGAAAGCACATGCCAGCGCCGCCACCCACCAGTCCCCGCCAGGAATCCTCCAGCCGGTACGTGCCGCCAGGAAACCTCCTGGTTTGGCGGAAATTTGTATGACGATATTCGCAAAGAAATAGAGAAGCACAAATCCTAAGAGGATTCGTACTAACCGGCCGATGGGCCCGGGCCTTGGAAGGTTTTCTGACACCTTGTCCTCGGTTGCCATCGAACTTTGGCCTCTTTGTCTCCGCTATGTTTGGCCCCTCTGGCTTGCTATTCGAACTCTAGCGCGGAACCGCGCAGCCGAGGCGAGCAGCACTCGGCCGTACTTTTCCGAGATGCAAAGCGGTCTCTTGCGAATCCGCAAAGAAGAGTTGGCTTTCCTGATCTTACCGCCTTCGTCTCCCCGTGGTCTGCACCGATCTCTGAGGAGCGCGTTAGCTCGCTCAGCGCTGTCGCCAGGTGGGGAATAACTTCAAAGACGGGGCCCTGCCAAAAAGTGGGGGACAAGTCCTTCTCCCATCTGACGTGCGGCGCAAACACGATAGCCTGATCCCAATAGAACCCCCCGGCGGAATTGGGCGCTGGCCCGGAAGGCAACCGTCTCGCTCTTTCTTTCATGGCATTGGAAATCTCATGGTCCGGGTCCCAAAACTGGCGTGCGCGAGCGTCAGAGATTCTGGCCAGCGTGCTGCTGCTCGGAGGCTCCCAGTCGGTTGGAAGAATCGGTTCCCAAACGACCAGCACGCGGAGGTTCCAGTCTGGATGCTGACCCAAAAGCAGTTCGGTTGCGGAGGCCCCCCGCAAACAAAATGGTCATGTCGGAGACAGAAGCAGGACGACACGGGGCAAGCTGCTAGCTGCGTCAAAAGCCGCCTCAAACTGCGTGAGGTTATTGGGTGTGAGCTTGACCAGAGGCTTTTGGCTCCGAGGCACGGAACCAGGCACCCAAAGATAGAGCCCTGCAGCCACGACAATCAGCGTGATCGCGGCAATGAGGATCAGTCTCTTCCTCATCTACCAGCTCGCACGAAGAAGTCCGCAATGAGTCCCGCAACCTGCTGGGGAAAGAGGATCATGCCCAGCACCACGACAACAGCCACCCAAAGCAACACGCTGCCAACCAATCTGCCTTTTACAGCGCATTGCTTGGCGCGACGTTGCTGCCAAAACCCGAACCCCAGCAGAGCAACCGAAAGACCTAAAAGCCAAGGCCGCAGCGTGGTGAAGAAAGCACTGGCGACACCGGTGCCCACTGCCGCGACGAATCCTATCGGAAGGCAACAAGCGATTGTCGCGAGGGAACTCGAAATCGCAGCCACCGAGGCCGCCACACCGGTGCCTTGTTTCATTTCGAGTCTCTCAAGCCTGCCTCGATCACCGCGCGGCGAACCATCTCTACGGGCGGTAGTCCGCTCGGCTGGCTGCCGGGATACAACCTGCAGCTCAATGCAAAAGTCTGACCTTCCGACGGCTCGCCAGCCACGTCGCGGCCGTTGATCCGGATCGTGGGAGAGCCCGGAAACTCAAGTGCATCGGCCATCCTTCGGTTCGTGACAAGCACTTCGTGGACGTCTGCAGCGACACCCTGCGCAGTCAGAACATCCTGTACCAGCTTGACAGCGGCGGAGTGCGACGGACAGTCCGCTACATACAGCACTTCGATTTTCATGTGACATCTCCCCGCTTCCGCGGGCTCCGCTCCTGCAAGATCGGGCAGTGGGAGTCTCGCTTCCGCAACTCTCTGTCGCAACTTCGCAGAGCCAGGTTGAGCTCATGCTCCAGCTTACGCAGACTTGCGATTTTGCGCCGGACATCAACCAGCTTTTCCTGCAGCCTACGGCGCACCGGCGCGCAGGGCTGCAAACGATTGCCCCGTAATCTCAGAAGGCCGCGAATTTCACTGAGCTTGAATCCCAAATTCTGAACGCGGCGGATGAAGGCCAGCGTTTCAACGTCAGCAGCTCCATATTGGCGAAAGCCACCCGCTGTCCGCGGCGGGGGTGACAACAGGGCGTTGCGTTCATAAAAGCGGATTGCATCAGGAGTGAGTCCGGTCATCTTTGCGACCCTGCCAATCTGCATCGCCTGACTCCTCTCTCTGAAATCTACACTCTGGAGTATAGTCCAGAGTCAAGCCCCAGTTTTCGAAGATTTGCACTCTCCAGTGGAGGGAATGGACGGGCACCATGAAAGCGCTATCGGCGCACAACGTGGAGCACAAGCCGACACCGGTTCCGGCGTTGAGCCAGTCGCGGCAAGGCGATATGGCGTGCGAAACGCTCTATGTGCGCAAGCATGTCCAGGGCCTGAGGCTGGCAGAATCAGCGCCGGCGACACGCGGAATTGAAATCCACCAGGTCCTGTCCACCTACATCAACCACTTGGTCAGAACAAGGCACCACACGGACCTCGAAATGTTCGACACGCTCATGAAAAGAGTGAATGCAGAAGCGCGCGAAGTGCTGGACCGTTTCCGTGACGGCCACGCCTTTGAGCCCGAAAAGGTTCTGGCCACGGAACTCCATATTGCGCTCGACGAATACTTTCTTCCAGTTGAGTCCCCTGGTATCGCTGGGCGAATGGCCGAGTACGAAGGGACGCTTGACTTGGTGATGCTCCATTCGCTCACCGAGGCCGAGATCGACGACTGGAAAAGCTATTACCAGGTCATCGACGCCGACACCTTTCAGTCGAAGTTTTATCCCCTACTGCTCATGTGCCTCAATCCGTCCCTGGAGCGCGTGAAATTCGTGTTGGAGTTCATCCGCTACGGGGCGTCTCGCTGCGTCGAGTACACGCGGAAGGAGTTGCCTTGGCTCAAGGAATTAGCCCAGACGGAAAGAGCACGGCAAGAAGACCTGCATAAGCTGGCCTCCCGCGGCGAGCGAGAACTGAAAGCCTCTCCGGGTCGGCACTGCACTTGGTGTCCGCTTCTGTTGCAGGGTTGCCCCGTTGCGGAGACCAATCCCTACGGCCAGATGTCGGCCGAGGAGCGGCTGCGATTCGCACTCTGGATGCAGGAGGCCGAAAAACACAACACCAGGGTGTTGAAGGACTTGATGGTTGAACGCGGGACGGTTCGGTACCGGGACGGGAACCAAACTGAATACGTTGCCGGCTTTGTGCCCACAGAGAAGAAGTTCTACCCGTACAGTGATGCCATTCCGGTCCTTGACGAATGGTTCAATGCGCACCCCGATGAGCAAGGTCTGCGCGAGAAACTAACGATTTCTGGTCTTTCATCAGCCCTCAAAGCAGCCAAGAGAGCCGAGCTTGGTCAGAAGCTGGCAAGCATCGTGGATGTGCACATCGAAACCGATCTCCGAATCGGGCGGGAAGCAAAGAACGGCAGGGAGGAGCGGGAGTTATGAGAATTCGGAGGCTGACGCTGAAGAATTTCCGATCACACGAGGAAACGGTCCTCGATTTCGACCGGTTCAACTTTGTGCGCGGGCCCAATGGCTGTGGAAAGAGCTCCATCCAAATGGCACTGGAATATCTGTTAGCGGGCCGATGTGAGGTGACGGATGCAGTTGGCCGAGGAGCCGAGACCCTAATTCGCACCGGGACAAAAGAAATGGAGGTCTCGGCGACCCTTGATGGTGGGGAGACCATCTGCCGACGGAGAACGGCGAGATCCCATATCATCGAACTGAATGGGAACCGCGTCCCGGTGGATGCCGCGGAGGCCTCCCTGGAGAAACGATTCGGGCCGCCGGACATGTTGTCCGCCGTATTGAATGCGGGGCGGTTCATCGAGATGTCGGAGGCCGAGCAGAGAAGGCTCTTGGCACAAGCAGTCGGGGCAGGAACGGTCGATATCCCCGGCGAAATCATCGAGGCGATACGTGCCATCAATAAAGAGCCGCCAAAATTGGCAAGTGTCAGCGATGTCGGGAGCACTTACAGGCAGTTTTATGACTTGCGCACGGAAGCTGGCCGCGCTCTGAAGGCGCTGGGGCAAATGGAGAAGCCCGATCTCCCAGCAGACCTCCCGAGTGCGCAGGAGGTCAAGAAAAAGCTCGAAGACTTGCGCCAGCAAAAAGAGCAACTGATCGCCCAGAAGGCCGAGGAGACAGCATCCCGGGAAAACGTTCAGGCGCGATTGAAGCGGGTACAGACGGAAATCAAGGAACTGTCAGCCGAAACCCTTACCGCGAGCCAAGAGCAAGAGTTGAACCAACTCGTGTCTCAGCAAGGCCGGGCCGATACGCTCCGACAGGAACTGGCGAATCTGGTTGCGGAGCAGAAAGCAGCGGAAACATCGCTCGCTGCACTGCAGGGATTGAAGGGCGAATGCCCTCAATGCCGGCAGCCGATCTCAGAGGAAATGAAGAGTAGGGAGATACAAGCGCTCCGCGAACGCCTGGCCGATCTCGATGCAATGATTCAGGGAGCCAAGGAGGAATTAAACGAATGCGCGGAGGTGGCTACGGCCATCTCGCGTATCGAGCAACACCGTAAGGCGGTGGCGCGGCGGTCAAAGCTGATGGAGGAGGAATCCCGACTTCGCGTAGTGGAGAAGCCAAACAACGGAGATCTCGATGGCCGGCTGACGATCCTCGTGGAGCGAATCAAGAAGGGTGAACGCGTGCTGGAGAAAGCACAGCAGCTTCAGAGCGTTCAAGAGCGATGGGAAGCGTATGTCAAAGAAAAGTCCCTCCTGGACTCCAGGATCGGGGTGCTGGACAAACTGATCGACTTCTTCGGTCCGAACGGAACCCTGATGGGTCGGGCGGGTGGTCGGATGCAATCGTTCAGCGAGGACTTGAATCGCCATCTGGAGGCATTCCGCTACACCTGCAATCTCGCGCTTGACCCATTCGAGATCAGCATCGTCTCGAAGACCAGCGATTGCAGCCTTCCGTTGAAACAACTCTCCGAATCGGAGCGGTTTTGATTCGGCGTGGCCTTCCAGATTGCTCTGGCCATGGTGACAGGTGTGCGATTCGTCGTGATTGACCGCGCCGATGTCTTGGACAAGGAACGGAGAAGGATGCTGACCAACCTGCTGATGAAGAGCGATCTCGATCAAGCCGTCGTGCTGGCTACCAGCGACGAAGCCGAGCCAGCCATGGTGCCGGAAGGGGTGAAATTCCTCAGACTCGTCACGCTTGCCACAGCGCACGAAGCTCAAGTATCCACAGCGGCCTGACCGCTCGTCACTGCAACGGCTCGTCAGTACCGGCGGCGTGAGCAATTCCTGTCGTCTTAGATTCCCGCCGATTAAGCGCCTAACACATGCCCACCGTTAAACACCCACCGTTGCTGATTCGGCGATAGCAACTATTGGTGCCGTGGGCGGAGAAAGGTCTGCGTGTCTTACCAAGGCTCACCGATCTTTCGGTTGTCGGAGCCGGGCGGGAAAACGAAACGCAAAGAAACGAGACGCAACCGCTGCTGTGAATACCGGACGTAGCTCTAAAGAGCCTCGCATGTTGAGGAGTGAGTCATGGGTTCGAATATTTCGTCGCCACTCGGACCGCCCAGACAGCCGACACCGGCGCAATTGGCACGGACGCTTGACCGGATCGTTGCAGAGGAGACTGGCTGCCCGGCCAGTTGGGCGCAGCATCCCCACCCCATCACGGCCAGAGAACTCCGGCGGATTGCGCTCAAAATTTGCACTCTCCTTTGGGACATTCGCGTGCAGCAGTGAGCAAAGAAGCGCAGAAACGACGATAGGTATGCCGGGCAGACCGCCCCTCCCGGCCCTCATCGAGTGGTGCCACTTTTCTGAACCAACCAGGACGCTTTAGAAAATCGCTCACTTCTTGTTGCCTCGGCATTTGATGCGGCACAGGCACGGTTCCAGCAGGGCGGACCTCTTCCGCCGTCGTGCGCTCGGCAGCGTCCGGAACCGGGCAACGCCTGTTGACGCCACAGGAGACCAACCTTGAAAGCAATAGCCTCTGTTTTGGAACCCAAGTCAACGTCAACACTGGACCCAGGGACAGAGCCAGCCTGCTTCCAGGTGTCACGAGTAGTGGCATTGGAACATGTCCGCAGAATGCGGGGTGGTGCGCAACCTCATTTGATGCGGTGCTCGGACAGCGGCTATTACGTGGTGAAATTCCTTGAGAATCCGCAGCATCCGCGCGTGCTTACCAACGAGTGGCTGGG
This sequence comes from Acidobacteriota bacterium, assembly GCA_021827245.1. The sequence continues at coordinate 25,766 of JAKAWN010000002.1, read as the reverse complement.
CGCCCGGCTCGCTGCGGGGTTGGGTCTGCCGGTACCGGAAACCGCAGTGGTAGAGGTTCCCGAGGACCTGATCAACCACTCGGGCGATTTGGTAATCGATTTGGGCCATTCTCGGAGGAAACTGCGGGCCGGCCCGCAGTTCGGCTCGCGCTATCCGGGCGATCCGACCGAAATGCCGGTATACGATTTCTTGCCTGACGAACGGCTAGCCGAGGTAGAAAACCTGCGCCATTTCCTGGGTATGCTCGTCTTCGACAAATGGACCTGCAACACGGATGGTCGCCAAGTGGTTTTCTACCGCCCACAGGGGACTCTGTGTTATCGAACCTTGATGATCGACCAAGGATTCTGCTTCAACGCTGGAGAATGGGATTTCCCGGACGCACCGCTGCGTGGGCTTTACGCCCGGACAAGGGTGTACCAAGCAGTGACCGGAATAGAAACCTTCGAGCCGTGGCTCGGGCGCTTGGAAGGCGGGGTCACCGAGCAAAGCCTTAACGAGATCGCAAGCGAAGTTCCGGCCGAATGGTACAAATTCGACAAGGACGCGCTCTACCGGTTGATTGAGAAGCTCTGGGCCCGCCGGCGACGTGTGAGAGACTTGATCCTGTCGGCGAAGAACACCTACCGGCAGCCCTTTCCGAACTGGAAGTGAACCCCCGCGAAATACGATCCGCGCAGGCCCGATCATTGGGACAAAGGCCTGGGCCACGGTCTTGTCCAGGAAGGGTGCGTTCACGCCTGTGACAGTGTGGCCATAATGGGCCATACATGGCGCTCCTTATGGACAAGCTGTGTTCGGGCGCTACACTGGGCAGGCGCCGTCAAGAATCGAAGGAACGTTCAGCGGGTTAGCATGTGATCCGACCGGAGCTTCAGTTTCACCGCCGAGTTTCCGATCGTTTCTGACGGATTGACCGCGTATCCCAGAACTAGGATAATCGAATGGCAAGGCTAAAACGAGTTCCGGGCGAAAGGCCTCTTTATTGGGTCGGCTCCAGTAAGGAAGACCTGCTGGGCTTCCCAGAGCGAGTGCAGGACGAGATCGGCACGGCGCTCAGCGTGGCACAGTTTTGGACTTGTCCCCATTTTTGAGACAAACGGTTAAGGGCCAAATTTCAGCGAATGGGAGCAGGATCCCGTTCGAGGGAGGATTGGCTCATGAGTCTGTCTCGACGGCGGTTCACACGCGAGTTCAAGTTGGCTGCGCTCGGGCGGCTGCAAATGGGGGCGTCGGCCGCGGAAGTCGCGCGGGCGTTTGAGATCAGCCCGAAGATGCTGCGCCGCTGGCGCAGCGAGTTTCGCCAGGGGCCGGGCAACGCGTTTCCCGGCGCCGGCAAGCGGCGCTGGGATGAGACGCGGGTCGCTCAGCTGGAGCGCAAGATCGGGCAGCAAACGCTGGAGATCGATTTTTTGAAGGGGTGCTTGCAGCGCATCGAGGAGCAGCGGCAGCTGCAGGCGGTGACGGGAAAGCCGCTGTCTACCGGCAGATCGATACCCAAAGCCAGGGAGCCGCGGCCTTGACTGTCCAACGCATGTGCGCCTTGGGGCGGGTGAGTCGCGCTGGGTTCTATCGCTCTCGGCGGGCAGCCCGGCCGGTTGCTGACGCCGACATGGACCTGCGCGATCAGGTCCAGCGGATCGCGTTGGGATTTCCCAGTTACGGCTGGCCACGCATGACACGGGAACTGGGACGGCGCGGCTGGGTGGTGAATCACAAGCGCGTCTACCGGCTGATGCGTGAGGACAACCTGCTGTGCTTGCGTCGGCGCAAGTTCGTCATCACAACCGACTCCGACCACGGTCTGCCCATCTATCCGAACCTGGCTCGCCAGCTGACTCCGGCTGGCGTCGATGATCTCTGGGTGGCCGATATTACCTACATCCGGCTGCTGGTGGAGTTCGTCTATCTGGTGGTGATCCTGGACGGGTTCTCCCGGCGGGCGATCGGCTGGGCGCTGGGCCGGACGCTGGAAGCCGAACTGACGCTGCAGGCGCTGCGGCTGGCACTGGAACGGCGGAAACCGGCGCCCGGACTGGTCCACCACTCCGATCGCGGCGTGCAGTACGCCTCACGCGACTACACCGCTCTGCTTCTGGCGCACGGCGCGCGGATCAGCATGTCGCGCCGGGGCAATCCCTACGACAACGCGATGGCCGAGTCGTTCATGAAAACGCTGAAGTACGAGGAGGTCTATCGCAACGAGTACCGCGACCTGGCCGAAGCGCGCGCTTCGATCGGGCATTTCCTCGATCGGGTGTACAACGAAAAGCGGCTGCACTCGGCGCTCGGGTATTGTCCGCCGGCGGAATTCGAGCGATCGCTGGCGTCCCCCTCCGGCCCAAGACCGGGGTCGTGGTCGGCAACGCGGCGAGTTCGGGAGTCAGCAAGATGAGTTTTTTGAGGCATGGGGAAATCTATCTCCCGATGAGGTCGAGTGCGCTGGGGCGGCCCTGGCCGGGCCGCCCCTCGCCTCATCGGTATGATGAGTTTCCCGCTGGCTATTCCTTGGCGGGTTGCGCTCCCGCAGAGCCCGCCTCCGCTTCGCCAGCCGACACGCAGGTTGGAACAAACACAGTGAGCAGTACAATCGAAAAGCAGCGAATGGCAGGAAGACCCTTAACTGCCTGTCTCACTCAAGGGGACAATCCCAGTTTGGCGGCAAACACCCGCGCGCAAAGCCCTGGAGAGGCGAAGGACCGGGCATTTTCGAAGTCGTGGGGGATCATCGCGGTGACACCTACCGGGCAGTGTACACGGTTCGCTTCTAAGGGATCGTGTACGTTCTTCACGCGTTTCAAAAGAAATTCCCCACCGGCCTCCGCACGTCGAAAAGGGATGTGGATTTGATTGCTCGGCGACTTAACGAGGCGAGGAAGGATTTCGAGGTACGATATGGGAAGGGCGAAAAATAAAACCACAGTGGTCCCCGGTTCGGGCAACGTATTTGCGGATCTCGGTCTCCCTAACGCAACCGAGAAACAAACCAAGGTGCGTTTGGCCGTTGCGATCAACGAGATCATGCGCGGCCAACAGCTTTCACAAGCCGCCGCCGCTCGCCGCTTGAACGTCAGCCAACCGAAGATTTCTGCTCTTCAGAATTATCGGCTCCAAGGTTTCTCCGTCGAACGCCTGATGAACTTTCTCACGGCCCTCGACCGTGACATAGAAATCGTGATCCGCCACAGATCAAGAAGGAGCAAGGGCGGACGAATCCTCGTGACGGCAGCTTGAGCCTGCCGCCGGCCGGTGTAATCTTCGGCCTACCCAGCTATGGCTTGGGCATTTAGCAGTGCGAAAATGTCACCGTAACGGGATCCTTGGTTGAGAAGGCGATGCCCTCGGGAACCCGAAAGACGATCGAGATCGTCGCCCTTCCGATTTCGATCCTCTCTACCAAGCTGCGCATCGCCTCCCGCCTGCGGTCCCAATCCGCGTCCTCAAGGCGGGATCCAAGATGCGCCGCAAGCTTTCGGTAATGATCCACGAGAGATCGTAATTCTTGTCCTTCATCCGCGTTCTCGGCGTTCGCGCGAATTCTTGCCTCGACCTCGGCGATGCGGCTCTTTGTCCGGCCCAGGCGAGACTTGAACTGATCCTTGTCAATCGCGCCTTCCGAGTAACTGTCGATCAACCTTTCCACGCCGCGCTGCAGTTTGCCGAGGTGGGATTTCAGGATTTCGAGATCTTCTGAACTCTTGCCAGCCGGGCCGTTTTGCCGATGTTCAAGCTCCAGCCGCTCTGGATTCTTGAGCAAGTTGCACACTTCCTTCCAGACGGCCGATCCGATGAACTCACCCTGGATTTGCGGATTGTCGCAGATTCGTTCTCCGCCGAAGCGATAACGATCTGTCCCAGAGCAGCGATAATAAATGAAATCTTTCAGGAATCCACCTCTGCCCTTCTGGCGGATCGTTTTTCCGTAATAGGCGTACCGGCATTCAGAGCAGACGAGAAGACCTTGAAGCAAATAGCCGGGCCTTCTTCTGCCGACTCGTGCGCGGGCCAGGTTTTCATTGAGCTGTCGACGGGCTGCCTGGAACAAGGCGGGCTTGACCAAAGCCGGCACCGGTATGAATGCCCACTCCTGCTCGTCAACTGCCTTTGGGACGTGGGCCTTTCGGGGCTGCGCCGGACGCCCCGCAAGGCGGCCGTACTCGCAAGCCCCTTGTTCGTGGCATCATGCGCGTTTTCCCGAATGCGGCTCTTCCGTAATAGGCGGGGTTCTGCAGAATGTGCCAAACCGCCTGCCGCGACCATACGGACTTGCCGGACTTGGTTCGGTTGCCGGCTCGCTGCAGCCTGCGGCACACTTCGCCCAGGCTGCAGCGATCCCGAGCAATCCGTGCGGACACCTGCTTCACTACGCGCGCCTGTTCCGGAATGACTTCGAATCGAGCGTGGCCACCGCCATCATGGACGCTGACATACCGATATCCGAACGGCGCGCAAGACATTACGTTCAGCGACCCGCGCAGGGCGGCGTGCTTCTTGCCTCGGCGGCTGCGTTCCATGATTTTGGCTCGCTCGTATTCAGCAACAATCCCTTGCACTTGCAAGAGCAGGTCATCTTCCGGGCTCTGGCCGAGCGGCCGGTTCAGGAACACAACCTCAACGCCCGCCCGGCGCCATTCGTCGATCAACAGGACTTGATAGGCGTAGTTGCGTGCCAACCGGCCCGGGGAATGGACGTAGATTCGCTTGACCGCACCCACCCGTGGCAGCCAAGTCTCGCAGCCGGTCGAGCGCGGGGCGAACGAGTGACGCTCCGCTGTATCCGTCATCGACGAACTGGCGTTCGGGCGGAACGTGGGTGCCATCCATTCGGGCACGCTCGGTGAGCGCGGCAAGCCGACTCTCAATCGTATACGCGGCCGCCTGCTGTTCGCTGGAGACGCGCGCGTAAACGGCGGCTTGAATGACTTTCATAGACACCTCCCGCCGGGGAGGTTCGGGCTTTAAGTGTGGGCGATCAATAGGTCGATCGTCCGACCTCAATAAAACAATGGAGAAAAGAAGGGAAGTCAGATGTCAGAAACAAGCACGCTGATTTCGTATTCGGGAAAGATCAGCAGGGCGGAATTGGCGCAGATACCAACGCCGCCAGCATCAGCAACCCATATCCCGATCCCGCACATCGAGGTCGTGGACACCCTGGTCGAGACTCTTGCTCTTCGACACATAGGCGTCGTGGGTGAGGAATTCGCCGTCACAAGCGATGGTATGGAGATGTTTGGAGCCCTCGACCTCGAGACAGCCTTCGAGGGTTGCCGGTTCGCAATCGGCATCAGGAAACGCGAACAACAAGCGCTTTCGCCTATCTTGCACCGTGGTCCTGCGCGTATTCGTGTGTCAGAACCTTGCGTTTCAGGGGGACTACACACCCGTTTTAGCGAAACACACGAAGAACTTCGGCCTACAGGACAGCATTTCCGTTGGCGTGGACCGCATGCAGCGCAACTTCGCACCGATGCGTCGGCAGGCCGAAGCATGGCGAGCACGCCAGCTTTCCGATGAAGCTGCGAAACTGATCATCTACCGGGCGTTCGTCGAGGGGGCGCTTGAGGCGCCCAAACACTTGGCCCGAGTCGCTCACAACCACTACTTCGGTCCTCGACACGAGGAATTTGCACCGAGGACGACGTGGAGTCTCTCCAATGCGTTCACGAGCGCGTTCAAAGAACTCGACCCGATCCCGCAGTTCAAGGCAACGGCAAAGCTCGGGCCATTCCTCGAGCTGGCGACCGCCGGGTTGAACTGACGGACCAAGCCCGTTCTGATTATCGATTGTGGTGGAGATGGACAGGAGGCAGCCAGATAAACTGCCTCCTGTCCATCGTTGATGTCTGACTTGGACCAGATTTGATCTGTCAATCCATCGTCATAATATTTCTTCAAGTCCCGGCTCCGCCCTAGCATCGGGCTTGCAGATGCTTCCGTGACTCGCCTCGTTGCATTTGAAATACTTTTGCGCGGGACGGCACTCGTGTTGGAACAATTGGCTTTGGGCGGAACCCTCGGCCGCGCCCGCACATTGAGGCTTTGTATGTCGCCATCCCGCTTGGCATTCAGAACATTTCGCGCCTTCGTCCTTACCGCTTCAAAACGTATGTAGCGAAAAAGGTTGGATTTCCCCCGTTCGTGAATAGCGGCCCTCGCAGCGACACCGTGTTGCCCACGCTCAGCCCGCTCATTCCGGTTACACCGTCGAACGCCGTTCCCGATGAGGTCACGATATGCAAGCTCGTACTTCCCGTCGCACTGAAGATGCCCGATGCGGGCGTCAGCACGAAATCGGTGGAGCTGAGTACCTGGGAAATCGTTCCGGTCACCCACGCGCTCATAAGGCGCATCTGGTTGACGTTCACCTGTGGCGGCGTGCCGGGCGTCAACCCCGAAAGCGGCGCGAAGCCAACGACTTGACCAGGCATCATGTCCGAAAAACCAGCGAAGTTCATGCCGCCGGTATCCATGCCCCAATTGTCCATGCCGAATTGGGTTCCCGCGTGGAGGTTCACCTGGATTTCGTCGCCGATGTTCACGCCGGAGAAGACTGGAGCTTGGTTCATCACGACAACGTCGCACCATCCGCTCGTGCTATTCACCCCAACGATCATGCCGTAGAGTTCCTGCCCGCTTCCGCTTTCCAGTTGCACCGTGCTTGCCTGCAACGCCCCCGCTCCCGTCAGCTGCACCGCCATCTCGACGGTCTGACCCGGTGCCAAGCTCGAAAAATTGTTCGGCTTCCCGATGCTGTCGAACCCCTCGAAAACAGTGGCGCCACCGGTCATGACGGTCAGTATCGGCGCGCCCTGAGCGAATTGCACCGTGAAGCTTTGGTTTCCGGCGTTTACCGCGTTCACCACGCCGATCATGCCCTGCATCCCGCCGAACACCGGACCACTGCCGCCCGATCCCGCATTCGGCTGCTGGAGAAACGACGACATCATTGGGCTCACGCTCATGTTCGATTGCATCGAGTCCATTAAATCGAAATCCATCACCAAGCTCATCGGGGTGCCGGACACAACGTTAAGGGGAAAGGGAGCGCCGGAAATCGTCGCGCCCGCGGTTGTCATGGGTGGAGTGATCTGGCAAATCTGGCCCTGTGGACAGTTGAAATTCATCATCATTGCACCGGAATTGTTGAGGAATGTCATGCGGGGGTTAGAGAACGTAACCGTCATCCCCGTGTAATTGCCCGCTGGCACGTTCACTGTACTGAGGTAAGCCGCCATCGACTGAAGCTGGGTCATCTCGACCGTCATCGGGGCGTTCAGAACGGAAACGTTCCCTGGCTGCATCACCGCACCCGTCACTGTCGCGCTAAAGGAAAGAATGTTCGTCCCCGCGGGTGGCATGTCACGCAGGGAGAGATTCAAGGCAGTTGTCGAAGAAGGCGGCGTCGTTCCCACGGTGCTTGTTCCCGTTGAGCCCCCGCCGCACCCGGCTACGACACTCAATCCCAAAAAGACAGAAGCCAATAATGTTCGTCGGATTCCCACTCTCGGCCCTCCCCAAAAGAGATTCCCCATCTGGCAGGCAACTGAAGGGCCAATTTCCAGTCATCGAAATCCGCCGGGACTCACGAGTTCAGACTGGTCCAGGAAACGAAGCATTATCTAGTGCGCCATATCACACTCTCCGCTATCACGGAATTGCGAGCTTTGGCCCAAGGCCTCTAAAGCGTCCCCACTGCGCCGCTGGAAAAACTTGGTGTCGGGTTGATGTCGATTTCGTCGAGGCTCTTCCAGATATCCGTGAGTTGCGGCTTCGCGTGAATGTGTAACAATCCGGTCGTCTGAGATTCAGGCTGACGCGCCCGAGCGTGCTTTTCGGTTTATTCCCCGCATCGCAAATACGGATCGCTGCCCGCATCACCCGGGTCGGGTCTTGTGCCTCTTCTGTCGGGCGCTCCACCCAAAAATCAATGCGACCGCGATCGATAATGCACCTGCGAGCAAGTAAGGGGAGGTCGGCCGCCACACGTATAGTGCTCCGCCCAACACCGGTCCAGTGGCCTGGGCAAGGCTGTTTGTCGCGTTTTGGATACCGAGCGATTCACCTACGTGCTGGTTCCCGCTTCGCTTCGAGATCAAAGCGGCAAGATTGGGAGACAGCAGCGCCGTTCCCAACGCGAGCAGCCCGACGAGGCTAAAGACAACCGCCTGTGCGCGAACTGCTGTGAGGAGGAGCAGGCCCATCCCTATCAACCCGAAACCGACGGCAATCTGCTGGTTTTCGTGGACGCGTTGGGCGAGGAAACCGACCGCTGCGGCCTGAAAAACAGTCATCACCAACCCGCAAACCATGAAGGCAATGCCGATTCTTACTGGGCCGTAGTCCAGCGCAGCTTGCGCGTACAGCGCGAAGGTTCCTTCAAAAGCCGCGAGAGCAAACTGCGCGATGAGGACCAGACCTAGCAACGGCCCCAGGCGATGTACCAGCTGCTGCCAATTTGCATTCTCTCGTTTACTCGCGGAGCGGGGCGTAGCTTTGGACTCCGGCAGCCACCGGAGCGCGAGAAAGAATGTGATTATTCCCAGAGCCGCTGCGACGAAAAAAGGAACCGAAAAGCTATCAATCAGCAGGTGCCCATATTGGGTTCTGAAGTGCAGATCTCTGCGAGAAAGCATTCCGCCAATGCCTGGACCCACGACGAAGCCCAGATTTGTCGCCGTGCCCAGCCAGGCCATTCCGCGACTGCGATTCTGTTCCGTGGTCGCATCAGCAACGTAGGCTGCTGAGACAGGAAGTGTGGCGGCGGACAGAATGCCTCCCAGAATGCGCGCCGCGTAGAGCAGCCAGAGGGAAGTGGCGAGACCGAAGAGGATCTGGCCGAAGACGTAACCCGCGATCCCCACGAGCAACAATGGTCTTCTTCCGGTTTGGTCTGATAATCGCCCCCAAATCGGCGCGAAGATGAACTGCCCCACGGCGTACGCCGCAGTCAACAACACGATCTGCATTGCTACGAACTGGCGTGGAGCCGCTTCTGAGGCCGTGAGCCGCTCGACGTAGAAGGGCAAGACGGGCAGCGTGATGCCCAGACCGATCATCGTCACGAACAAACATGTCAGAAGTACGAACAGGGAAGGAGGATTACCAGCTTCGGTCGTTCGCAACACCAGCAGGCACCATTCATTTCACCGAGCTATCGGCAGAGCTACGCATACGGACAATGAATTCCGGCAGCCTGCCAAAAGGCGTGCGGCAAGGGGAGCAATGTCGCGATGAGAATCGCGAACGTCAGGTATCCGAGACGGCGGCGCCACGGAGTAATTGAAGTGACATCCTCCAGAGGCGATGCGCCCCGACCTGCAATGAAGAAGACGATAATCGCCCACATCAACAATCCTGGCCAGACGAAGATCGCCAGTAAAAAGAGAGACCACAGCGACACAGTGCTGATTGTGCCGCCGACACGCGACCCGAACATGGCGCGAGCGACGTGTCCGCCGTCGAGTTGGCCGATGGGCAGGAGATTCAGAGCCGTTATGAGCAAACCGAGCCAACCGGCGAAAGCCAGTGGGCTGAGCTGCAACACGTGGCCTTCCGCGACGGCGCTGCCAAGCGCGATTTTGGAAAGCAATGCAAACAGCACCGAAGATCCGGCGGAAACGCCGATCATGTGTTCGGCGGGCGATGCCGCGGCTGGCGTCAGGACTATCGATGAACGCAGGCCGATCAGGAGGGCTGGAATCGCGACGACCAAGCCCGCGAGCGGACCGGCGATTGCGAGGTCAAAGAGGGCCCTACGATTTTCGGCAGGCGACCGCATCTGAATGAACGCCCCAAAAGTTCCCAGCGAGAATGGGACAGGAATGAAGTAGGGCGGTGTTACACGCATGCTGTGTTTGCGCGCGGTGAAGTAGTGTCCCAGTTCGTGGATGCCGAGGATGGCCATCAGACCCAGAGCATAAGGCAGCCCAACGGCAAATTTTCCAGGCTCGCGCAGCAGATCAATGCCTTGGTGTGCGGCCCCAGCCCAGGTAGTGGTCAAAAGGGTCAGACCCAGAAGCAGCCAATGGACCCAGGGCCTAATCGGGTGGTCGGCGAGCTTTTTGTTTCCGGTGCCGGGTAGGAGCAGGATGGCAGCGGCGGCTTTTTCGTCCTCCTGCACCATGGGCACCGTTTCTCCGCCGAGCGCGGCCTTCAGTTTCTCGTACGCAGCAGAAGGAGACACTAACAGTTTTCCGCGGAACACCTTCATCCCGGACTCCTCCGTAGCCGCTCGAACGCCCATGACTTCCCGGATCGCATCGGGCTCCTCATTTTCTTCAAGCGCGCGTACCCCGGGTTCTCCAGATGCCTCTTCCTTTTCCTGTTCCCTTGGGGAACCTAGGATTGACCAGATGAGCCACACGGAGACCAGCAGTGTAAGCCAGAACCAGATTCCGCCTCCGAGAAACCCTCCGCCCGGCAGCAAGAACAGGATTGCCGGCGGAAGAAGAAGAAAAAGTGCCCACAGTAATCGTCGCCAGAATTGGTCATCACTTCCGTTACTTTCCATGAGAGTTGCCTCGCTTTCCCCTATGTTGTATCTGTCCTCATAACCGCAGAATTCTGGGTTCGCGAAACTGTCCAGGCCCCACCGTCTTCATCATGCACTTTTTCTCAATCGGTGGAGGTGGGCACGCCGGCGTGCGTACTCAGACCTGTCAATCTCTCCGGAAGCGTAGCGTAGCCGCAGGATCTCCTCGGGGCTACCGCGCGCGGTTCTCGAACTCGCCGCGGAGATTCTCGACCACCGGATGCCCAGCTTCACCATCACCAGTAGCACAAGGCCCCAGAAAAGCCAGGTCCAGTGCGCCGTCCACCACCCGAGGGGCTGCTGCCAGCCATGCCCGGTCATTTGGACCCTCCCCGGCGGAATGTCAAACCGTCTGTCGCACCTACAGACGGACCCTCCGAAGTCGCAACGCGTTGGTGACAACGGATACCGAGCTAAAGCTCATGGCTGCGGCCGCGATTATCGGGCTCAGAAGCAGCCCGAAAAACGGGTAGAGCACGCCGGCGGCGATCGGAACGCCCACCGAGTTGTAGACGAAGGCAAAGAAGAGGTTCTGCTTGATGTTGCGCATCGTCGCTCGGCTCAGCTGCCGCGCGCGTACGATGCCGCGCAAATCCCCCTTTACCAGCGTCACTCCTGCACTTTCCATCGCCACATCAGTGCCCGTGCCCATCGCGATCCCGACTTGGGCCTGGGCCAAGGCCGGAGCATCGTTGATGCCGTCGCCGGCCATGGCGACGAAACGCCCCTCTCCTTGAAACTTCTTCACAGCATCCGCTTTTTGGTCCGGCAAAACTTCGGCAACCACGTCGTCGATGTCGAGTTTCTTGGCAACCGCCTGAGCCGTAGTGCGGTTGTCGCCGGTCAGCATCACGATTCGGATTCCCTCTTTGTGCAGCTGACGAATGGCTTCCGGTGTGCTTGCCTTGATCGGGTCGGCGACGCCAACCATGCCCGCAACCTTTTGGTCCACTACAACGAACATCACCGTCTGGCCTTCGGCGCGCATCGCTTCGGCCTTCTGGGCCAGCGCCTCAGGATCGGCCCCGAGTTCTTCGAGCAGCTTGCGATTGCCCAGGGCAACGGCGAGGTTGTCCACGCGGCCACGAACGCCGCGGCCGGTAAGGGACTCGAAGGCCTCGGCTGTGGCCAGAAAGGCTCCGCGCTCTTCCGCTCCCTTCACGATGGCCGCAGCGAGCGGATGCTCGCTGCCGCGTTCGAGCGAACCCGCGAGTCGAAGCAGCTTGTCGGCTTCAAATCCCAGCGCAGGCTCGATCGAGACGAGTTTCGGCTTGCCCTCGGTGAGCGTCCCGGTCTTGTCCACAACCAGCGTGTCCACTTTGCGCATGAACTCGATGGCCTCCGCGTTCTTAAACAGCACGCCCATCGTCGCACCTTTGCCGGTCGCCACCATGATCGACATCGGAGTGGCCAGACCGAGGGCGCACGGGCAAGCGATGATCAGCACGGCGACCGCATTGACCAGCGCAAAGGCCATGGCTGGCGCAGGGCCAAAGCGTGCCCAGATGATGAAGGTCAGCACGCTGATGCCGACGACAATCGGCACGAAATAACCCGCGACGATATCAGCCAGCTTTTGGATGGGAGCGCGAGTGCGTTGCGCTTCCGCGACCATGTGGACGATCTGTGCGAGCAAGGTTTCCGAACCGACCCGCTGTGCTTCCATGACGAGCGTCCCTGTGCCGTTGACGGTGGCCCCGGTGACTTTGGCACCTGCCTGTTTTTCCACCGGTACCGGTTCTCCCGTAATCATCGACTCGTCCACGCTGCTCGTGCCTTCCAAGACCACGCCATCCACAGGGATCTTTTCTCCCGGTCGGACCCGGAGATGATCGCCCGGCTTTACCTGTTCGAGAGGGACGTCCACTTCACTTCCGTTTTCCTTCACCAAGCGAGCCGTCTTGGGCGCCATCCCCAGCAGCGCCTTGATCGCCGCCCCGGTTTGGCTGCGGGCCCGCAATTCGAGTACTTGTCCAAGGAGAACCAGCGTGGTGATGACCGCGGCGGCTTCAAAGTAGGGCTCGATGGTTCCACTCGGGTCGCGGAACGAGGGGGGAAAGATACCGGGAAGGACCGTGGCCACCACGCTATAGAAGTACGCAATTCCCACGCCCAGGCCGATCAAGGTGAACATGTTCAGGCTGCGGTTCGCGATCGATTTCCAGCCCCGTACAAAAAACGGCCAGCCACACCAGAGAACGACCGGCGTGGCCAGGATCATCTGAACCCAGACACCCGTGCGGGAATTGGCCCAGGCGCTCCAGAGAATTCCCGCGGGAAGGTAGCCCACCATGCTGATGGCCAGTAAGGGAACTGTGATGACCACGCCTACCCAGAAGCGGCGCGCCATGTCTTTCAGTTCGGGGTTTTCTTCCTCTTCAGAGCTAATCGTTTTCGGCTCCAGCGTCATGCCGCAGATCGGGCACGAGCCTGGTTCGTATCTGATAATCTCCGGATGCATCGGGCACACATACTCGGTGTCGGACGCAGGAGCGGCTGCAACCACGGGCTCGAGGGCCATGCCGCATTTCGGGCAGGCTCCCGGGCCGGGCTGCCGCACCTCCGGGTGCATGGGACAGGTATACTCGCCTGCCTGGGTGTTTGTTGTGATGCTTGCCTTTGTCATGGCAACCTCCCGTTTACCGTGGTTGCGGCGCTGAGCCCTTCCGGGCCTCGCTAAGGTTGGTGTGTCGAACCGCTGTGTTCGAGACCTGGCGCCTTTATTTCCTCCGGGGAATATGCATTCAGCATGTATTGGGATACCATCCGTTGCCCGTTGAAAAACGCGCCATTCAGCGCGATGGTGGACCGCATCACCTCGACGAACGAATTCGGCCGCGTATAGAACATGGGCAAGATGACCAGTTCCAACTTGTCGTAGAGCGAGGCGGCCTCCGCCGCAGGGTCGTCGAGCAACTCCTCATGTCCGATGTCCCAGCCGGTCACTCCTTCGAAGTGCCCTTCATACCACCAGCCGTCGGGAACACTCAGGCTTGGGATGCCGTTCAGTGCAGCCTTCATCCCGCTCGTTCCGGAGGCTTCATAAGGCCGGTGTGGCGTGTTGAGCCAGAGGTCTACGCCACTCGCGATCAACTGGCCCCAGCGCATGTCGTAATCGGGCACGTATGCGAACTCGATACTACCTGTCAACTTCTGCGCCGCTTCGAACACGCGGCGAATCAACTCCTTGCCGCCGTCATCGCGCGGATGAGCCTTTCCGGCGAAAACCAGCTGAAGAGGGCCGGCCCGGGTGGCAATCCACTTCAAACGATCGAGATTGGAAAACAACAGGTCGGCGCGCTTGTAGTTGGCCGCGCGCCGGGCAAAACCCAGCGTGATCGCGCGGGCGTCCAATTGCACGCCCGTCGCCTTCTTGATCTCTTCGAGCAAACCCCATTTTGCCTGCCGGTGGGCCTCCGCAATTTCTTCTAAAGGGATACCAACCGCATATCGAAGGTACTGATTATCACGCCGCCACTCGGGGATGTGGCGATCGTAGAGCGCGGCGAATGGCGGCGAGGTCCAGGTGACGGCATGAACGCCATTCGTGATCGCCCTCACAGGATAGTTTGGGTACATGTCGTGCGAAATCTCGCCATGGTGCATCGCCACGCCGTTGATGTAACGGGAGAATCGCAGCGCCAGGTAGGTCATATTCAGGAGATTCTCGGGGCAGCAATGAGTGACTTCCAAGACCTCCGCTCTTTCATTACCGAGCACCTGACGCATCAGACCCCGCGGGAACTGGTCGTGGCCTGCCGGCACCGGCGTGTGAGTTGTGAAGACGCAGCGCTCTCGAATCGCTTCGATATCGGCTTCCGTTGCAGCTCGCAGATCCGGGTTCCCGAGCCGTTGTTCGAGCAGGCCGATCGCCAGCAGGGCGGAGTGACCCTCGTTCATGTGGTAGCTTTGGAGTTCGCCATATCCCAGCGCCTGAAGCATTCGCACTCCGCCGATGCCGAGCACCACCTCCTGGCAGATGCGGTAATGTTCGTCGCCCCCATAGAGATGGTCGGTGAGGGTTCGATCCCAAGGGCTGTTGCCGGGCACGTTGGTGTCCAAGAGATAGACTGGCACCACGTGCCCCGAGAGGCCGGCAATCGAGAAGCGCCAGGCGCGGAGCTGCACCGAGCGCCCTTCGATAGGAACAGAAACGATTGGATCGGTCGGTTCCAGCACCTCCTCAGGCTGCCAAGCCGCATCCTCCTCCATCTGGTTGCCCTGGTCATCCAAACGCTGCCGAAAGTAGCCCCTTCTATGTACCAGAGTCACCGCGACCATCGGCACGCCGAGGTCCGCCGCAGATCGCAGCGTGTCGCCGGCGAGCACTCCGAGGCCCCCACTGTAAGTGGGAATCGAAGACTCCAACGCAATCTCCATGGAAAAGTAAGCAGCCTTAGCTGTCGCCATTCTTCTCTCCCGTCGAGGCCTAGCTCCGTTTCGCGGCTTTGGCAGGGGGATCAGTTTTCTTCGTCTCTATGTCCGAACGTGGCCTTTTTTTTCAATGCCCAGTTTTCCCCACGCCAGAAAGAACAACGCAAAAATGCCGGTGGAGATGGCATCGTAGAACAGTTCCTCCGGCGTTGCTTTCCACATGCTCCAGCCAAACCACAAATTGCCCCAGGCGAAGAGGTATGCGAGAAGGCCACACGCCACAAAAAGCCTCGCCAGCACCTTCCAGATGGTTTTCATTTCGAATCTCCTATTGCCGTCCCAATATCTTCAAGGCTTGGGATCGAGCCGGCCGCTCTCGCGAGGTGTCGATTCGCGGGACCAACCCATTACCATCGCAGATCGTTCAGCTTCTGCTCGTACTCTTGCTTCCCGATCTCTCCGCGCGCGTAGCGCCGCTTCAGTACCTCTTCGGCTGACGGCTCTGTCCCATTTCGGCCATGGGGAGAAGCGGCGATCCAACGCACGAAGAAAACGAAACCGGCGATGACGACGATCCAGAAAACCCACATCATCCAACCCATGAACCACCACCCTTGTTCGTGCACAAAGATTCTCCTCACGAAAGCAACAAGGGGACGAGTGTCAGATCGTCCCAATCAGTGTTCCGTAGCGGCAGCGCTTCACGCCTTTGTGTATTTCCCGGGATCGGCCTTGAACTTGCTCAGGCAATGGTCGCTGCAAAAATAGTAGGTCTTGCCTCCGTGCTCATGCCGGACGGCGGAACCGGGGTCGACGTTCATTCCACAGACCGGATCCTTGGTGGGTGCGGTGGATTTGTCAGTTGCCATTGTCATGCCTCCTTGTAATTAAGTTGCTTATGAATGTCATGCTGGCAGCGGCACCAGGTGCAGTCGCAGTTTTCCATGGCGCAGGCTGCTGCCTTGCGACTGGTCCGCACGGCGCGTTTGGCGATGAGAAACATTGCAGGTTTCCACCATGTCTCCGCGTAATGCGTCCGCAGCCAGCCGCGCGTGTTGCCGTGCTCCCGCACTTCACTCAAGAGCGCCGAATAGCCCGAGTCGCCCAGCTTTTCGTAAAGGAAGCGATTCACGATCGAGGCCCGGAGCTGGCCTCCAAAGCGGCTTTGCCAGAGCGAGTCATACTCCCTTGGCGACCGGCGCAAAATTGCTGTCGCGGCCAAGTGTCCGGAAAGCATTGCGTACCGCATCCCAAATCCCCAGAGCGCATCTTGGAAACCGGCGGCTTCGCCGCCAAGCAGCACCTTGCCATGGCGGGCGCTTCGAGGTGCCAGAAAATTCCCGGTCCCGCCGAAGCGGTGCTCATTCTTCAGCTTTACGCCTAATTTCTCGGTGAAGAATTCCAACGTTCTTTGCAAGTAAACCTTCTCGTTGTGATAATCCTCGAAAATGGCCGCGGCGAGCGTGCCTCGGCCCTTGTGGATCAGCAGATAGGAATAGCCCTTCGGCGCAAGCCGGTCGGAGACGGCGCCGAAGGCGCCATCGGCCGTGTCAGTATCGAATACATAGCCGACCGCGATGGCGTCAGCACCACGCGGACCCTGAGCGGCAATGCCGCCTTTCGGCAGGTGATGACAAGGATCGCCAAAGCGGATGTCGACGCCCAGAGAGAGCGATTGCTGCTTCAGGCTGGCATCGAGCATTCCCGCCTGTGGACCGCGGCGCACGAGGTAAAAAAACGGCTCCGGCGAACGAAAGGTGTGCTCGCGCCCGCTCGGGTCGAAGATAAGCATCTCGCGATAGGGCGTGTGATCGAAGCCGGCATCGATGCCCATCCCTTGCAGTTCCTCAATGACATCGCCCGTCGTCGTCCAGTTCTCGATTCCCTGGAAATCGCCGTGGAAGCGCTGGCCCACGTCGGCATTATGTTCGTGAACAATCACTCGGCTACCTGCTTTGGCAATCGTTATGGCGGCGGTCAATCCTGCCGGGCCCGCCCCGGAGATCTCGATCGGATCGTTTGTTTTTTGTTCCGGGCTCATGCTTGGCCTCTCCCGATTTAGTGTGCGTGCGCGGCGACCGCGCCTCGCCGCGGGAAGAAGCCAGGCGTCCTCGCCGCGTACCGAACATAGGCCTCACCGAATTCGGCCGTGGCCTCGCGTTCCTCCCGATGCGCCAGCTTCACGTACATCGCCACCAGAATCGGAAACATAGCGAGGGTGATTAGGGTCGGCCATTGCAGCAGGAAGCCAATCATGATCAGGATAAACCCATCGTACTGGGGATGGCGCACGTAGGCGTAGGGGCCGGTCGCCGCAAGGGCGTGGGCCTTCTGCGCCTTATACAGGACGGGCCATGCGGAGGCCAGCAGGATGAACCCGCCGAATATCACCAGTTCGCTCAGGATGTGGATCGGGTCGAACATCGCATCGCCCTTGAGCCCCAGCAGGGTGTGCCACAAATGTCCGGTGTTGTGGCCATATAGGTTGATGCCCGGATAATGCCGGCTCAGCCAACCGGAAAGCAGATAGATGGTCAGTGGAAAACCGTACATCTCTGTGAAGAGCGCCAGCAGAAACGCGCTGAATGCGCCGAATGACCGCCAATCCCGCCTCGTTCGGGGATGGGTGAAGCTGAACGCGAAAATGACGAAGATCGCCGTGTTGATGAGCACCAAGCTCCAAAGACCGTATGCGTAGACTGGACCTTCATGATTCATGGGAAGTCTCCTCTTTCTTCAATTTCGAAAGGCGGTTGGAAGCGGAAGCGTCTCCTGCCCGACGAAGGCGCATTTCTCGCCACGCCAGAACCAAAATCGCGATGCACACGAACAGCGAAAGATACGGAACCGCTGCCAGTATGTGCTCGCGGTGGACGTTAAAGAGATAGCCGGCGATCAGCACGAAGATCAGGTAAGCTAACCACCTCAGCGCGTCCGACAATTCGGGGCCGCGAATTCTACCCATATGCCCTCCTCTGTCGCTCCAGCTCATTGCCGGGCTGCCGCTGGTCCCTTCCTACCCAGAACTACCACGTTGTAAAGGGGCACCCAGATCAGGGCGAAATACCAGCCGTAGGCGTAGCTCTCCAGCACTCCTAGGAAAAAACTTCCCCACGAGAACCAATGGAAGCCTGGAAGCAGCGCCTGCCAGGTCTGGAACATGGCGTGGGAGGGGAATAGCAGATCGAAGCACACGCACAGGATGAATGTGATCGCCAGGAACAAACTGGTGGCGTGACCAACCGCCTTCAACGGAATCCCTCGAGGCATGGCTTTCTCTCCTTTCTACGAGACGTAGCGCTGTGGCTCAGCGTCGAACTTGTCCAAGCATTTTCTGGAACAGAAGCGGTATTCGCGGCCTTCGTGGTTCTCCGTGTACCCCTTGCCGGCCTCTACCGGCATTCCACAGACTGGATCCTTCATTAGCGGCGCGGCCGCGACCGGCTCGAGCGTCATCCCGCACTTGGGGCAAGTGCCGGGCGCCGGCTGGCGCACCTCAGGATGCATGGGACAGGTGTACTCGATTGAAGAACTTCCTTGCGTTCCCATGCCCGTATGTCCCTCGTGGTCGCCGTGACCGCCGTGGGCCATGTGCGAACCGCAGCCGAAGCGCATCATGAGGAAAAAGAACGCTGCGAAAAGTAACAACGAGAGCAAGCCGCTCATGAGTCCTCCTCGATTTCTTTCCTACCTTGAAAAGCCCTCGAAAAAGCGAGTCGCAATCACCAGAGGGCGAAAAGGTTCGCTGACGAGGCATCGATGAGGTGCACTACTAGATCTGGAAGATGCAGTAGAGAGCGAGGCGCGATGGAGGAGAGTCTGGAAAAGCGATTCTCCGCGCGCCCACTTCTACAAAGGAACGAATGGGCGTCGGCAGCAAGGGGTGCGTGGAAAAAGACGAGACCGCGAATGGAATTACCTGCTGCCCATCGTTGGTCAAGACGAAAGAATTCGAGGCGGAGATGCAGGTACAGGAACACC
This sequence comes from Acidobacteriota bacterium, assembly GCA_021827245.1. The sequence goes on along the minus strand of JAKAWN010000002.1, from coordinate 6,876 downwards.
CATCCCGGACGGCGGTTCTTACGCGTGCGCCTGCTGCGGATTGCCCGAAGCACCCAAGGCCTGTTTGTGAGCACTGGCGGCAGCCGCAATCGAAACACTGCCGAGGATTGCTCGCGGCGGAGAACAAAGCCAAGCTCGCCGCGAGAAAAAGCCTACCGAAATGGCCAACCCGAATCACGGACCCACCAAGCCTAAGCAAGTGCGGGGCCAAACCCCTCCGCGCCTCGTGTTGCGACCATCTAGCGTGGTTACAGGATACTCGCTGGAAACGGCACGGTTCAAGTGCCAAAAAGTAATAATTGATTGGAGCATTTGGCACAGAGGGCTTGGCGCAGGCTGTGTCAGATAACGCGGGAGCCCTCTCGCTGGCAGGGAAAGAAGCGATCCGCGCCATTTGCAATTGCGAACGCCTGGGTGTGAAAGAGTGCCTTTCACCGAGCTAGTCCTTCAGACCCCAATGGCCAGGGGCGTAGCCCACAGCATCACGACTCATCGGGACTCTCCTTTGCAACAGGACGTTGCGCCGTGCGGTTTCGCCCAGGCCAGATCGCGCGAGCGGGATAGCGCACCAGGAACACGAAAGCAAGACCGAGAACAGCCAGGTGAATAGCCGGTGGCTGGAAAATGTGCGCATGGTGTATGGCGAGAAAGACGAAGCCTGAAGTCAGAAGAAGGATGAGAAGCGCCGGGTGCGTCATCTGCTCTCGCACGCCCCGCCATTCGGCGCCGAGAAATGCCCCTGTTTTGGCTCTTCTTCGCTTTTCGGTGAGCACCGGTCGGAACTGGAGGACTGGGTCATGTTCCCTTCGCGCATTTGGCTGGTCTCTGGCCGCGCTCTTCCACGGTGCGACCGCTTCTCTTGAGTGAGCGAACCCATGCCACTCCGCCATGCCTTCTTGTCTTCCAACCCCTGCTTTCTCGTGAGACGGTTCGTGCTCGGCTAGTGCGCTGCAGGCCTCAACGACAAGTGCGTCCAGCAGCTTGGCGAATTCGGCTGGGCGCAGTGCCGGAGCACCCAAACACGGCTCTCCGCGAAGCACTACTGGAAGCCACCAGCAACCGCTTTCCACGCGGTGAGCGTAGAAGAAGCTCGCTGGCTGGCCCGCTATGGCGTTGCTCAGCGAAGTAAGCGCCCCCTTGTCGGGTCCGGCGTGGGCCAGCAGGACGCTGAATCTTTCACTGGCAAGCAGTCCGAGGGCATCATCCACCGAAGCCGCCAAGCTCCATTGGCAGCCATGAGCTTCCAGTCTCCTCACCGAATGCACAAAGCACTGGGAGCTTTGTCCGATCAGCAGCACCCGCACCGCCCTGGAATCGACAACTCCCCCGGCAGCAGTTTCCCGGGCGCTGGCCGTGGAATCACTGTGATCATTCTCCATGACCCGCTCCACCTCTCAGCTCCGTCTCCATCTCGAATTCCCGGCGGCTGGAAGAAGGATCGGCCGCCGGGAATCAGTTCACTGCCTCATACTCTAAGGCCTATTTGGTCTCCTCTTCAGACCGCAGCGGCCTCCTAACAACAGCCGCCATGTTTGTGTTGCGGCTTTGGTTGCGAATCCGCAGCCTCAGCCGCTCCGACGGATTGCGGCTCGTTGGGATGTGCGCTTCCACCCGCCTGCCCGTAAACCTGCCGGCGGTTGTGGGTGCCGCGCATCCAAAACCATCCCAGCCCAAGAATCGCAAGAATCGCTATGAAGATTGCTGTTGTTGAGTTCATCTCCGTCTCCTTTCTATTCCGTTCTTTCGTTCAAACCGCCGCCGGTCGCATCCTCCGCCAGCGGAAAAGCCTTGAGTTCGGTAGGCAAAACTTCTTAAGTGTGCCCACTGGGCCGTGGAGGAGCTGTTAGGTCGTCCGTTCCTTTGTTCTCAAAACCACCACGTTGTACAGCGGCACCCAAATCAGCGTGAAATACCAGCCGTATCCGTAGCTTTCGATAAGCCCAAGCAAAAAGCCCTTCCAACTGATCCAGTGAAATCCCGGAAGCAGCGCTTGCCAGGACTGGAACATGGCGTGTGCGGGAAACGCCAGATCGAACACCACGCAGAGCAGGAATGAAGTCGCTAAAAACAAACTGCTGGCGTGGCCGACTGCCTTTAGTGAAATCCCTCGTGACATCGCGATTTCTCCTTTCTACGAGAGGTACCGCTGCGGTTCCGCGTCGAACTTGTCCAAGCACTTTCGGGAGCAGAAGCGGTATTCGCGGCCTTCGCGGATTTCCGAATAACCTTGGCCTGGGTCGACCGACATTCCACACACAGGATCCTTCGCGGAGCTTGCAACTGCCCCATGTTGTTGATGTCCCTCATGCTCTCCTTCGCCGTGCCCGCCGTGGCCCCCATGGACCATGTGCGCGCCGCAGCCAAAGCGCATCATGAAGTAAAAGAACGCCGCCCACACTAGAAGCCATACCCAGCCTGGCACTGGGGTTCCTCTTTTCGAGCCCGACGCCAGGCCCTCAGCCGAGCGCCAGCCCCGAGGGACTGAAGATGGGTTTGGGGCTGGCGGGCTCGGCCGGGGCGGTCGTCTTCGCGGAGATTCAAGCTGCCGATTGGATTTATCGGGGCCATGATCTCGCCTTTTGCGCCAACTGTTCCTGGCGGGCGGCTCGAGCCAACGCATCTCGGGCCTCCTTCAGGGAATCGTTGGCAACATTGTGACAGTGATGAGCGGTTCGGCTGAGGTTGAACTCGTCGGGATTGCCTGGGGCTGTGTTGTCGCCAAAGGCCCGAGCGAACCGCTCGTGCCTCCTGGCCTCGGCCCCGAGGCGGCGAGTTTCGCTTCGGTAGTAGTCGGCGAGACGTTCATGATCGCGAGCGCTGCGGGCGCTCGCGAGGAGTTTCACGAACTGCTCGTGAGTGAGACGGGGCTCGCGCCTCTGGACCTCTGCGGAGCTGGGGCCAGCCACCGTAAGAACCAGCAACGCGCAAATGAGCGCCGTCAAAAGCGCCTTTCGCTGGCTCGTCGCGTGTGTTCTCATGGCTCGCTCCACACTGCGCCCGTGCTACTGAGTGAACTACCTGGGCGTTGGTTTCTGGTTTGCGTCCCCCATCGGACTGTTCTTCATGCAGAGGGACATCATCTTTCCTTGCTGCATCATGTCGCCGCGCATTTTCTCGAGAAGAGCGCGCTGTTCAGTCATCAACTTGGCTCGCGCAGCCGGATTCTTCTCGTTTTGCATCGCGGTCATGTTTTGCATGAGCCGGCCCATCAGCTTTTGCATGTGCTGATGGCAGGCCATCATGCTCTTTCGCATCATCTGCTGACCCATCATCCCCTTACCCATCGTGCCCTGGCTCAACATTCCCGCAGTCTTCATTCCCGCGCAGGAACCCTGCGTGGAAGGATGATGTTGGGCATGCTGTGCCGGGGCGCCGACGGCGAACAGGGACAAAATTGCCAGGGAGAATGACCCTATGAGAGTTCTACTTGTCATCTTGGAATCTCCTTTCTTTTCAGTGCTCCCTCAGTGATGCAACCCGCAAAATCGGGCATACAACTGGACGGGAAGGCGGCCTCTGGATTACCCGCTTTTGCGAGCGGGTTTCTGCCTTGCTTCGCCGATTCTTTCACAGGGCCGCCTCCCCGATCGCGCCGTCCCGGATGCGAACGGCTCTCGAAACATCAGCAATGAAGATCATTCCGTCGCCCTTGTCTCCCGTTCGGCATTCCTTGCGGATCACATCCACCAGCCGATCTGCGTCATGATCGGCGCAGACAACTTCCAGCTTCACGATTTTCAAATAGCCATACCGCTTGAAAGCGTCCTGATACTGGATTTCGAAATTGTTCGGCTCGTATCCGTAGCCCACAGGATGGATGTCCACAATCGTGATCCCCGGAGCGCCGTTTCTTTCCAAAGCATCAACGGTGTTGTTCACGCAGCAGCGCTGGATGTAGGCCTTGATCTCTTTCACCGCGATTCTCCCGAACGGAAGGGCTTCCAAACCCCGCTCCGAAATGTTCCGCTCTTGGGCTCGGCTTTTTGCCGGAGGAACGGTTTCGTGCCGGGCGGGTAATCGCCGCCGGACGTGAGCCTCCTGTCGTCGCGTGCGGGGTTATGAAGGTTGAGGCGCCTTCTGGTTGGCATCCGACCGTTCCTCCACCCGTTGCCAAGGCAGGCGGTATTCCATTTCCGCGGGGCGAAACGATCGGACCGTAATTCACGGGGAATTAGGATGTTGCGGGAATCCGGAGGAAGAGCCGACCAATGTGGATCGAGAGTCCGATTGCCTCCTTTGAGGCAGCGCCTGACGCGTATGAGGCAAATGAGCCGGAGATCAAGCACAAGGCCGGCGCGTGGAGAAAGGAGGCCACGTCGCATAAAGCCTTGAAGATCCGCGTCCAGTTCTCGAGCGGACGGAAAGAGCTTGCCATTGGCACTGTCTTTGCAATGAAAGAAAGGCTCTCGGCTGAGAGAGCAATGGCTTTTTCCAGGAGGCAATCATGAGCATCAACGAAGAACGCACGACGGAAGTTGCCGAACGGCTGGAATCGGAGTTGGGGGTCAAGGACGAGGCCCGCCGCCATACAGAACAAGACACTCGGAATAGTCTGAATCAGGGCTACGAGGACCCCGGCGCGTATGACACCAAACACCCTCGAATTACCTGTGGACCTTCGTTCAGAATTCCGCGCAAACCAGCGAATCGCCAAGAACTGGTATGGCAATGGCGCAAAGGAGCGAATGGCCGAGAGCTAGTATGGCAGTGGCGGCGAGCCGAGTTTGATCGGCTATCAGATCTACCGGGCGCGCGGCTTACGGCGCAATCCGCGGAGCCGGCAGGGACGGCATTATCCGTCCGCGGATGAACGCGAATCCTCACTTGGCGACACCGCCTCGGAAGGAGGCTCAAGTCCAAACTTCTCCATCCGATAGATCAGCGTTTTGCGGCTGATGTCGAGGTATTTGGCGGCGCGGGTCTGATTCCAGTTTTGCTTTTCGAGCGCCTGGAGCAGGATCTCTCTTTCGACCGCCTCCAAACTGATTCCCTCGTCCGGCAATGCCAAGCCGATGTTGGAAACTGAACTCTTCTGCTGGCGAATATCAGGAGGCAATTTGTCTGGGCTGATCGGTTCCCCCTTACCCAAGACCACAAGGCGCTCAATCACGTTCTCAAGTTCCCGGACGTTGCCGGGCCAGTGGTACCGCCTAAGCGCATCGAGCGTTTCGTCTTCGAGAGAAATGGCGGGGAGGTGCTGGCGTTCGCTGTGCTTGGTGATGAAGTGGTCGACGAGCAAGGGAATATCATCCCTCCGGTCCCGGAGCGGCGGCAACGGGATCGAAATCACGCTGAGACGATAGTAGAGATCCTCGCGGAACCGTCCGTCATCGACCATATTCTTCAAGTTCCGGTTTGTTGCTGCCAGGATGCGCACGTTGATTTTGATTGGGAGGGGGAAACCGATTTTATCGATTTCCCGCTCCTGCAAAACGCGGAGGAGCTTGACCTGTACCTGAGGGCTGAGCTCACTCACCTCGTCGAGAAAGACCGTTCCTTCATTCGCGGCCTCGAACTTTCCCGTGCGATCCGTCAGCGCCCCGGTGAACGAGCCCTTGCGGTGGCCGAAAAGTTCCGATTCGACCAGGTTCTCCGGTATGGCGCCGCAATTGATCGTCACGAAAGGCCTTCCGGATCGCAAGCTGTTTTGGTGGATCGCCTTGGCGAGCAGCTCCTTCCCCGTCCCCGATTCCCCGATCAGCAAAACCGTGGAATCCGATCTGGCCACCTGCAAGGCCAGGTCAAACACTTCCTGCATCTTTCGGGAGCGGCCGACCAAGCTTTCAAACCGAAATGTCTCTGAGGCAAAATCGCGCAGATAGCGGTTCTCATCGAGTAACTGTTGGTGATCGAGCACTCGGCGCACGACCAGTTTTAGTTCGTCCGCGTTCAAAGGCTTCAGGACGTAGTCGATCGCACCCAGTTTCATTGCCTCGACCGCGCTTTCCACGGTTCCAAAAGCAGTCATGAGAATCACGGGCGCATCCTGGTTGATTCCTTTGATTCGGCCCAGCAATTCGATTCCAGTGAGGCCAGGCATGCGGATATCGGCGATTGTCAGTTGCGGAGACTTCTCTTCATACAGCTGCAGGCCTGCATTGCCATCGCTGGCCACGAGCGTCCGGTATCCTTCTTCCTCGAGCCAGAATTGGATCAGCCGCCGCTGGCCTGGATCATCATCGACGATCAGAATGGGCTTTTCTTCCATTGTTCAGTGAAGTGCTGAAAGCAGCTCCGATTCTCCTGCCTTCTCATGCGGATGCAGCGGCAGAAAAACTGCGAATGTCATTCCTCGATCCGGGTTTCTCCGAACTTCGAGGCGCCCGCCGTGCTGGTGAACGATCTGATAGACAATGGAAAGACCCAGGCCGGTGCCGCTTGCTCGAGTTGTGAAGAAGGGATCAAAGATCTTCTCCAAGTTTTTAGGCTCAATGCCAATGCCCTCATCCTGTACTTCTATGGCAATCGAGTCATGCCCCGTCGACGCGCGGAGAACGATTTCGCCACCTTGGGGCGTCGCTTGCACGGCGTTCAGAACCAGGTCCAGCAACACCTGTTTGATCTGGTCTGAGTCGACCGAAATCGAAGGGAGATCGCCGGGTGTTTCGATCGTTACATGGCAACCGCTCATCTTTGCCGTTTTCTCGGTCAAGGCGCGGACTGCCTCAAAGAGCTGCCCGACCTCCGTGGGCCTTCGTCGCGGGGCTTGGGGTCTGGCGAACTGTAGGAAATTCGTCAAGAGCTCTTTCAGGCGATTGATCTCGTCCTCGGCGAGCTTTCCGAATTCCTGCTTCGTCTCCTCGGGCAAATTGGATCTGCGCAAGATCTGCACCGATCCTTCAATTGAGCCAAGCGGATTGAGAAGTTCGTGAGCCA
>JAKAWN010000211.1 GCA_021827245.1 Acidobacteriota bacterium | reverse complement strand
CAAACCCATGACTCCATTCTCCTTTCGATGGCATTTTCATGCCATTCGCTGAATTTTGAGTCTTAACTGTTTGTCTCAAAAATGGGGACAAGTCCATTCACTCCACAGGATTGTGTACCGTAAGCGAGGCATTATTGCTTACTTAAGTGTCATTACTTGGCTTGTCACTTACAATCGGCTGTTCAAACCAGTAAATTGTTACGGAGATGAAAGCGCTTGTTACAGGGTCAGGTGGTCTTATTGGCTCTGCCTGCTCAAGGTTGTTGAGTGAGGCGGGGTGGGAGGTTGTTGGCGTTGACAATAACATGCGGCAACGCTTCTTTGGGGCCCAGGGGTCTATCGAGCCGACTGTGAGATTACTGAAGGAGTCTTTGGTTGGCTATCGCCATTGCGCTTTGGATATTCGGGACCGCGAGGCGATGTATAGCCTGGTCCGGGAGGAGCGCCCTGGCTTTATCATTCACGCGGCCGCACAGCCTTCTCACGACAAGGCTGCCGCCATCCCTTACGAAGATTTCGATGTGAACGCCGCCGGCACATTGAACTTGCTTGTTGCCGCCAGGGATTTTTGCGGAGATACGCCGTTCTGTTTTATCAGCACGAACAAGGTCTACGGCGATCGTCCTAATTCGTTGCCCTTAGTTGAGCATACGAGACGCTACGAGTATGCCGATGGGCGAGAAGGGATCGATGAGATGATGTCCATCGATGCCTGTCTGCACTCTGTTTTTGGGGCCTCAAAAGTGGCTGCGGACGTAATGTGCCAGGAGTTCGGACACTACTTTCACATGCCAGTCGGAGTTTTTCGTGCGGGGTGTCTGACAGGTCCTCAGCATGCGGCTGTTCAACTGCACGGTTTTTTGGCCCACCTCATTGATTGTGCCGTCAGCGAGGAAGAGTACACGATTTTCGGCTATAAAGGAAAGCAAGTTCGGGACCAACTCCATTGTGATGACGTTGCACGATTGATGATGGAGTTTTTCCGGTCTCCTAAGTGTGGCGAAGTCTATAACCTTGGCGGCGGAAGGGAGAATAGTATATCGATATTGGAAGCCATCGATTTGCTGGCTTCAATGGGTCTGCCGATTCGATATCAGTACAATCCTGCCCACCGGATGGGTGACCACATTTGCTACATCACCGATTTGCGCAAGCTTCACTCGCATTTTCCCGATTGGGAAATCAAGCATAACCTCAATCAAATCTTCACCGAGATTGCCGAGGCCCGTTTGAATTTGCGCTCCAGCAGGAGCGAGGTGGTGGCAGCGGACGTAGGCAATTAGCGAGTTTGGACGCGATCGAATTCTCGTCCGGTCTCCTTCAGGTGACTGAAAGAAAACTCAAACATCTTCGAAACTGTATGGGGTTTCCGAGTGCTGAGATTGATTTAGGAAATATAAGCCCAGCCCTGCAAAGAGGGGGAACATGTGGTTGCAGATGCCCGTGCTTATAAACAGGACAAGGATTTTGAGATGCGCGTAGCCTGTGATTGCGCTGACCAGCCTCGCGTTTGTGGAGCTGTGGAACCTCCGGTTTCTGTTGAACAGCTTTGGCTGGAAGGGGAATTGTTCCGCGAACGATGCTGGCAGCACGATTCAGCCGGGTCCTTTCCCAGTTTTCGCCGCCGGGCTTTCCTGGCGGCACGTTCGCTTGCCATCCTTCCTGGCCGTGAAATCCTCGAGCTCGGAGCAGGGAGTGGTGCGTGGACTGTACATCTTGCTGCTGTCCTGGCGGGCCGCAATCAAATTACGGGCGCCGTATTCAGCGCGGCTTTAGCTACAGCGGCCCAATCAAGGAAACTGTCCTGCACCCGTTTCATTCACGTAAGAGATTTCCAGCAGGCATTTCCGCGGGAGAGTCTTGATTACATTGTTAGCACAGATATTCCGGCCCGATGCCTGGGTCCTGAAATGCTTGAAATGGCTTATCAATGTCTGAAGCCCGGCGGGCGATTTCTCTTCTTTGCCCAGAATACCTCGAATCCGTTCACATTCCTGAAAAAGGTGGTCGGTCATTTCCTCGGACGGTACCGAGACCTTAGGGGCGAGGACAGCTTTAACCTGAAAAAGTTTACCCATTCGGTTGCTCGCGAAGGATTCGAGGGGATTGAGGTTACGCATTTTGAAGTTGTTTGTCCTCGCGAGCGTCCGGTGTGGCAGACGCTTGGATTAGTTTTGGAGCGCGCTCCGCTTGTCCGGCGCTTTTCAAGAGTTGTCAGTGTTCGGGCCTTCAAGCCAGCTCTTGCAGGCAGAGAGGATGTGGAGAACATCAGTCTGGCGACACACCCTCAGCTTTTTGGCACAATCTCTGTTGTGGTCCCGTGCCACAACGAGGAGGCCAACATCGCCCGCCTCGTGGAGACGATGCTCGGGATGTATGGAAGTTACATCCATGAGATCGTCATCGTGGATGACAACAGCACAGATGGGACAGCCCAAATTGCCGGGACCATGGCGCGCACGGAACCACGCGTAAAGCTGATAAGGCGCAATCCTCCTGGCGGAGTGGGCCGGGCTCTACGGGATGGCTATGCGGCTGCAAGCGGAAAGTACATTCTTAGCATCGATTGCGATTTCGTCGCAATCGCGTCGGAGTTCGAAGGCCTGTTTGAGGCCGTAGCCAAAGGATATGATGGCGCGATCGGCAGCAGATTTTCCTCCGAGTCTGCTCTGGTTCACTATCCGTTTTTTAAGATCCTATGCAACCGAGGTTATCACTTGATGCTGAACCTGCTGTTGGGAAAGCAGGTTCGCGACATCTCGAACAACCTGAAGCTCTACCGGGCAGAAATCCTGAAAGACCTCGATATTGAAGCGAACGGCTTTGCGGCGAACGCGGAAACAGGTTTAAAGCCGGTTCTGTTGCACTACCGCATTCGGGAAGTGCCGACTTCATGGATAAACCGCACGCCGGATATGGGTAGATCTTCTTTTAGTCTGCTGAAAGTCGGGCCTGAGTACCTGGGCGTTCTTCTTAGGACTACGTGGAGATACTGGCGGGGACAATACCGTACTTTAAGCTGAGCGGGGTTGCCCCGCAGCAGAGGAGTATACGGTTCAGCGGCAGCCTCCTGCCTGCTGACCACCGGCCTGTCTCCATTTAAGACTGTGCAAACGCCTTGCTGGTCCGAATTCAGCGATAGGCCTTTTTGAAAAACGCCATGAGCAATGGATCCCAAAGGTCGTTGCTGTCGCGGTTGGAGAATGGGCTCGAAAGGCTCGAACGCAGGAAATGGCTGTTGTTATTGCTATTCTTGATCCTCTATTTCGCGGGCTTTTGCCTGCTCGCCGCGAAGGATGTGACCTTTATCGACGAGCTTTTCACCATTTACATCACACGCCTTCCCACCCTCCGCGATGTGTGGAACGCCCTCGCCACAGGGGCTGAACAGACGCCTCCGCTTATTTATCTCGTTACGCGAGCTGATTTCGCGCTGCTGGGGAGATCGCTACTGGCTGTTCGATTGCCTGAAATGCTGGGGTTTGCGGTGATGTCCGTCTGTCTCTACCACTTTGTGTCCAAACGGTCTTCTGCTCTGTATGGCTTGGTCGCAATGCTTTTCCCGTTGATGACCACGGCCTTCAAATTTGTTGTCCGCGCCAGGGCGTACGCACTGGTTCTGGGTTTCTCAGCCCTTGCATTGGTTTGCTGGCAATGGGCCGCGGAGGATCGGCATCGGAAGCTGGCGCTGGCGGGCCTTGGTGTAAGCCTTGCTGCTGCGGTGTCAAGCCACTATTACGCTGTCCTGAGCCTTTTCCCTCTGGGCTTGGGAGAAGTGGTCCGTTCCATTCGCCGGAAAAAGGTTGATGTGGGTGTCTGGCTGGCGTTGGTATTGTCACTCTCTCCCTTGCTGTTGTTCTTGCCTTTGATCGAGAGTGCACGCAAATTTGCCCCACACTTTTGGTCGAAGCCTCACTGGTCTTCGATGGCGTACTTCTACCAGCATTTTCTGCTTTCTCCGTCACCGATTCCGCTGCTCGCGATTCTTTTGGTCGTTGCTTTTTACGTGGTGTTTTTCCGTCCGAATGCAGGCGGCACCGAGTCGCGGGCGCGCTCTAACACTCCCTTACACGAATGGGCCGCGGTCGCCGGCTTCCTCTTGATGCCCCTCGTGGGCATAGTCCTGGCCAAAACCGTTGTCGGAGCCTATGAAGATCGCTGTGCGCTGGCTGCAGTGATCGGGTTGAGCATTGCTGTCGCACTGGGGCTTTATAGCGCATTGGACACAAAGTTGACCCCGGCCTTTGGACTGGCGCTCCTGCTTTGTTCATTCCTGGTGGTAAAACAGGTACAGACCTATCGCCGTGAAGTTGTGTATCATGCGAACCAGGAATCAGTCTATGCTTTGCTTGAAGCAAATACGGGGGACAGCCTCCCAATTTTGATTTCCAATCCGGGTGCATTTGTCGTGTTTGGCTATAACGCTCCAAAGAAGATCGCGCGCCGGTTTCTTTACGTGGCCGACCCCGAGCTGGCACTTCACTATTCGGGTACCGATGATATCGAACAGGGCGTGGTGGAGATGAAATCCTGGGCCGGGATGAACGTACAGTCCTTCCCCAAATTTGTCGCTTCCGGACAGGAATGCTACATCTATGCCGTGAATTATCCGGATAGGTACGACTGGATCATCAAGGCGCTGAGGGCAGCGCATTGGGAAATTACGCTCGTGAGTTGGCAGAATGACAATATCATCTTCTTGGCGCGCCCGGGCGGCAGGGGAAGGGTTCCTGCCGGGCCAATTAGCCAGGTGAAATAATCCGGCAAGTCCCTCCTGGGAGGGGCATGTACCTTCGCGCACTTCGATCCATTCCCGTACCTGCCAACACCTGTTCTTGACGACCGACTGGCGGTTATCTAAGATGACACCAAGGCCTTACCTTTGATGGCCTGGGTTGGGGCTATGCTGAGAAAACGCAAACCGCGCAACAAACGCATGGTTCGGATGTCAGCGGCCGAAGTCCTGATTCCAGACAAGCTCTACTTTCGCATCGGCGAAGTGAGCGAGCTTACCCAAACCAAACCGTATGTCCTCCGATACTGGGAAACAGAGTTCCCGACTCTGAAGCCCACGAAGAGCGCCACCGGCCATCGCCTCTACCGGCGCCAGGATGTTGAAATGGTTCTTGAAATCAAGCGCCTGCTTTATGAAGAGGGTTTCACCATTGAGGGCGCGCGCAAGTATCTGGCGGGAAATTCGGGGAATGCTTCAGAATTGAAGTCTGACGTTCTTTCCAGTCTCAGCGATGCCCAAGTAAGGGCGATCAAGCGTGAGCTTGAGGGAATCTTGACAATCGTTTCCAGATGATGCTAGCGTTGAATCCTGTGCCGTTCAGCCTTTTGTTGAGCGTGAGGCGCGGATTGCCGGGACGTAGCGCAGCCTGGTAGCGCACTTGCTTGGGGTGCAAGTGGTCGCCGGTTCAAATCCGGCCGTCCCGACCAGTAATCATCTGAGACGTGATGAGTGGCCAGTGATGAATGTGGAGGGCAGGGCTGTCCCACGCTTTTCACTCGTCACTCGCCACGGTTCGCGGATTTTTCGGGGCGTGGCGTAGCCTGGTAGCGCGCTTGGTTCGGGACCAAGAGGTCCCCAGTTCAAATCTGGGCGCCCCGACCATCATTCTAAAGGACTTAGGTGAGAATGCGGAATTTTTAAAAGTAGCCATTTATACCCATTTCGCTAGCCATCACGAAGTCTGGCCGTTTTTCAGCAGTTCGGCTACCTTCAACTGTGCTTCTTTTTTCTCGTCTCCGAAAGTCCGGGTGTACCGCATGGTCGTCTGGATATCGGCATGCCTTAACAGCTCTTTCTGGACGATCAGGCTGGTTCCAAGCAGGCCGTGCAGACTCGAATAGGTGTACCGGAAGGTATGCCAGCCGACTCTCTTGGCGATGCCAGCCTTCTTCGCCGCCGGGTGCAGGACTTTCTGACGGATCGTATCCGGCCATCTGGGTTCGCCGTTCTGGTTGGCGAAGATGAAATCCGAATCCTGGGTGTACTGGGATCGCCTTTTGTGCATGAGCAAGGCTTCGGCGAGATCGGGATCCAGATCCAGCGTGTATTCTGAGGCCGGGGTTTTGGTGTCGTTGATTTCTCCCTCGGAAAGGCTTCGCTGAACCCGGAGTTTCAGGGCGTTGAAATTCAAGTCCACCCATTGAAGGCTCAGGGGTTCGCAGGCCCGGAGTCCCAGACAGACCGCCGTCAGAACCATGGTCTTGTAGTGTTCCGTCAGTTCTGCCATCAGGGACCAGCATTCCATGAATGGTCAGGACCGTCATCTCCTTGATCCGCTTCTTGGGTTGCCGAACCAGATCGATCGGATTGCGCTCGATCATCTCCCACCGGAGCGCCGCCTGGAAGAGAAGGTGCATCACTTCCCGGATATGACCTTTCGCCCGATTGGACGGCTCATAAGACCTCAGCCAATCCTCTACGGTCACAGTTTTGACCTCCCGGATTTGCACATCTCCCCATTCTGGGCGGATGTGGTTTTTGATGATGGTCCGGAAGGTAGCGCCGGTCAGTTTCCGGCAGTATCTGGGTATATATTCGCTCTCGCACCGGTCGGCCAAAGTATTCACCGTGACAGGATGAAATTGCTGCTGAAGGTTGTCTTCGTCGATCCTAAATCGTGGGCTTCGACAGGCCGCTCGCACATGAAGGAGATTCCATGCTTTTACTTGAGACATATGGGTTCAGCCATGATGACACCTTTGCTTCGGATTGTCATCGCGCGACCTTCCATCGTCCAGGGAAGCCTCTACGCCAATCCGTAACACCGAAACTTCCCGAAATTAAATTCGACAGCTTTCTTCTTGCATTGCATAATGAGCCTTCGACAGGCCCAGAGAGTTTCTCGAATTATTCAGGCGGAGGTGGGGAATGATCTTGGATGCACTCACAAACGAGGAACGGTTGAGGAAGTTACATCCTGGCTTCGGAGCGGCCTTCCAATTCCTCCAGGGATCGAACTTGAATGAGCTTCCTGAGGGGCGTCGGGAGATTGACGGTTCCCGGCTTTATGCGCTGGTCATTCGTGGTCAGGGCCGCGGTCAAAAGGGGGCAAAGCTGGAGGTCCATCGCCGGTACATTGACATCCAGTATTCCCTCACAGGTCCTGACGTGATCGGCTGGAGGCAAATTTCAACTTGCCGTAGCCCCGCTGAAGCCTACAACGAAGTAAAGGATATTCAGCATTTCCTTGACGTACCGGACTCATGGGTGACTGTACCACAGGGATGCTTTGGGATTTATTACCCCGAAGATGCCCACGCCCCGATGGCAGCCGACGGGCCAGTTCACAAGGTGGTCGTCAAGGTCGCTGTTGACCGGGAGTAGGCGTGGTTATCTAGTATAGCGTTTCACTGAAAGATATCTATGCGGATGAAAAGTATGCTATGCTCGGGGTGTGCAGAGAAGATCAACTCGTCCCCCATTGGTCTTGCTCCCCGACGAACTCGTTTTGCTGGAGCGGTTGCGCACGTCGCATACCGCCCCGTGGCGCGACGTGCAGCGAGCCCAGGTTTTGTGGCTTTACCACGCGGGCGAAAGCATCGCCGCCATCATGCGCGCCGTCCACTTGACTCGTAAGAGCGTGGCCAAGTGGATCAGCCGGGCGTTGGAAGTCGGGGTGGCCGCCGGACTCCAAGATACGCCGCACGGCAGTCCCCCGAAATTGACGGAAGAGGCCAAAGCTTGGGTGGTCCATCTGGCCTGCTCGAAACCGAAAGACTTCGGCTACGCCGCCGAGCTTTGGACGCGGCAGGCCTTGGCCCAACACGTACGCGGGGAGGCGTTGGCAGCCGGACATCCTTCTTTGGCGCGGGCCTCGAAGGCGACCGTGCATCGGATTTTGGCGGCGCAGCCCTTGCAACCGCACAAGGTCACCTACTACTTGCAACGCCGCGATCCGGCTTTTGAAAGCAAGACGCGGGAAGTCCTGCTGGTCTATCAGGGGGTGACCCTGCAAAATCAGCCCGGAGCGCAGGGGATACCCTCGATGAAGGTGGTCACGGTTTCGGTGGATGAAAAGCCGGGGGTGCAGGCCATTTCGAATACGGCGCCGGACTTGCCTCCCGTGCCGGGCAAGTATCCGACCGTTGCCCGCGATCATGAATACAAGCGCTTGGGAACCTGCTCCATTCTGGCCGCCCTGGATCTGCACACCGGCCGCGTGACGGGCCGGGTCGAGCGCCGCCATGGCAGCCGGGAGTTTATCGCCTTGCTCCGGGACCTGGATGCTTACTACCCCCAGGATTGTTCCTTGCGGCTGGTTCTCGACAATTATTCGGCGCACCTGTCGAAAGAAAGTCAGGCCTATTTGGCCACCCGACCGAACCGTTTCAAGTATGTGCTCACCCCCACCCACGGTTCTTGGCTCAACCTGGCGGAGACGCTCTTTGGCAAAATGGCGCGTACTTTCCTGTGCCACATTCGGGTACACTCATGGGAGGAACTCCGCGACCGCATCCTCAAGGGCATCGCAGAAATAAATGCCTGCCCGGTCGTCCATCGCTGGAAGAAATTCGAGGCGCTCACGACCCTCACTTAATAATATGGATATATTTCAATGAAACTATACTAGAGCAGAGCCTCAGTTATCGTGCCGACGCGGGGAGCGGCGCGAAGCTTAGAGTTCTTTCGCCTGCACTTCACGGCACGGTGAAGCAGTCGGCGGTCCTTCAGGCGTCGAATTCAGTTGCGTCTGGATCTGCTGTATTCGCTCCACAATTGCCTTCATGCGCTCGCCGTTCTGCTGCACGGCGGCGAGGAACTGATTGGAGTTGTGATCCAACTGTTGCACGTTGTTCCAGGTTACGGTCAGGTCGGTGAAGTCATAGAGATTATCGACCAGATCCTTGCTGCAACGTACGTAGGACATCGCCTCCGCTCCGAGCGGCAAATGGTCGATGAGCTGCCGGGCGCCTTCTTCAACCATCTCCCAGTTGCTCTTGTCTTCCATAACCCATTTGCGGAAGTCGTCGAAACTCTTGAGGTCTTTGGCAAGTTCGAGCCTGCGCCATTGTTCTTTATCGGAAGCTGTCAGCTTTCCTTCCTTTTCCAGCGCTTCGAAAGCTTCTTCCTTGGATTCAACGAAGTTGTCGAACATCCCCTGAGTCCAGAGGTCGAAGATGCGGCCCTTGACGCGATCCAGCCCTGCCTGCGCTTCGTCCTGCCATACGGCGAATTGCTGCTGGTCAAGCTGTATGGTGCGGTTCAGGCGCAAGATGGTGTTCTTGAGACTCTCGAGTTCTGCGCGTCGCACAGCGAGTTCAGTCAGTAATTGCTGGCGCGAAGGGATCACCTTCGCGATGCCGGGCGGGCAGGGGGCACTTGCCGCACTCGCATTCTCAGTAGGAGCTGCCGAGGCAAGCGATGGCGTGCTTTTGCCTGATGGAGATGGACTAATTGTCGGAGGTTGAGGCGTCACACCTGGCAAAGTAGAAGATAGATGTGCTGCCGGGGGCGACGGAGCACTGCCGGCGGCAGGTTGGTGGACTGCGGCCGTAGTGGGCGCGGCCGTGCCGACCGGAGCAGCGCCCGCGGTTGGCGCGCTACCGGCGGCGGTGTCAAAACCTTGTCGCGCTCCTGCCGCCGCCGATTCCAGCCCAGGAGCCTGGGCCGCTGCTTGCGAGGAGTTGGCGACCTGCTGCAACTGCGTCATGGCAGGCTGGCCGGAACTTCCGGCAGAGGGCGGGCCCGGGGCAGGAACGTTCGCCACCGGCGTACTGCCCTGGGCCGAAGCGCGGGCGGCGTCCATCAACCGCTGCTGTTCTTCGGGGGGAAGATTGTTGACCTGCGTGGCCAGATCGGCCAACTGTTTGGGACTCATATCACGCGGATCGGGGATGGAGCCCGCCGAGGGGGTCTGGCTGCCAGACACTGGAGCAGGGGAACCGGCCGCCGGAGTGGACGAACTATCGCCATCACCTAGTTTCAATTGCAGCTTGGCGGAAGGAGACGCCGACCCGCCAGTTGCCGCGGTCGGCGGCGTGGAGGGACCGTTGAGGTAGATTCCGGGCAGTCCTTGGATGCCGTAAGGCCTACCGCCGCCGTTTCCGCTATTGTCATTCAGCGCGATGCCCGGCAAACCCGGCACGCCGGCATGGTGGTCGCTGCTGTCGCCGAGCTTGAGATGCAGTCCGCCGTTGGCGCCGGTGTTTTCGCCGGTCTTCAAGTGCAGTTGGGGTAAGCCGCTCAGCTTCAGCGTGGCCTGCAGCCGGGCGCAGATGGCCGCCAGTCGCTTGGCCTCTTCAATCTTGTGCTGCTTCTCAGCCTCGGCCTCACGTTGCGCCAGCTCAGCCATCATCTTTTGCTTTTGTGCGTTGGCCTTCGAGTCGTTGCTGAAGAGCATCTGCAGGAAGCTTTGCACTACTGTGGCGGCAATCTCTCCCTGCATTGTGGCCTTCATGCTGCCGGCACCGCTGACGCCCGAACCGGGACAGGGTATCCCCGGAACTGGGACGCAAACCGGGGCTGAAACTGGCGGAACATTTTGTCCGAAAGCAGGCGCCGTTAGGGAACTGGCAGCCAGAAGGACGAGGAGGAGAGGAACCCACTGCTTGCTCATGAAGACCCCCCATTACCCAACACGGGTTCAAGAGGGTTGATTCTAACGCCGGGTAGCCCGGAATTGCACGCTAAAATTGACTGCATTCCGGCTTCTGATAAGAGTTGTGCGCGTTTTTATTGCAGCCGCGAACCAAGCACAATCAACTTCAATGTCAACAACCTTCCAGTCTCCAGTCTCCGCGCTTGACAGGCACCACTCAGTGCCAGATAATCGGCGAGAACTGCTGTAACCTTTAAGTCTTGGCGCTTCTTTTGAGCCACTAAACCACGGCTGCCGGTGTCGCTTTCAACTCCAATGAAGGAGGGCCGATGAAATCTAGTATCTGGAAGTCCTTTGCATTGTCTGTTCTTGCTCTGATGGTTCTGCCGATTTTGAAAGCTACGGGGCAGTCCAAAGAATTTCCTTCGCAAACAGACTCGATGACGTTTTGGCAGGCACAGCGGGTGAGTATCGCCGCACTTAAATACGTACGGATCCAGCAGGGTTGGCACTACGAATTCATCAATCGGAACAGCA
>JAKAWN010000210.1 GCA_021827245.1 Acidobacteriota bacterium | reverse complement strand
GTGCAGGAGCTTGAACGGCGGGGCAAGAAGAGCTTGTTATAACGGAGGCTGGGCTGAGCCAATCAACTGAGGTGATCAAATTCGGGACCGACGGCTGGCGCGGAATTATCGGTGACACGTTTGTTTTCGAGAACGTGCGCCGGGTGGCGTGTGCCATCGCGCGATATGTTCGCCACGAAGGACAGCCGGAGAACGGACTGGTGGTTGGCTATGATACACGATTCCTTTCCGCCGAGGCCGGTCGGGAAGCAGCGCGGCAAGTAGCGGCTGAAGGGATTCCGGTGCTGCTGGCCGACCGGGCCACCCCCACTCCAGCCATCAGTTACGCCGTGGTAGTCCGAAAGACCGCGGGCGCGCTGATGGTCACGGCCAGCCACAATCCCTATATCTGGAATGGCGTCAAGTTCAAAGCTCCTTACGGGGGCTCGGCTTCGCCGGCCATCATGAAGAAGGTTGAGACCTACCTTCCCGCTGAGGATCCCCGAAAAGCACAGGCTTCAAAAAGCCCCGCCGCGATTGAAACAGCCGATCTCATCAACCCTTATCTGGACCGGCTGAAAACGCTGGTTTCACTCGACCGCATTCGCCCGAGCGGCAGAAAGTTTGTGATCGATCCGATGTTTGGCGCGGCCCGGGGATGTGTCGCGCATTTGTTTGAAGAGGCCGGGATTTCATTTTCTGAGATTCACTCTGAACACAATCCGCTGTTTCCGGGAATCAATCCTGAGCCGATCGATCCTCACCTGGCTGACTTGAGCAAAGCGGTTGTGAGAACGAAATCCGACGCCGGATTCGCCACGGACGGCGATGCCGACCGAATCGGAGCCGTTGACGCTCAGGGAAACTCGGTTGATTCGCATAAGGTCTTTTCCATATTGTTGCGACATCTGGTTGTGGAACGAGGGCTGAAAGGCGAAGTGGTCAAGACGGTCTCCACCACCCAGATGATCGACAAGATCGCCGCGAAATACGGGTTGCCGTTGCACGTTACCCCCATTGGTTTCAAATACATCTGCGAGCTAATGCTGGCGCGCGATATTCTGATTGGCGGCGAGGAAAGCGGTGGCATCGCGGCACGCGGGCACTTGCCGGAGCGTGATGGCATTTTGAATTCACTCTATTTGGCGGACATTATCGCGCAGCGCGGGAAGAATCTGGGCGAACTGATCCAGGAGCTTGAGGAAGAGTATGGCCCACACCACTATCGACGGCTTGATCTGGAATTCGACAAAACCAAGGCGCAGCGAGTGGTGGAACTGGCGCGCGCAGGAAAGCTGAACTCTGTGGCAAATTTCAAAGTTCTCGCCGTGGATGACCAGGACGGCGTGAAAATGGTTTTGGGGGATTCGATGTGGGTTCTTGTGCGAGCCTCGGGGACCGAAAACGTGTTGCGCCTTTACGCGGAAGCTCCTTCGCGGGAGAAGGTCACAATTCTTCTCGATGCGATCGCCGACTTTGCGCAGCGGGAATCGCCATCATGAATGAGGGCTCGAAGATTTTCTGATTATGGATGATTCGCAGCGTGCTAAAAGTTACCACCGTGCCGGACGAATCCTCGGAGTCGTGGGATTCGCTCTCGACCTCGGCCTGCTCCTTTTCCTGATCTTTGCCGGATGGACAAGGGGCCTGCGGACGTTTGCAGAAAATGTGACTTCCCACGCCGCGCTTGCCTTATTGATCTACTTCATCCTCTTTGGGCTGATCTTAGAATTGCCGGGGCTTCCGCTCAGTTACCTGAAGGGCTACCGCCTGGAGCATCGTTACGGGTTGTCGAATCTGACATTGTGGAACTGGGTGAAGGACCAGTTGAAAGGAATGGCGGTGGGCGGAACGCTGGGCATTCTGGGCGTTGAGTTCCTTTACTGGACCATGCGAAACTGGCCATCAGCGTGGTGGATTATCTCCGCCACGGCCTTGGTTGCCTTCTTCGTGCTGCTGGCCAACCTTGCTCCAGTGCTGTTGTTTCCCATATTTTTCAAGTTCAAGCCGATCGAAGACGCTGAACTGACCAACCGTCTGCTGGAACTTTCGCGCCGGGCACGAACACGCGTCCGCGGCGTGTTCGAGTGGAAGCTGAGCGAAAAAAGCAAAAAGGCCAACGCGGCGCTGGTCGGGTTGGGCAACACGCGGCGTATTATTCTTTCGGACACGCTGCTCGAAAAATTCAGCGCCGACGAAGTGGAGGCGGTTCTGGCCCACGAATTCGGGCACCACGTTCGGCACCATGTTTCTCGCGCCATTGTGATCCAGACTGTTTCCACCTACCTGGGCTTTTATCTTGCCAATGTTTGCCTCCTGAAGTGGGGCCCGGCCCTGGGCTTCAGGGGAGTGGCAGACTTTGCGAACTTGCCGTTGTTGATTCTGGTAAGCATGGGGCTCTCGTTGATTCTGCTGCCTGGTGTTAACAGCCACTCGCGCTGGCTGGAGCGGCAGGCGGACGACTATGCGCTGAAGACCATTCCAAGCAAATTGGCCTTTATTACCAGCATGGAAAAACTTGCCGAACTAAACCTTGCCGAACGCCGCCCATCCGCCTGGATCGAGTTCATTTTCCATTCCCACCCGTCTATCGAGAAGCGCATTGCGCACGCCAGAAACGCCACAGCTTGAGTTTGTGCGATGTGAGTTCGTTCAATAGATCGTCAGCGCATGCCTTCGGTCGTGCCTTCGCGATTCCGCTTCCCGAAGCCTGCCTTCAGCCGCTGAGTGCTGTTCCCCAAGGCATGGAGATCCGAAGTGTCCGATCGGCAACAGAGTGGCACGGCCGAAGCCATGCCCTGACGATTTGAATCAGCCGACGAATTCCTGTGACACGATACTAGTTTTTCGGCTCTGTCTGAGGCAGGGACTTCCAGATTCCATCCAGAACGCCGTTCACGAATTCGGCGGAGTCTTCGCTGGAGAAGCGCCGAGCCAGTTCGATGGCCTCATTCATTACAACTGCGCCGGGAGTTTCCGGATGGTGAAGGATCTCGTAGAGCGCCATTCGAAGGATATTGCGGTCGATGGCGGGCATGCGGTCCATTCGCCAGTGCTTTGAGTGCTCTGCGATCACGCGGTCGAGTTCCGCGACTTGGCCCACGGCTCCTTCAAATAAGTCGCGCGCAAAAGCATCGACATCGGGCGCAAGGCGACGACCGGACATGAAGGTCTGCACAACGTAGGCGGGAGGGTGCTTGCCCACCTCCCATTGAAAAAGCATCTGGAGCGCTAACTCACGAGATTTTGTTCGAGAACCCATAGATGGCCTGCTTATCCATGCGCGCCGGTGGCCGTCAACTACTCGCCGGTAAATCGCGCTGGGCGTTTTTCCAGGAACGCCCGCATTCCTTCCTTCATATCGGCGGTTGCGCCGCAGAGTCCAAACAGGCCGGCCTCCAGCCTCTCACCCTTGTCTTGCGGCATTTCCATTCCCTGATTGACCGCCTCCAGAGCATACCTGATTGCAGTGGGTGCATTTGCCGCAATCTTTTGAATCGCTTTCTCTGCAGAGGGAATCAGTTCAGTAAGACTGACCACAAGGTTTGCCAACCCGATTCGCCAAGCTTCCTGCGCCGTGATAGGTTCTCCACTGAGAATCATCTCAAGCGCGCGACCTTTGCCCACCAGGCGCGGCAGGCGTTGAGTTCCTCCGTAACCCGGGATGATGCCCATCTTGAGTTCCGGCAATCCGAAGCGCGCGTTCTCAGAGGCAATGCGGAAGGTGCAGGCCATGGCCAATTCGCAGCCACCGCCCAAAGCGAGGCCGTTTACGGCGGCGATGACGGGTTTTCCCAGGTTTTCGATCATATTCATAAGCCCCTGCCCCCGGAGGGACATTTGTCGGGCTTCAGCCGCCGAGCCGAGAACCGCCAGTTCACTAATGTCCGCGCCGGCGACAAAGGCTTTTTCCCCTGAGCCTGTCAAGATGGCTCCCTGGACCTCACTGGATTCCCGAATCCGTTCAAAACAGGCGGATAGTTCCTGAACAGCCTTGTGATTTAGCGCGTTCAGCCTTTGGGGCCGGTTGATGATCACATAGGCAATGCCTGCGCGAATTTCATATAAGAGGGTTTCGTAACTCATCGGCGATTCTCCGCGTGAACTACAACATGAAAGAAACGGGGACGATTTGTAAAAGTCGCGGCCCGGGTAAACAAGTTCACAGATGCTTTTCGGACTTGTTCACTCCTATGATAACAGGAAGTTCCACCCGGATTGGATTGCTTGTGGCTGATCGGAGCGAGTAGGGCGGGGAATTGCTCGGGTCCGGCAGGTTATTTACCAGGTACCGTGCGCGAAACCGGTCTCGCACGAGGTCTACAGAGCCAATGATCGCCGCAAAAGGGAGGCGCTCCTCTACTCCGTCACTTTCAATACGGCCATGAAGGCTTCCTGCGGAATATCCACTTTGCCCACGCGCTTCATGCGGCGTTTTCCTTCCTTCTGCTTCTCGAGCAATTTTCGTTTTCGGGTAATATCGCCGCCGTAGCATTTGGCAAGAACGTTTTTCCGCATGGCGGGTACGTTTTCGCGGGCAATGATCTTTGAGCCGATAGACGCCTGGATGGCAACTTCAAAAAGCTGACGCGGAATCAGCTTCCGCATCTTTTCACAGAGTGAGCGCGCCCGCGCCTGGGCATGGTCGCGGTGGCAGACAAACGAGAGGGCATCCACTGCTTCGCCGGCTACCAGCAGATCCACCTTCACCAGTTTAGATTCCCAATACCCCGAAAAGTGGTAATCGAGAGAAGCGTAGCCGCGCGAAACGGATTTCAAGCGGTCGTAAAAATCCAGGACCACCTCGTTCAGAGGCAACTCGTAGGTCAAGAGGACACGTTGCTGGGCTACGTACTCGAAGCCTCTCTGGACGCCGCGCTTTTCTTCCGCAAGCGCCAGAATGCCTCCCAGGTAATCATCCTGTGTGAGAATCAACGCCGTGATAACTGGCTCTTCGATTTTGGCAATTTCACTGGCCTCAGGAAACCGGGTGGGATTATCAATTTCAAACACCTGCGCGTCCTTTGTCGTCACGCGATAACGAACTCCCGGTGCGGTGGTAATAAGGCTGAGCTTGAATTCCCGTTCCAGGCGTTCCTGAACGATCTCCATGTGGAGCAATCCCAGGAAGCCGCTCCGGAAGCCGAAGCCGAGGGCAGCAGAGTTTTCCGGCTCATAAAACAGTGATGAGTCGTTCAGGCGCAGCTTCTCAAGCGCGTCGCGCAAAGATTCATACTCACTGGCGTCAACTGGATAAAGGCCGGCAAATACCATCGGCTTGATGTCTTCAAAGCCGGGAAGCGGCTCTGCCGCGGGACGAGCATCCTCGGTGATCGTATCTCCGATCTTCGTGTCGGCCACGCGCTTGATATTGGCAATCACGAAACCCACTTCGCCCGCGTGCAAGCCCTCTACGGGAACCGCCGCGGGTGTCAGGATGCCAGTCTCTTCCACGGTATAGACCTGGCCGTTCGACCACAGCCGAATCTTCATGCCGGGAACCAGAGTACCCTGCACTACTCTCGCCAGGACTACGACTCCGCGGTAACTGTCGAACCAGGAATCAAAGATCAGGGCCTGCAAGGGCGCTTCCGGCGAGCCAGTGGGCGGCGGAATCCTTGATACGATGGCTTCGAGCACCTCTTCAACCCCAGTGCCCTGCTTTGCGCTGATCAATAGCGCATCGCTCGAGTCAATGGCCAGCGTCTGCTCGATCTGGCGACGGGTTCCCTCAATGTCCGCTCCGGGCAGGTCAATCTTGTTGATTACTGGAACAATCTCCAGTTTGTTGTTCATGGCGAGTTGTGCATTGGCCAGTGTCTGGGCTTCCACGCCCTGCGAGGCGTCAATCACCAACAGGGCTCCTTCGCACGCCGAGAGGCTTCTTGAAACTTCGTAGGAAAAATCGACGTGCCCCGGCGTATCAATCAGATTCAACTGGTATTCGTGCCCGTCGCGCGCATTATAAAGCAGCCGGACTGAGTGTGCTTTGATGGTGATTCCGCGCTCCCGCTCGAGGTCCATGGAATCCAGAACCTGCTCCGCCATCTTCCGCTTGGCCACCGCTCCCGTCAACTCTAGCAGGCGGTCGGCAAGCGTGGACTTCCCGTGATCGATGTGAGCGACAATCGAGAAATTACGGATATAAGGTGCTTCGATCATGTTGTTTTTGGCTTGCCTCTACCAGAAAGGAACTCATTCCTGAGACAGCTCGCGGGGCGGCATCGACGGCAGGTTTCTAGTCAGAACTGTCATTCGTGGACCCTCTGAAAATCTAACAAAATCATACTGTTCTGTCAATTTAACCGGCGTCGCGCGAGCGCGTGATCATACTGGCACACCGACCTTCAGGTTGGCTTTTCTTGCAGCCTTCCTGACTAAAGTCTGCCGTTTACAAAAGCGGAGATAATCCCTGGATGGCCTGTGGTGTCTTGGGGCCCAGGATGTGGTATAACTTTTCCTTCATTTTGGCAATAGTCAAAAACTCTTCCTCAATGCCAGGAAGCTCTTGCAGAAACGAAAGGTTGATTCGGCTCCAAAAATCTTTCTCAGACTTTTCGAGGTTCAGACCCCTGACGAAACTGTGCTTCCCACTCCTTGCGCACCTATCCTTGAGGCTCAACCGGCCGGATGATTTACTGCGGTACAACAGGTTCCGGACGGGAATCATCACTTGGTTGGAGATATCCATAGAGAATTTGCGGAAACAGGCAGCAACGGAAATCCTTATCCGCCGGTTCGAGGGTCAGCAGCGTCGCCGAGCATGTAATTTTCGGGTGACGCTCACTACGGCGTTTCAGAAATCTGAAAGCTCGTCTGCTTTTTGGCAAAGGAAGAGTAGCGCGCTAGAGATGACATCAGGCAACGGATGATGCCTTCCGGCATGCCGTGCTAGAATCGTTTTCATCGCCTATTCTTGGAGTGTCTTGTGGAACTGAAAATCGTCAAGATTGACAAGCCGGCTGACATGAACTTTATCCTGGGGCAATCGCACTTCATCAAAACCGTGGAAGATCTCTATGAGGTGATCGTCCAGACGGTGCCGGAAATCAGGTTTGGAATCGGATTTTGCGAGTCGTCCGGCCCGGCGCTGGTCCGGTGGACGGGCAACGATCCGAACCTGATCCGGCTGGCCCAGGAGAATGCCCTCGCTCTTTCCTGCGGACACTCGTTCATCATCTTTATGGAAAAGGCTTACCCCCTCAACATCCTCAATGTCGTCAAGAATGTCCCCGAGGTTTGCCAGATTTTCTGCGCCACCGCCAATCCCGTCCAAGTCATCGTCGCCGAAACCGACCGCGGCCGCGGTATTCTCGGCGTGATCGACGGCGCGAAGACTAAAGGCATCGAAACCGAAGCGGACATCAAGGTTCGGAAGGAATTCCTGCGGAAGATTGGATACAAACTATAGTCATGACCAATGATCTCCGAGTTTTTCCGTAACACTGAACACTAGGTTTACATCTGTTTAGGGTTTGCGGCGAGCCGGAACCTGGCATCTGCAACGGAGCCCACAGTGAAGAGCTTGTGTTTATGTTTGCTTGCTGCTACTTCGGTATGGTGTCAGCCTGCTCCTCGCATCTGCGTATGCCACGTTGTTGTTCCGGGTTATCCGCTTTTGGCACGGGCAGCTCAGCTCCAGGGTTCGGGGCGCGTTGAGATCGAGATTGACTCGGAAGGCAGAGTCGTCTCCGCCAGAGCTTCTGGGACTCAGAGGCTTCTTGAGCGTGCGGCGGAAGAAAACGTTCGCCAGTGGACTTTTTGGCGAATACTAGAGGAGAGACCTCTGAGTTGAGTCGGTTAACCGTTACTTACGTGTACGTACTCAATCGCAAGGAGGAGTATCACATTCCAGCCCCAACAGTTGTTCTGGATCTGCCGGATCGGGTGACGATCACAACCAATCCTCCGAAGCCTCAGCCGTAAGGATCATCAGAGGTGGCGAGGAGCATCGCGTTGCCTAATGATGCCGACTCGAACAATTCTTCTACCGCTTCTTCTCCCTTACATTTGCTCCAAGTTCCCCTCGCGAAAGACGGATAGAAAGTTCATCACCTACTTCTACCTGCGCGGTATCGCGAACGACATTGCTGTTGGCATCGCGGGTGATCGAGTAGCCGCGATCGAGAATGGTTAGCGGACTACGTTCATCAAGCAGGGACGTGAAGTGCGCAAGGAGGTGGCGCTGCTCGGTGAAGATCCGGGCCATCCTACTTTGCAACCCGACTTCGCGTTCCTCAACGGCCGCGAGTCTCAACCGGAGCGTTCCTCGGAAATCATATCGTGTGATTCCTGACGACGCGCCGAGCCATGCTTCACGGCAGGCGTTGACTTTGGCTCCAATCAGCATGTGCATTTCAGACGCAATCATGCCGAGGTGAGATTTCCGTTGCTGAATCTGCACCCAGCGAATTTCAAGCAGGCGTTTCGGTTCAAAGCGAAGCAGTTGCGTAGTGACCTCCAGCATGTGCTGCCGGGCTGCTTCAAGACGGCTGCGCAGGGCCCGCTCCGTGTCTGCAAGAGCCTCGTCGATTCGCTGGCCGCGCTCCATGATGCGCGCCGGTAAATGCTGAAATGCCCGGTGCATCCGCAACTCGGTCAGCTCAGCCCGCGCGTTGGAAAGCCGTAGGCGGATGTTCTGCGACAAGTGCCGGACGCGATTCTCGACCTCAGCCAGAAAATCAGCTTTGCGATGAACCGCCAGTTCGGCCGCGGCAGAAGGCGTGGGCGCGCGCAAATCAGCGACGAAATCCGCGATGGTGAAGTCAGTTTCATGCCCGACAGCAGAAATGACGGGGATCTTTGAAGCCGCAATCGCCCGCGCTACGGCCTCCTCGTTGAACGGCCAGAGATCTTCCAGTGAGCCGCCGCCGCGTCCGACGATCATTACGTCAACGATTGGATGCTGGTCGAAATATTCAATGCCTTCGACGATTTCCATCGCCGCGCCAGTGCCCTGAACAGTGGCCGGGTAGAGAAATACGCTCATGTTCGGAAAGCGCCGTTTAACCACTTTCAGGATGTCGCGAACCGCCGCCCCGCTGGGCGAAGTCACAATACCAATGGCGCGTGGCAGGACGGGCAAAGGCTTCTTGCGAGCCAGATCAAAAAGTCCTTCTGCAGCCAGTTTTTGCTTCAATTGCTCAAAGGCAAATTGCAGGGCGCCCAGGCCAGCCGGTTCGAGATATTCAACATAGAGTTGGTACTCGCCGCGAGCTTCATAAACGCTCAGGTGGCCCCGCGCGATGACGGAAAGACCGTCCTGCGGCTTGAACTTGAGATATCGCGCCTGGTTCCGGAAGCAGACTGCCCGCAACTGCGCAGTTGCATCCTTGAGGGTAAAGTAGTAGTGGCCGGAAGTGGCAGCCCGAAAATTCGAGACTTCACCAGTTACCCAAACATCTGGAAAGCTGGACTCTAACAGGTCTTTGACAGCAAAGCTGAGCTCTGCGACGGTGTAGAGCTTTCGTTCCGGGACAAGGTCTAGAGGAATCTGACTCATCTCTCTATCTGGCGATGCCTTCGGACCCACCTTAATGCCGAGTAAAATGGGAAATCAACCACAAAATCAGAGTGGCCAGCGCGCTGAGGAGCACGCAAGTGGTCAGGGGGAAGTAAAAACTTGTGTTCTTACCCTTGTACCTGATGTCGCCCGGGAGATGGCCGAGGCCGAAAAAGGAGAATTTTGAACCAGCCAAGAACAGAATTCCCACAACGACCAGGAGGCCGCCCAGGATGATCAGTAGCTTGCCGATGTCTGCGGGGAAACCGTTATTCATTATCGGCCCTCTGTAACCCAATTTGTTATGTCTGCTGGTATTTTGTCAAGGCGTGGTGGCGCGGCCGTTGAAGGCCTGAAAGCGAGGGCCAAAGGACGAACCCGGCGGACGCGGCACGCCGGGTTCTGAAAAGTTTTGCGGGGCGCGTCAATCCTCTTCTGCGTTTTCACCTTCCTGCATAAAGAGGCTGGCAGCGCCGAAAACGCCGACGTCCTTCTGGAGCTTGGCAGGCAGGAGGGGCGTGTCTTTTGCAAAGCGGTTGATTGAGTAATGAGGGATTGTCTCGCGAATCTTGTCAAACAGAGGCTTGCCGATGCGGGAAACGCCGCCTCCGATCACAACCGCGTCCGGATCGAGCAGCGTGATCATCGAAGCCAGCCACACACCGAGGAAGAAGCCGGTTTCTTCGATGATCCCTTTGGCCACGGCATCGCCTTCGGCAGCGGTCTCCTCGATCAGTTCGGGTGTAATGCGGCTGAGGTGATTCTGAGTGCGATCACGCAAAAGGCTTGGCAGCGTGTGCTCCTGCAGCAGTTTGACTTGGGCGCGGCGCACCATGCCCGGCCCGGCAGCAAGCGCCTCGATGCATCCCAGCGTTCCGCACCCGCAGCGGTAGGGACTCTGGTAATCTATCGTGACATGGCCACCTTCACCCGCGACGCCATTCTTGCCGTGATAGATTTTCATGTTGGTGATAATGCCGGTTCCGACTCCGGTTGATACGGTAACGTAGAAGACATCGTTGTGCCCCACGGCAGCGCCGAACAAAACCTCCGCCAGTCCGGCAGCATTGGCGTCGTTCTCCAGCCGGGCGGGGAGCTGGAATTCCTTTTCCACGCGCTCTGTGAATTTGATGTTGGTCCACCCTAGCAAGTTGGGCGGATTAATCACCACGCCGGTGCGCGGATTCAGCGGTCCGGGACAGCAGATTCCGATACCCTTAACGTGGTCGTTGCCGCCGGCCTGATTGATCAGGCGTTTGATGACGGTCGCAATCTGGCCGTAGCTTGTTTCGAATCCCTCATTGGCCTTCGTGGGGAGGGTAACCGTCTTGTCGAGACGGCCCTTCTGGTCAACGAGACCGCCTGCAACCTTTGTTCCGCCAACATCAACTCCGATTATCATTTTTTCCATAATCAACAGGCCTCTGTCACTCTACGATTGAAGATCTGTTCTAGCTGCGCAACGTCCGGCACCATTGTACATCAATCAGGCAAATCGCACTTGATTCGCGGTTATCCGACTTCGGCCGGAAGCCGACAACTTGGAACTCTGCTATCGTATTGGGGATGCAGAGGGAACCGTCTCGGAAACCAGGATGCCCGTGTCAACGGCCTTGGTGGGTGACGAAAGAGAACT
>JAKAWN010000209.1 GCA_021827245.1 Acidobacteriota bacterium | reverse complement strand
TCATGTAACTATGCTTGAGGAAGTTTGAGGCACTGACTTCAGCGCGGACTATCAATCAGGCGGCGGGGTTGTCGTGTCACCCCGCCTTTCCATCATTTGTTATTTCCGTGGCTTTGCTTTGCGGGGCGGCACTGGCCTGCGGTGCTTAATAGTAGGCCACAACCCTCAACGGTCCGTTTTCTTTCGGCAGGTCAATCCACTCCTTTGCGGCATCACACTGTTTCCACAGTTCGCCGTTGACCGTTACCCTTTTTACCGGGGCTTCGGCGGGGTGGCGCAGGCGCAAGAACAGCTTCGTTGGGCGGCTGCGGCTGGGAGGATTGACGGTCGCTTCGATTCGGCCTTCCTTTACGTGAGACTGAATCGCATACGAAATCTCTCCAAAATAACTCGGCGCCCGCTGGACCACGATCCGCTGCCCTTCCTCCAACCAGCGGCGTGGCGTACCTCGTGCCAGATATAATTCGCCTCCTCTTTCCATCACGAGCATGAATCGAAATTGGTGGAAAAACCAGCTTTCCTCATGCGTCTTGTTGGGCTGCCCTCCGCCGCGATCTATTTCCTCCTGAAAAGTAAGGGTCTTTGGATCCGCAATAGCTGCCAGCGTGTTGAAAAATCCTCGCAGGAAATTGGGAATCTGATCGCGCAGCAGGTATGCTTCCTGATAGTGCACATAGTATGGCTGCAACTTTCCAAAGCCCCCGAGATTAAACCAATCCGTAGCAAGTTCGTTCAGATCTACACGCGAAGGAAGCGGCGTGTATAGGAAGAAGTGGTCCTCGAAATAGTTCAACATCGAGGTTACTTCCAGGCTATCGGGCTCCACAACCTCGCTCTTCAGAATATGAAGTGGTCCAATTGTTACATCGTATGCATAACCGTGGCGCGGGTCAGGATCCACCGAATCCTTGACTTCGCTGCTGAGACCTCGAAGGCCCAGGTACGGAGGAACCACCGGCACGGAGGTGCTATCTCTCAGCCGCGTAACCGGCGACAGAATTACACTTTCCTTTAGTGCTCTGCGAATAGCCCTCAAATAGTCCGCAGATTCGTCGGCAATCCGGCGGGAGTTTGCCGGATCTATTTCTTTCAAAACCTCAGCGGATTTCTTCAAACCTACATAGAAATACCCGTTCAACATGAAGCTATATTCCCAATCGCGCGGATCTGCAATACAACCCGCGGGAGCAAGCCCATAAGACAAGGGTCTCCGGCCATTGGGAAGCAGGTGCATCGTCCGCTTCCGTGCGTTGATGATGAAGTCACATCCGGAGACTATCTGAGGAGCAACCTTCCGAAGCCAGTCATTATCCCCCGTGTATTGGAAATGTTCAGCTAAGGTCCGCAGAACGGGACCCTGGTCAATCGTATAGTTTGGCCAGAAGTGATAAAAGCCCCCGGCCTTTGACACATAATCTCCAGCGGGAGCGGAATCCCCTTGCGTTGAGAGCCATGCTTGCAGACATTTTTCAGTGCGCGTGTGAAGGCCGCGCATGTCCATCGCCCGCATCACCGGGCTGCTTTCACTTCCGATACTGCCGTAATACAGGGTGGCCGCGTTCGGGTAGTACTCCCCGCGAGTCGCGTCTTTCGTGAGCGCCAGAAGGAAATGGTGTAAGCTGGCGTTATAGACGTTCTGAAGGTGCTGGTCAGGGATTTGCACCTGCATTCCTTCCGCCAGCAGGTTCCTCCAATATTCTTTTGTCCTCTGGTGGAGCTTTTCGTGATCAAGTCCCTCAAGGGGAGAAGGTCCGCCAGCATGAGGCAATGGCTGGCCAGGAATAACCGTATGGATCACATGTTCCTCGCCTGGATTCAGCATCAGGGAATACCTGGCGGCGCCTAACTCGGGGACAAGAGAGACGGACCCGCTGCCGTGCACGTCTATGTAGCAGATGGAATATCTGGCATCGCCCTCGATCACGGTCACGGTGTTTCCGGTTAAGTCAATCACCCAGACATTCTTCACGTCTGCGGGGATGCTGCCATAGGTCATCTGCCCACTAGTGGGCTTCCAAGGCTTGATGTAATAGCTACCGGTGTTTGGGATTGTCTGGTTATTGCGGATCTTCAGCCGGGAGATCATCAGGGCCGGCTCATTGCCCTTCAACTGCGATTCATTAATATTCCCCGAGGAATTCTGCAGCACAGCGTAGTCTGTACGTTCAAAGGCAAGTCCATTTTCGCTCCATGTTGTGCCGATGATGGGGAGCCACCCATCTTCGAGCGTCTGATCTTTCATTTTTTCCTGAACGAATAGCCCGCTGAACTCATTTATTGGTTTTTCGAACAAGGGCCACTGGTCTGTCGTGTCAAAGTAGACGGCATACTTTGGCACCATGGGATGGCCGAAGCTCGGGTCGTTATACCCCACGACCAGATGTCCATCCGGAGCGATACCGAATTTGTGGCAATTGGAATCAACGCCGACAAAGGAAAGGGTTACACGCTTAGCGCGGATATGTTGATAGGCGTTCTCCAAGGTTTGCTCGGGATGTCCTGCTACGGCATCAATAATGCGTTGCTTTCCACGGTTCAACCTGCGGTAGGCTGCCCTGCTCAAATTAAGAGTAGTGCTGCGGACGTAAACACCACAGTCAGGTATATCGATGGGCTCCTGCTCTATAGCCTCCCCCGGCAGGAAAGAGACTTCGCAGGCTTTTGTTCGCAGCGTCAAAATGGAGCGGTCCTGCGGCTCCCCCGACGTATATAGGACTTTTGCCACAATGCCGGAAATCTTCCCCGCCCCGGCCCTGGAAATCCAAGACAAGCCTTCTCCAGGCTGCGTGTTTCCGAGGGGCCTGGTCTGCAGGACTTCGCCGTTATATCTCTCGAGATGTCCGTCGTAAGAGGCTTCCGGTCCGCGGTGCCCCCACTCGATCTGAACCTCGCCCGACTTCCAGTAAGACTTTCCGTATACGGCAAGCTTCTTGATTGACACGTTCTTTTGATCTTGAAAGCGCAACCGAACCTTGCACGTTCGTCGTGGTGAAAAAAGAAAAGCCCATGTCGGGCCGTTCTGTTGCAGCTCCGCTCCTTCTATCGCGGATTGCCGCACTGCCTCCCATGCGCCTTGATAACTGCTAATGCCCCTCCAGCACTCTAAGTACAGTTTCCCCAAAGCGGGGACCTTGGCTTCCGATGCATACTGAACGACGACCTTTTCAACTGTCCGAAATTCAGGCCATTGAACGCCAACATCAAACTCCGAACGGTTCCAAGGCACACTTGCAAGGTCCAGTATTGTCCCCTTCTTGCCAGCAGTGATTGAATGAGATTCCAGAAAAGGAGTGACACCCGGACTGATCCACGATCGGAGTTCGCCAGAGGACGCCAGATCGACCGGCCGCCCGACCATCGACACATCCAGGCGTTCGCCGTGCAACAGACTCTGGCCGAAGACACTTCTTTGGAACAATAATTCAGAGCTAGATAGAGTAGCCGCTACCGCACAGTCAGAAAGGAATTTGCGTCGGTTCATCATCCGTGCCCCTCAGATAATTGAGCTGCCCGAGTTCTGGAACCCAGCGAAATGAGACAGTTTACACCACAGTTCCTGGGTGTGAAACTGCTCGTGCCGTGAACATGGGGCCATGGGCCGCCGGCACCCCCTCCGCCAGACGCTGGGCATGGCCTCGCTTCCATGTTTCTGTACTTGCTATGTCTGGCTAATTCTGGTAATCGCCCGCTGACCAGACAGCCGGCAACCACCATTCGGGCACATGCACCCATCGCCGGCCGACGATTCGCTCCTACTCGCAAGGGGTTTTGCTTCGCTCCTGTGCAAAAGCGTGACAAAAGTCCTCGATCATGAGCGCGGCTGGTCGGTACGCTTTGATTGGACACGAAAAGGAGGAAGCGCGATGAGCGAATTGATCGACAATCGGGCGCGACGTGTACAGACGCTGAAGGACGTAATTACCGAACTTCATAACGGTACGCCGGCTCAGGAGGTGAAGGCTAAACTCAAAAATCTGGTTCGTGAAACGGATCATTCTGAAATCATGGCCATGGAGCAGGAACTGATGGTGCACGGCATGCCCGCCGGCGAGATCCAACGCATGTGCGATCTACACTCCCAGGTTGCCCGTGAGGTGCTGGTTACACTGCCTGGGAAATCGCTGGCTCCGGGCCATCCTGTTGATACTCTTCGCCGAGAAAATGAAGCTGTAAGGGGTGTGCTTGTCCGTATGCGGTTAGCGATGAACGAGGCTGGCAAATTCGCGGACCCGACGAAGACCAGCGCATCACTTTTGAATTGGCAACAGGCATTGAATGATTTGATGGACATTGAAAAGCATTACCAGCGAAAGGAGTACCTGCTGTTTTCATGCCTGGAAAGGCATGGAGTTCTGGGTCCGTCGAAAGTGATGTGGGGCAAAGACGACGAGATTCGGGCACTGCTAAAAAATCTCTCCCGCGCTCTACGCTCGGAGGGAAACGGACTTGATTGGAAACCAGCGGCAGTGGAGGCTGGTGAGGCGGCGGCAAACGCCGTGGAAGAGATGATCTATAAGGAGGAAAAGATCCTTTTCCCGCTCTGCCTCGACAAGTTCACGGACCAGGAATGGGGCGAGATTTGGGAGTCCTCTCCACGTTACGGATGGTGCCTCGTCGAGCCCCGCGAAGGGTTTCACCCTCCCACTCCTCCACAAATGGACGTACTGCAAACCATAAATACCTCGAGCATTCAGCTTCCCACCGGCCATCTGAGTCTCAATCAACTGCGCAGCATTTTCTCGACGCTGCCTGTTGACATCACTTTCGTAGATGCCGATGACCGAGTTGCGTTTTATTCCGAAGGTCCCGACAGACTTTTTGCCCGCAGCAAAGCAGTGATCGGCCGGAAAGTGCAGAACTGCCATCCGCCGCGCAGTGTGGAGATTGTCAATCGCATCCTCAGTGATTTCCGCGAAGGACAACAAAACGTTGCCGAGTTCTGGATTAGCCTTCGTGGACGGTTTGTTCACATCCGGTATTTTGCGGTTCGCGACACGAATGGCCGCTACATGGGTACCCTGGAAGTTACGCAGGACCTCACGGACCTCCGTGCCCTGCAGGGCGAGCGACGGCTGTTGCAGTATGACACGGCGGAGACCCAGAGGCCGCAGATTCAATGAGTCTTGCTGATGGCCCCAAATGAGCGATGATTGGAGACAGTTAAAGGTCTGTCTCCCATTTGCCTGCCTACTGGCGTGACAAGGCCTTAACCATTCATTTCCAAATCCTGGCCGGCGAGTCGGTTTCTGCCAGACGGGGTGAACAGTGGCCGCGGTTGGCACATTCCAACCGTACTATAATCGCGTCATGGGGCGAACGAAGGCTTTTTTCCCCGCGGTGGCCGTCATTCTCGCTGCTTCCGGTGTTGTACACCCGCGATCATCTTCGCAAGACTCGCGGCCGATCCCTTCCATTGCCTCGCTGATGACGGAAGTGCTGGCCAATCAGGAGCAAGTTGACCGCCTGCGAGAGAATTACTCCTGCACGGACACGCGCACCGTGCGGAAGCTCGGCAAGCATGGCCGTGTGAAGAAAAAGGAGACGTACGTCTACCAGGTGTCATTCTACGGCCCGCTGGAGGTGGATCGCCTGATCGAAAAAAACGGCCGGCCGCTCAGCGCCCACGCCCAGAAAAAGGAGGACGAGCGCATCGCCAAGGAAATGAAAAAGTACGAAAAGAAACCAGGCGACAACGCTGGGGCGAGGGCAAAGCAAAGGCGTCACGCGGCCATCACCCTCCAGGACTTCCTCCGCGCCGACCGGTTCACCCATCCTCGCTGGGAAAGCCGTGCAGGCGAGGAGCTCATTGCCTTTGATTTTGCGCGCAATCCAAACTACAAGCCCAGAAACCTGATGGAGAGGGTGGCGCAGGCGCTTGTCGGAACGATCTGGATTGACGAGAAGGCGCACGAGGTGGCGCAGCTTGACGCCCATCTTGCGGACAACGTCAACGTTGGTGGCGGCCTGGTCGCCTCGCTGCACCGAGGCTCGGCGGTTTCGTTCGTGCAGACGCTCGTGGATAGGCAGGTCTGGCTTCCCACTTACGTTTCCGTCCGCATCAGCGCCCGCGCCCTGCTCTTTTTCGGCCTGAACTTGGATCAGACCGACCGCTACAGCGCCTACCAGAAGTTCCACG
The DNA here is from genome assembly GCA_021827245.1 of Acidobacteriota bacterium. The sequence continues at coordinate 5,178 of JAKAWN010000209.1, read as the reverse complement.
TCAGGGTGCGCTCGACCGTCGCGTCTCCGCCCTGAAGGCTTTAGGTTATCCACCACCAATCTCCTGGCAAGAGGTCTGCGCCTGCCAATATCGCATAGCAGAGTCTAGAGGTACACCGCAGAGGGGATCGCATCCATGGATATGAACTCTCGCATCCACGACGATACAAACCCTGCAGTGAAAGCCCTTCTGAGGATCTTGACCGAGGGACGATTTGAAGATGAAGCCTTTGTCAGAATTGCCGCCAGAAGCCTCTGATACACTGGTAATGCTCCCACATTCGGGAATACGCAGTTGCCTGGCAGCAAGCCTTGAGAGAACATACCAGGCCAAACCCAGGGTGGGCTTTCTTGTCGGGCAGGATGAGGTAAGCAGCGGTGCGCACACTCATGCCAGCTATCGAAAGCTCACGCTGCGGCGATAGTCCGGGAATTTATTATTAGACTTCTTCAATTCGATCTAGAACGATTTGTGGAGATGTATGTCGATGGCGTAACCTCCGATCTGGTCTCGCAGAGCTGAAACCGAGAGGTGGTGGCTCAGCCGGTATTGCACCCGGACCCCAGTGTCATATGTCTGGTTTGTATAAGTGCTGACGGTCAGCAACAGGCGTCCTGTCACCTGCTGCTGGATGGAGATCTGCGCACCCGGATTTTGCTGGGCATTTCCGATCAGGGGATTGATCGTCAACTGGGAGATCCCTGCCAGTTTCTCAATCTTGCCGGTCACCTGGCCTGCAACCCCCTTCGCCAGAACTGATTCTGCTCCCAGAACCCCTGGCGCAACGGGACTCGCACCCCCCTGCTGCGGAGTACTGCCAAAGGCAATCAGGTTGATGATGTCGGACGGCGGAAGAGGAGGATCCGATGTGTAGCTCGTTATCATCCGGTTGACTGGCCCATCAAAATTCATCGTAATCTCGTATTGGTCCACATTTGTGGTCACATAGAGGTTAACAATCGGATTGATTCGCGTCGGATTTGAAAATTCAAACGTGCCGCTCTGGATTTCGTAGCGTCTGCCCAGGAAAAAGATCTCGCCCCGCTCCAGCGTGGCGCGCCCGAGCAAAGCGGGCTTCGTCAGCGATCCCGTCAAAGTCAAGTCAGCACTGCCTCGCGCGCTGAGCTGGCTACTGGCCAGTCGGAGGGAATGTGCGGATTGAACCACGACATCCAGCTTCACGCTCTTCTTAAATGGCGAAGGGTTCGGCGACGATGATCCCGAAGCAAACTGTCCCATCAGAGATGTGAGGTGGAATTGCCTAGTAAGCAACAACTGGTCAATAATGACGCGACCACTCAAAAGTGAGCTAGCCTTTGTACTACTGAAATCAAGGAAACAGTTCACCACGGTTCGGAGCCCTTGCGGAAAGGGTACAGACACCGAATTCGCCGTCATTGTCAGGCTAAATCTCGGCTGTTTTCGATAGATCACGAACCCCTGCGCCGCTAGCGTGCCTCCGTTAGCACCGCCCGTCAAGCTTTGAATCTCAATGCGATTGCCCGAGACATGAATTTGCCCATTCACATTGTCCAGCCCCACAGGCATCGACGAGGTTGAAAACTGGGCCTTCTCGATTCGGATGTTTCCCTCCATCTTCGGGTGCGACAAGTTGCCTCGCGCGGCCAGTTGAACCTGCAGCCGCCCTGAACTGTTGATGCTAGTCGTCATCGCCTGAAGCAGGCTGAGATCAACAGTGCCGTTGACGGTAACGTTCATCGATCTCCGTTTCCTGAGGGGGATGGTGCCCTGCAGTATGAAGTCACTTCCTGTGCCCTTCAATTCGGTTCGTTGGAGCGTCGCCGTGCCGTTGCGATAGTCCAGCCGCAGCGGGCGAACCAAGGCAACTTCGGTTCCCTCGCACGCAAGATTCAACTTCGGGACCTTGACGTTGGCTTGGATTCGCGCAGGATCTTTCAACGGCCCGCTGATCGTGGCGTGAACGTCTGCCACTCCTTTCAACCCGGGCTGCGTTGACTTCAGGTAGTGCGCTAGCAGAGGCTCGATGGCAAACCCGTGTGCATCCAGGGTAGCCATCGCATCGTACTCTCCGGCCAGCGCCACCTGCCCTTTCGCCTGTGCAGTTCCCCGGTCAAAAGCCAGTTCGGTTGTGAAGTTCGCGTGGTGATCTGCAATGTTCACTTTGCCTTGCAACCCGGAAATCGATTGGCCGCGTACTTGAAGCTTTGTGACTGAGAGATTAGCGGAAAGCTCGGGATTCGCGGTCGTCCCGCGCCCGCTTGCGCTGAGCTGAAGTATGCCCTTGATTCCCAACTTGCGAGCTTCAACTGCCTGAAGCCTGTCCAGTTTCAGGCCGGAAATCTTTGCGGCCAATTCGTACTGCAGGGTCTGAGGAACGTAGGTGAGGTTGGCGTCTAAATCTCCTGCGGCTGTCTCGACTCTGGCTGTTGAATGGACCGACTTGCCGTTCCCCTTGAAATTGATCGCAATCATCTTGATAGGCTGATTCCACCCGGAGGCCTCTACGATTCGAACCCGCCCTTGCCCGGACGGGTTTTGAGCTGTTCCCTGCACGGAAATGTTGGCTGACAATATCCCCCTGACGGGATAGTTGAGTTTCGCCAGACGCTCCAGGCTCGCGACCGGTATACTGGCTGCGGTCGCTTCAACGGAAACCGGGCTAGTGTTCGTAAAGGACCATCGCTGCAATCCGGCCGTCGCATTCACGTTGAATTGTCCGCGCCCGTTCGCCACCATGACTCCGTTCCTAAGCACGATTCGTGACGGCGATAGATCGACGTTCGTCACGATTGAACGCCACCGCGTTCCTTCTAACTGGAGGTTGTGCGCTGAAAGGCGCCCCGCCATTCGAGGGTTTTGCATAGTCCCTGTAACCCGCCCGGCAAACTCCGCGCTTCCCTGCAGGTTCGGAGGCACGGAAGACAGCCTCTTGCCAGATTTTGCCGCCTCCACGGCCTGAAGCAACGAGGTGAGATTCTGGAGACTGCTCGTTTCCAGTTTCACACCGAGGTTCAAGCGTTTGCTCACTCTGCCGTTCAGCGAAAGCCGGGCATTCGCGATGCGCAGCCGCGAGCTTCTGAAGAAGACCGAATCTTTGGCCGCGTTGTAACGCACATCAACAATTCCCTTGAGCGGAATCCCGGCTTCGGCGGTCTGGGCCTTGGGCTGCTCGTAAAATTCGATACGCGATTGCGCCACCACGTCGTGAATGCCGTTTGACCAGGACATTTCTACTTCCCCGTCAGTACGCCCCAGGAGGTGAAGTCGCCGGTATCTGCTGGAATGCACCGCTCCGATCGCATCTTGAAGTGACAGACCCTGCCAACTTGCGCTCAGCCGAGAGGAGGACGCAGCCGTCAGGTTCAGCATTGCAGATTTCACGTTGAAGGAGCCCTCAAGTGTGTTTGCCTCCAGGTTGGTCACTGTCAGCCTGCCCCGGTCGAGGGTATACGCGCCGCGCACGGAATTTACCTCGACGGTTGCCTGTCGCGAACTCAGCGCCAGACGCGGACTGCTAAGCCGCCCGTCAACCCTCAGTTCGTCTAAAAACGATTGCCCCGCGCTGTTGCGATATTGGATCTTCCCCGCCGTCATGATTTCTCCCGCGGGAAGCAACGAACTGTGCAGGATCTGATCAAATTCCGGTGTGTAGAGAGCCGCTTCGTAACGCCCTTGAATGCTGGGATTCGCAAAGTCCGTAAGCCTTGCATCCAGACTGAAATGAGACTTCGGGGTGTTCACTTTGAGCGGGTCAACGGTGAGCGCGGTTCGGCTCAGCTTAAACTGTGCCTTCACGCTGTGCTCAATGGGGCTGAATGACGCCAGAACGATCCGCCCTTGCCGATACCCGAGGGAACCTTGGTACTCGCCGGAGCGCTTATCAAAATTGACGTGTACGCCAAAATCCGCAACTGTCGCCGAAAGCGAAACCTTTCGATCATTGCAATAAATCCGGCCGTCGTTGATCGCCATGTGCCGGATGGAAAGATTGAGCAGGGTTTTGATTGGGGTGGACGTTTTTGTTGCAGCCGGACTCTTAGGCAGGTTCGTCTGCCCTTTTCTGTTCACGGTGAAATGAATCACGGGACGGTCCAGGACCAGGTTCGTGATGCCGACCCGGCCCAGCAAAAGGGAGGCAGGGTTCAGCATGATTTTGAGATGAGCGCTTTGAAACAAGGGCGGCTTGGAGGTTCCACAATTTCCGTAAACTGTGACACCGTACAGATTGGTGCCCAGATGGGTCCAGGGAATTGTAAGCCGCCGGATTTCTACCCGCGCTCCTGCCCTTGCCTCGGCCGCCTTCACCACTTTGGCAAGAATAAAGTGTTCGGCCGGCTTAGTATGGACCGCTACGTAGGCAATTCCTGCCAAAATCACGGTTGCTGCCAGGACAATCAGGGTCGCTCGCCGGATTGTTCTCGTCCAGGTCATGTTTGGTTCAAAATGATTTCCGCCCCTTTAGGTATCATCCCCGGCATTTTGCCGATTGCCTGTACCTCCAGAATTCCCCATCTGCTCTCTTCACTTTAGAACGTCTCGCCCACGGTTACAAAGTACTGCAACGCCCGCACGCCGGGAACCGGGGTCAACCGGTATCCCACGTCAAAGCGAATCGGACCCACGGGGGTCTTGTATCGCAGCCCCACCCCCACCGTGTTTGTGTAATCATTGACCAACTGATTGAAATTGATGTTCTTGTAGACGTTCCCTCCGTCGTAGAAGAACACACCGCCCAAATTCCGCATGAGATGAAGGGGAAATCGTGCCTCGGAATTGAAAATAAACAGCATGTCTCCTCCAACAGGAACGCTGATGAGCGTACAGGTCGAAGGGTTGCTCGGATTGCTACACACCGGCACGGGCCGTTGCGGTCCTGCACCGTCGAACGGAAAGCCTCGCAGGGAATTGGCTCCGCCGGAAAAAAACCGCTCGCTCAGTGGGACCGTAGTGCCGGCAAACGGTATGGCGAAACCCAAACGAAAATTGTTTACCCACGTGAGCCAACGGCGCACGGGTGTATAAACTGCAGTCTGGCCTGTTAACCGGAAGAAGTTGGCACTCGAACCCAAGGCCGTCGGCGTCACACTGAAATCGAATGCCTGAAACATGCCACGATGGGCATCCAGCGGATTGTTCCGCGTGTCCCGAACATAGTTGGCCGAAACCGTTGAAAGCCTCACTCGCTGATCCTAGATC
>JAKAWN010000208.1 GCA_021827245.1 Acidobacteriota bacterium | reverse complement strand
CGCGTATTTGGTATGCAGGCTCGCTCTCCCGCTGTGATTACAGCGAGATTGAAGACAAAGGCTACCACTTGGTGACACTGAATGCTCCGGAGCTTTGCCCTGACCTGTCGGACCTAGACGTTGAGTTCAGGATGTCACCCACGCGCCGGATGGTCGAGCTTCACACCATCTACGAAGATGGAGAGCTACGACTTTCTGACAACCTGGATCTGGCCACTCTGAAAGACTCACGGGTGAAAGTCGTGGTGACGGTTCCTAATGGGCCGGATCGCCAGCTGAGTCGGCAGCAGCAGGAGAATCTAAGGGAGAAGCTGCTGGCTGCCAACCCCGCAGAACTGAAGGTGAAGATCGAGCGCGATGCAGACCTTGCGCCGGAGCCTGCCCCCATCGCTGCTGCCCATTCGGCCGAAGAAAAGCTCTGTGCCTACTGGACGATGAAAGGGGCCCCTCCGGCCGACCGCCAGGAACGGTTGCTTACCAAGCTGGCGGAAGTGGAGAAGACAGTTCTCTCTGGTTAAGAAAGCTGACCACCCCATCCTCTTTATACCAATCCTGACTACCGCCTGGAAGGACACACCATGCGCCTGCAATCCCTTCGGCTCCGGGGAATCACTGAGGCGTTCCCCAATGAAATCTGCGTCGACTTCGATAGTCTGGGTGAGGGGCTGATCGCCATTGTGGGCGAGAACGGCGCCGGCAAATCCACGCTGATCGGATCAGTTTTCGCGGCCCTGTTTCGCCAGCTCCCCGGTCAGAAGCGCTCACTGTATGACTTCGCCACCCACGCCCAGCCTGAAATCGACGTCACGTTCAGCGTCAATGGCACCCGCTACCGGTCGCTTCTCAAGATCGATCCCAAGTCTCGCCAGATGGAAAGCTATCTCTTCAACGGCGAGGGGAAACCGCTTACCAACGGCAAGAAGGAGCCCTTTGAGGAGCTTGTCCGCAAATGCGCAGGCACTCCCGACTTCTTCCTCTCCAGCATCTTTTCCAGCCAGAAGCGCACGGGGAATTTCCTCTCCCTCGACCGGAGCGAAAGGAAGGAATTATTCATCCGTGAGCTGCTCGGTTTGGACCGACTGAGACTTATTGCCGCCGCGGCTAAAGCGAAGGGAGAAGAAGTGGCCAGAGCCACGCTTGGGCTGGAGGGCCAGGTGAGAAGCCTGAAGGAGCTGGCGGAGGCCAGCGTCGAAGATCCCGCTACCGTGGATGCTCGACTTGCCGAACTTTCGTCCCGACTTGAGGAGCTGGAAGCCAAGAAGCGCGAGGCGCAACAAAGGGGGCTGGAGCTTCAGGCAAGGGAGGCCAATCGAAAACCCTATCTGGCCGAAGTCGAAGCCATACGACAGCGACTGCGCAAAACCGATGCCGATATCGCAGAGACTAAGCGCCTTATCGCAAAGGATGACACTCTCCTGGCGAGAAAGAACGACCTCACGGATTTGACGGAACGAGGCGCTAGTATCGCTTCCCGTATTGAAGAACTCCATCGCCAAATTCGGGAGATTCAAGCCCTGGAAGCCTCCAATCGTGCGACGGAGCAGACCGTCCAGAGACTGGAAAATGAACTGGGGGCCAATCAGGCCGAATTAGACCGCCTGCGGGTGGAGCATGAAGAGATCGCGGTGGTGCCGTGCAAGGGTGAAGGCCCGTATGCATCCTGCCCAAAGATTTGCCGCGCTGTCGAAGCCGGCGAAAGGATCCCGACGCTGGAAGGAGAGGTTGAAACTCTTTCCCTTGAAGTGGAAGCCCAACGCAGCGCACGGGTTCAGATAGCCACGCCGTCTGCAGAACTCACCCGGTCGCTGGAGAATTGGGAGAGGCAGCGCCGGAGGGTTGATCAGGAACGGCAGCGATACGAGGAATTACGGGCTGTCGAAGCACGCCGGGAGGAGCGGCTGAAGGGCTTGGATCGCCTGACCCACGCCCGAGCAGAACTGCTGGAGGAACTAACCGGTAAGCAATCTGCGTTGTCCCAATGCGCTGACCTCGATACCCAGATTCAGGCTTCACGCCGAGACTTGGAGAGTACGGAGAAGCTGATCGTTTCCGCTGGCCGGGAACGGGACAGTCTCATTGCCCGCCAAGCTCAGATCGAGCAGCGCCGGCGGGAAACCGAGGCGGCTAAGACTCGATTGACCCAGGTCGAGGCTCAACTCGGTGCGGCGAGAATGGAGCTGGACGACTACAGCTACCTCGCCAAGGTCTTTGGCCCGGATGAGATCCAACTCTGCGAAATCCAGTCGGCCGGGCCACAGGTATCAATGCTAGTCAACGCCTTGCTGGAAGGATGCTTCGACAACAAATTTGAAATCCGCTTCCGGACGCAACGACCCAAGGCAGATGGCCGAGGGATGGTGGACGACTTTGATGTCGAGGTTCGGAACAAGAACCTGGACCGCACCTGCCTGGTGGATGAACTTTCCGGGGGCCAGTTCGTACTGGTCAACGAAGCCGTTAACCTGGGTATCGCAATCTACAACATGCGGCAGGGTGAGGGCATTCGTTACGAAACATTATTCCGGGATGAAACGGTCGGAGCGTTGGACGCTGCCAATGGGAAAGAGTACGTTCGCATGCTGCGGCGGGCGATGGACCTGGGGGATTTCCACCAAGTCATTTTCATCTGCCACACACCGCTCGTTTGGGAGATGGCGGACAGGATCTTGTCAGTTGGTGGTGGACGCCTTGTTGCGGGAAATGCGGGAGAGGTTGTTACTGAATCCCGATTAGACTTGGCTGATCCGCGTTTATCAACCTAAACTAATCCCGGGAAAGCCCTTTTCATCCCCAGGCTCCTCCACTATTATGGAACGCAATGGAGGGGGAGAAATGCGAAGGCTTAAGAACATTACCCTGGAGAAACTGATCGCCCACCAACTTGACCACATACAAGGGAGGAAAATAATCTCCCGCTTAGCTAAGCCATTTTCTCGTGAAGTGCAGGACTTCATAACCCAACATCTTCGCAAATGCTCGATGCTCCAGCGTCCGAGGGCCGCGACCTTCGAGCAACCGCCTGGGGCCGTTGCAGAATCGTGTCGGAAGATTCTTTCGCGTCCCGGTGTATTTGCGGATGAAAGTGGGAAAATAGCCGAAGTCCTTTATGAGAGCATGGGAAGTAATCGGAATATTGACCCCGGCTTCCTTGCCGTTTGTCTCTGCAAAAACGACGATGAGAATTACCGCTTCTTGGCACTTCTGAAGATGGATCCGCATCCGATTTTTCGAGCCCGCGTCCGGCAGTCGGTTGACTTCGTTCATGAAGGCCAAGCGCTGCCGGATCCCCAGGGGCATCTCCAGAAGTTTGCGTTCATTCGAAAAGCGACCTTGGACTCAATACCAGAAATCTTGCTGCTTGATATGCAAGCGCGAGCCGACGAAGTCGCGAATTTTTTCCAGAAGCATTTTCTGCGCTGCCGTTTTTGCAAGGATGACATGATTAGAACTAAGGAATTCTATACCCACTTCCGTAATTGGGTTAACCTTAAGCTCGAAAAGAATGACATCGGGCCACAGGAGGCCACGGACCTGATGAACGCATGTGATGCGGCATTGCACTCACAACACATAAACGTCGAGGAGTTCGCTCACGCCCATTTAGCGCGTCCGGAACGTGCCAACGATCTCCTCGATTATTTTGCACAAAAAGGGATCGACCCCGACTTTGACGTTGATCGGGCGGCGGCTTCACGTTTCCTGAGGACGCGGAAAATACGGCTTGACAAAGCCGAAATCAAGATAAAAGAGGTCGATTTGGCAGATCCTAGCTTCTACCGAACGAATCCTGACCCGAATAATCCCGAGGTCACCATAGTAGAAATGCGAACTCGGACTTATCAGATCCTGGGCTGAGAATGCAGCACCTGACCTCAAGGCTCATCGAGGCATACGAATCCCTCTCCGACCACAAGGTGGGTGTTCATGGCGAGGAGGGGGACGACTACTTTCACCTGGAAGCCGTGCTCGACAGGCCCACGGTGGAGAAACTGAGCGTGGAGAGGCTCGAAAGAGCAGCGGCGCTCCTGCCACCTGATCTCCAAAAGGTCCATTTCGATGTATCGGCTCTCGGTTCGCACGAGCTTGTCCTCAGTCAGGATACCTGGAAGGATAATCTCCGAAAATACTTGCAGGACGCTCAGCTTCTCGAAGAACCTTGGACCGCCCGTATTGCAGTAACTCTTGACAAAAAGACTGTTGTTCAGGAATCTCACCTTGACACCGAGAATCTGGATGTAACACCAGTCTTCTTGGTGTCAACATTACTCAAGAAACGACTCCTTCCCCTAGCAGACCAATTACATACTTTGTTCCCGAGGGCCCAGAAGAAGAAGGTGTTCTTGATGTTGGACAAAGAAATATTTCTCGATGGGCCGTTCTTGTGTTTTACAGACTGGCAGCATATTAAGGACGTGTCATATTCCGAGGCCGCTTTCATCCAAGCAACCAAACGTGTCGAAATCGTTCAGCAGGAATGCTCATGGCAGGGATCAGACAGAGTGTACCTGCCGGATTTTCTGGAGCTCGAAGGAACGGTCGGAGATCTGACAGAGGTTACGGAATGGCTCCGGTCGCTCAAAGGTGTACTGGCCTTCCTTGCTATCGCGAACGTCTCCCTCCTCGAGAGTAAACAAACACAATTGACCTTCTGGGGAATCGGCAAGAGACAGGTCACATTGAATGGCACAGGGATGGTGAGCAAGAAGACAGGCGAAGGTACCGACTCCCTATACTCGTGGGTCTACAAGGAGGTTCCCCATCCAAATGCAGCTCTCAGGATTTCGAGAAATTCGGTGACGCAATACCTCGGGCCAGACCCGGAACGTAACGTTGGAATCCTTGAAACCAGGATGCCGGATATCATGGCATCAGCAAAGGCAAATTACGCTGCGTTTGTTCAGGAGAAACTAGCCGACTTTTTTGAATTGGGAAAGGAGATATCCAGCTACACGAATTCATCTGCAGAGTACCTATACAAAACGCTGGGAGACCTGAATGAATCTCTGAGAAAATCGGTCCTTGCGACACTCGGGGTGATTGCTGGCTCCCTCGTATCTACTACCGCCGTTCAACTCAATCCCATGACTTACGCAGTGATCCTTGTGGCGTATGGTTTATTCCTGCTTTTCTTCAACGGGTGGTATGTCCCACGGGGCGCGACGGCCGAATTCTACAACCACATTCAACGTTTCCGGAAGCGCTTTGAACCGTACCGCGAGTTTCTGAATGGAGAACAGAGACATGACGTTCTTGAAGAGATTCCGCTTCAGAATGAGGCAAGGTTCCTGAGGACACGAAGGCTCGTCCAGGCCGTAAACTGGGTGCTGGCCGGTCTAGTTCTGTGCCTTTCCGGGTTCGATGTGCCGAGCATCGCAAAATCCTTCAAGTTTGTACCCACATGGGCGTTGGGTCATGCAGTCCAATGGACCTTCGAGTTGATTGTTCGTTATCTGTGAAGAGCAACAACCCGAGGGTCTAACTAGAACGCCTTGAGATTAGTCATTAATTCCGGTTTCCTTAGTTTGACGGCTATTCGCTTCAGATGACGGCGCATGGCTTCTGGGTCGGAAAGATCGGATGAAGCGATCTCAATGACATCAATGCCGTCGCACTCCAGTTGCTCCCGGATCATGCGGTCGACCCTCGCTCGGTCAATATTGCCATGGATTCCTTTGGAAAGACCGTCGAGGTAGACGGCCACTGTCACACCATTGGCTGGATCGTGGTGGTACAGATCCGGGGTCGTGCTAGCGAAGGGCTTGCCGATAGCAATCTGATGTTGATGCTCAAAGGGTGGAAACCCGGCCCTCTCCAAGATCTGGCTCAGCTCGAACTCCCCGACATTTGTGGGTAATCCTCCGGCAGTCGGCTGCACTTCTTCGACGGGAGGGATGTCCCCTTCCTTCTGCAGGTCCTCGTTCATCTGTGTAATTAGATTGGCAGCCACGTGGCGGTCCAACAGGGTGTGGTAGAACACGTTGCGGAAAGTGCGCATGCAACGATAGCAACTAAGCTCGCATTTGTCGGGACACGCAGTGAGGACGGTCAGCGAGGCCCGGATAATCTCTCGCCAGCGCTCTAGTGTTTGCTGAAGCAATCCTGACCCGCCTACCATTGGATCATACAGAAATACGTCGTAGGACCCGTCAGGTTGAGGGAGAGGAAGAATTTGCAGATCTTCGACGTCCATCTCTAGGACTTGTGCTCCGCCGATCCGGAGTGCCTCTCCCAAGTTGACAGCTTCCGCTTTGGAAGCAAGCCCATGGAAAAGCAGGCCATCTACGCAAGCATCAGCGCTCAGTGCAATGTTTTGCGGCGCTTTCCCGCATCGGTCCTTATGAACCTCCGCAAAATGGTCCAAGTCCTTGGGCGAGGCATATGGCGAGCGTGTTCCTCCACAAACGATGCAGATCGGGAATCCGAGAAACCCTTTTCGGACGCGGTCGGCTGGGCCAACATTAACTAATCGAGTCTGCTGGCCAAACCGGTGTTGGATGTTCTTTCCACCCACAGAATATGCCTGACCCCCACGGTGCGCCGGTTTGAGGTAGCCGAGAATCGTCACAGGTAATTGAAAACGATTCTGCTCCTCGTCACTTATCCGGGAAACGTACGTAATATCCACGTCGCAGGCTGGAAGACCGGAAATGACAGCGCCCTGGTGACCACCGTACTGAGCTTGGCCCGGCTTCGGTGGGGAAGCTTGGCTGATGCGTTCATTATCAACGTCTACGACGTACTCTTCTGGCTCTAAGCGGTGCTCTCCCACCGGAAAATGGAATAGGCTCACTCTGAAACGACCGCTGTTTGCGTAAATCAAATTGCCTGGCACAAATTCCCTCACTGCAATTGATGGGGGACGTGACAATTCGAAGTCGGGCCGCCCATGCATGGCACTAAGGGCTCTGCTCGCGAATGCGCGAATACCACCTTCGTAAGTTCCATAGCCTGGGAGAAATCCTTCCACAGCTAACACTCGGAGCACATATGTGCTCATTTCCGGCTCTGCCAATTGCTGCAAATAGCGTTTGCAGCGGGCAAGCAGCCTCTCTTCATCAGGTTCTAGCAGCCCATTACGTTGGGCATCGAGGAGTCGAGACTGCGTGTGCAGGGCCCAAAGCATGCGTCTATGCAGCAAATTCACGACGTCCTGAAGAGCCTCCGACATTCCATCAAGGTATCGACCAAGAAACTCATCTGACACAAGTTGCCGATCTTCATCAGGCCAATATTTTGAGAAGACTTTGCGAATAGCTTGAAACAGCCTTTCTTTGTGCTTTGAGACGAATATGCTCAGCGGCATAACAGAGTAAGGTTCCAATCGATATTGATGACCATCGTGGAAGAGGTACGTGACGATGTAATCAGGAAAAACTTGCTCGCGGATCTTCCGTAGTTCTTCGATATCTGGATCGGACAGTCCTGACTCCTGCGATATTGAGCGCGAGAGGCGGATCATCTCCGAGATCGTGGCGGCGTGAACGTGTTTCCTCAGCATGACCTCGTTGCGCAGATTGAACCTAGGGGCGTCAATCACTCCCGCTAGCATCCGAGTCGGTTCCTGGAAGAAGTAGGTATCGTGATTACTTTTCCGACAGTACGTGTAGAGAACGGCCATGCGATGTCGGCGACCTCCACGCCCAGCCCTCTGCCAATAGTTGGACGGCTTGGGAGGAACGTTCCGCATGAACACCATATCAAGGCTTCCAATATCTACTCCTAGTTCAAGGGTGGGTGTGCAAACGAGGCAATTTGTTCTCCCAGTCGGTTTCTTAAAATCGTCTTCGATCTTCTCGCGCACTTTCGCTGGCACTTGGGCGGAATGTTCCTGCGCACAGAGCATTGAGAAGGGCAGATCGAGAAGGATAATGTTGTAATCGTCCTTCGGCGGTTCCTCCTTCCTGACCGTGCCTTTGCAGTGCATAGCCGTACAGCAAAGGCGCGGCAAAGGTCGCGTGTGGATCCTCTGGCAAGTCTCACATCTGTAGCGCTCTCGCTGGGTCACAATTCCAATCTGAGAGGACGCAAGCTGGTAGACGCCGGCGGCCCCCGGAAGAGCTCTCCCCCGATTCCCAACAAGGGTGACAGGCTCGAGAACTTTTGAAATCTGAGTGAGGAACCCCCAAAGTGCCTGGTGAAAATCTTCGCGAACGTGGAGTGGCGCTCCCCACTTCGCCAGGAAATTTGCGGCGAGAGTTTGCCCCCGGGATGACCTGAATTGCGTCACGTATAGCTCGTTGTCCCCTTCTTCTCTCCTTTCTTTGAGCCCCTTCGGGGGAAAATCGAAAAGCGGGAGGAAACCGCGCTGTACCTCGACATCGCTCTCATGCCAGTACCTGGAGAAGATAGGCGCGATCCCATCGTGAAAATAGCGATTTCTGCGGTAGCTATCCAGTAGTGCCGATATTCCGTCCACGACTTCTGCTGGTGAACGTTGCAGTTTCGTGGCCCAATCGACGATCCAGGGATGGTCAGAATCCACCCCTGCGTAAACGACTCTTGTCATTCCCCAGGTTTCCAGACTATCGCGTTGCTTGAAGCTGGTGGCCCATTCCCTGACCAAGGCAATCCGTATGTAGTACCGCAATGATTCCTCGAGGTCCCTCCCGAATGCCTCTTGCGCTCGGCCCTGATAAACCTCAGGAGCCAGCGCCATCGCGAGGTCCCGATCCTCCCGGAAAATTCTGAGCAAATACTCTTGGATATCACTGATTGATGAGGGCTCTTTCTTGTCACGGAGAAAGTCGTAAATAAGGTGCCGGAGCCGATATCGCCGGGCGTGGTCCTGCATCCATCCTGCCTGAAAAGCCGCGTCTTGCCGGTTGTCAGTGAACACAATTAGACGTTGTTGCTGCGGAGGGACGGCGTTAATCATGTTCTGAGCCAGGATATGAACATCCGCCACCGTCACCGCGCGGAGTGGTCTGATTGGTTCGATGATTCTTTCGCCAATTACATTCCCTCGCTGCCCGCAGCTTGGGCAGGTTGCCAAGAATCCTGCATCGTTAACTGGGATACACCAGAGAGGGACAAGGGCTCCCGGCCTTTTGCATTTGGGAAGTTGACACGTTCCGTTAGCCTTATGCAGAGTTCCGCAGTGGCGGCAGAAGAATGTCGGCACTCGTTTCCGGTCAAGTCTCTCAGTGGCGGCACCACTCTCATCCTCAATTTCTGAAAGAAAGCGGTTCGTGAGTATTACCCGAGAGCCTTGAGCTTCGTCGGAAGGCTCCCAGTAAACGTTATTACCTTCAGCATCTCCCCCGACCGGTTCCCCATTCACAATCGAGAAACTACGGTAATATCCCTGCACATAATGCTGCCCACAGTTCTTGCAGACGAGGACCGGAAGGAATGCACCCGGCTCGGCTAAGTGTTTTTGTTGAGCGTCAGCCAAAGAAAGGCTCAAATCGGCCCGAAAGTCTGCCTGTTCCTGGGCTTCTATGAAATTGATGACCGCTCCTTCGAGCCCCTTGACGAAGTAGTGAACTTTAGGCCGTAAGAGGGGGTTATCCGCCTTTTCTGCGGCCGCCCCGAGGACGAGATAGCACAGCAGTTCGGCTTTCGCTTGACCATCAACGTTGTACCCGTCCCGGCGTAATGCGATTTTGATCCGCTGGACCGCCTCGGGGAGATATAACGGGTGTACCAGTTGGTGGAAAACCGCGTATACATACTCGTTGTGCTGAAAGTGGTCGTAAAGAGCTTCGGGCCAAGCCGCCCGCGTCGAAAGGGGTCTACCGGTCAGTGCTTCAACCACCTGCCGCAATGCAAGTTCGTCGTTCCGGTCGATTGCCTGTAAGGCCTTTTCTAGAAGCTGGATGGCATCTTCACTTGGGGGATTCGGGTTAACTCTCTCGCGGGGAAATTCTTCGATTTCATATTCCTCTTTGACCAGAACCACTCGCCCGGGATCGATTCCGAAAAAGCGCGATGCGAATTGTGCGCTTGCTTCTTCTCCGGCTTCGGGATCAGTGATCGTTGCTGAGGTTGCTATGCAGGTCACCTCATCGGGGCTCTTCCCACAGAAGGAACGAAGGCGACGAATCAGGCAGGCGACCTCGGCGCCTACAGCGCCGCTATAAGTGTGTGCCTCGTCGAAAACAAGGAACTTCAGAGGTGCACTAACAAACATCCCTAAGTCCTTGCCCCGCGTCAGCAAGATTTCAAGCTGGTTGACGTTCGTCAGCAACAACCGCGGAGGGTGAGCAGCGATTTCCTTTTCGGTAAGCCGCTCTTCGGTCGGGGAAATAATCGTGCGTTCGTGGTCACGGTATTTCCTGGCAAGCTTTTCGAACGCGTCTTTCCCCTCACCAGGGTTGAGCCTGACTACCTGTTCGAGTTCTGACTCATCGGCAGCCGTTGTTCCAACGTACATTCCGAATGAAATGCCTGAGCCGACCAGCATTCGCCTGAGTCTTCCCAACTGGTCAATTGCTAGGGCGTTCATCGGGTAGACCAGGACGGCGACTACGCCTTCTGGTTGATTGAGATCGCGAAGCCTCAGGCAGTGATCGAGTATCGGGTACAAAAAGGCCTCGGTTTTTCCGGAGCCTGTCCCGGTGGCAATAAGACAATGGTTCCCGTCCTTCACCGCTGTGAGCGTGGCATCTTGGTGTGCGAAGAGTACCGGATATTCGGTAAGGCCGGGAAGCGCGGGATGAACATTCCCGCTATTGGCCAAGTCCTCGAGATTCCTTGTTAGCTTCAGAGACCTGGACAGCGAGATATAAGGCCCTTTGAATAGGGGCGACTGTCCCAGCTTTCCCCTTAAAAGAATTCTAGCCTGTGTTGCCAAATCGGGATCGGTGAGGGGAAATGCCGTTAGTTGATAGTTCAGGAACTGGTCGTTGACCGTGCTGGCGAATTTTATTGGATTGATGGCCATAAGTAGACGCAACTGGTCTGGGCTCCTAGAGTGAGACGACCGGTCAAAACACTAGATATGCCCAGATAGTAGATCCGTCCTTTGTTTGCTGCATAACATCTGTCCTCGTCAACCTTTACTGCCTAGCGATTTGGCACCCAGCCACGAGCAGTGCGGGGATCATGCGCCGTCTATCCATGCCCGCTATCTTCAGGTGGACGTCAGATACTCCTTCGTATGTTTAATCGTTACCGTCCGCCATTCGTCCCGCGCGCACACCGAATAAGAGAAAGTTCGATCGTAGTCGCCGTCCATGATCTTGACCTCTCCCGCGGCCCCTTCCGTGTACCGCTGTTTTTTCTGAATGTCACGAACCACAGCTAGATGTTCAATTCGATGGACCAGCCCAGAAGCAAGCCGGCTTGCTGCGTCTCCGACGGCCCATTCTAACTGTTTTTCGCCGAAC